>CAJXMG010000057.1 GCA_913056395.1 uncultured bacterium | reverse complement strand
TGGCTGATCCCTGCCTTTGTGATTTCAGCCTCTCCTGGACCAATGGCATGACCTACGATTCCATCGAGATTCTGGATGGGACAGGAGCCGTGATTCAGACCCTCGCCGGAAATGCCACGACCGCTCTGGTTTCCATCAGTGGAACGACCACCGGTGGACCCGCCAGTGACGATCTTTCCGTTCGTGGAATCACCAACACTGTGGTCAGTGGTGTGACCTCCTGTACTGCCAACTGCCCTGTGGTCAACAACCCTTCTGCTCCCGCAAATCTGGGTTGTCAGGTCAATCAGGCGAATGGTGATACCTCTGTTTCCTGGACCAATACCTCCGCCTACTCCAGCATCGAAGTGAGACTGGACGGAACTCTCGTGGCAACTCTGGGTGGATCTGCCACCTCCACGACTGTGACCATCGGTGGCCCTGGCAGTTACACCATCAGTGTGGCAGGAACCAACGTGTGTGGATCCCTCTCCAATGCAGGTACCTGCACTGCTGTGCGTGATAATTTCTTCATTCGCAACGACATCAATCAGGATGGCACCGAAAATATTGCTGATCCGGTTCAATTGCTGGACTTCCTTTTCGGTGGCGGAACCATCGCCTGTCTCGATGCGGGGGACGTCAATGACGACGGCTCCAACAACATCGCTGATGTGGTGTACAGCCTGAATGTGATCTTCGGCATCTCTGTCGGAGGAAGTGTTCCGGTGACCCCGGCTCCGAATCCTGCTTGCGGAGGCGACCCCACTGCGGACAGCCTCAATTGCGCCAGCTTCAACGGTTGTTAGAGTTTCTGCAATTTTTGAAGTCGATAAAAAAACGCTCCGCAATCGATGATTGCGGGGCGTTTTTTCATGACTGAATGGGGCTTTGTGAAGTGAACCAGGATCGGGTTGCCTTGAGTTGATCCAGGTCGATGCCGGTATTGATGCCCATATCCTCAAAGAGTTGAACCAGCGCTTCAGTCGCGACATTGCCTGTTGCCCCCGGGGCGAAGGGGCAACCTCCGAGCCCGCCTGCTGAAGCATCGAAGGAGGTGATTCCGTGATCCCAGGCTTTCCTGGCGCATTCGAGGGCACGACCGTGAGTGTCGTGCAAATGAAGAGCCAGCATCGACAGTGGTAGCTGATCACCCAAAAGCCTGAAGAGGGGAGCGATCTGTTCCGGCCTGGCACTGCCGATGGTGTCGGAGATCACGATTTCAGTGGCACCGGCTTTCTGCAGTTGGACCGCCATTCGGAGCACCTCCTCGGGATCTACCGTCCCGTCGTAGGGGCACTCAAAGCAGCAACTGAGATAGGCGCGCAGTGGCAAATCCCCCGACTCAGGAACCATTGCGTGAAATCTGTCGAGGGATTCTTCACGACTGCAGGCGGTGTTCTTCTGGCTGAAGCCTTCGGTTGCAGAGGTGAAAAAAGCGAGGGCATCCGCCCCGGAATCGAGTGCCGATTGCAGTCCCCGGCGATTGGGTACCAGTGCCCACTTGCGGAACGGGGTATCGGCCAAAGATTGGAAGATCTGTTCACTGTTGGCCATCGCCGGTACCAGATCGGCTCTGACAAATGCGCCGCACTCGATCTCCTGAATTCCTGCAAGGGCCAATTTGCCGATCCATTCGAGACGGGTTTCCACCGAGTAGTGGGCATTGAGGCTCTGTAGACCATCCCGGGGACCCACTTCAACGATGCGGATCTTTGGCGACTCCTGTTCGGCCATGATCAGTCCTCTTCCAGAGCGATCAGAGTGTCACCGCGAGCAACCGCATCACCCTGAGCGACTTCCACCTTGGCGATGATTCCTGCTTTCGGGGCTTTGACCGGGATTTCCATTTTCATCGCTTCGACGACGACAAGAGTTTGCCCTTCTTCGACTTCGTCACCGGGCTTGACCCGCACTTCAAGGACGGTTCCCGGCATCGGTGACACCGTGGATTCATCGCTGACAGGTTGCCCTCCGGCGGAAGCGCCAGGTTGTAGTCCACTCTGGAAGGAACCCTTCCAACTCCACCGGGGTCTGCGGGGAGAGCCGGTCAAAACCAACTGATGGGTTTCACCATCGACGGACAGGGTCAGGATGGGGGCATCCCACTCGAGAATTTTCCAATCAAGGGAGGGGTTCTTCATGGCCTCACCCCCTGGAGCTGATCCCAGCAGGTTCCTCGAGGTCGCCCCTTGTTTCTTCCGGAGCCAGTGGGTGAAAGCACTTTTTGTGCGCAAGCGTTGAGGATTGCTGTCCACTCCTCAGGGACCTCCGGCATCTGCCAGTCACTCCAATCTCCTTCGATGGAGCGGGTGTAAAACCGGCAATCGGCAAAATCTCTGGAGAGGACCAGGTCCCTGCCCAGAGGGATCGAGGTCACCAGCGG
>CAJXMG010000056.1 GCA_913056395.1 uncultured bacterium | reverse complement strand
CACCTGCGCAAGGAAGCGAAGCCCCAGTTCTCCCAGGAGATCAACAACTTCCTGGAGGGACAGCAGGAAGGTGGCGGCGATGGTGTTCCCGGAGCAGACGATGATCGCTTCGACGAAGCGGTGCGCATCGTCATCGAGACGGGTCGCGGATCGACTACTCTGCTGCAACGCAGGCTGGGCGTTGGCTACACCCGTGCTTCCCGCATGATGGACCTGATGAGTGAATACGGCATCCTCAGTGCCTACAACGGTTCCAAAGCCCGGGAGGTTCGCATCACTCTTGAGGAGTGGGAAGAGATGTCCTCCCAGACGGGCTGATCTTTGGCGGGTGTCAGGGATGAATCAGCGCAGGTGTCTCAACGTGTGCCGGCGGATCAGAGTCTGATAGTTGCTCTCACACGCTGAGGCGTCGTAGACGTGCTCAGCTCCATCACGCAGTGTGTGGTATTCCCCGGCATAGAGATCGTGATCATCCCTGCCGATGACTGGCAGGGCATGGCACATGACTGCCTCGAAGAAGCGATATGACCAGGGGCAGTCTCCCACCGGTGCGAGACCGAAGCGGGCCTGAGCCATCGATCGATAGTAACTCTCGTCGATGCGGTAACGGGTTTTCTGTTGGCGACCGTAATCGGAACTCTCGCACCCCGGATATTCCTGAACCCAGTGGCGATTTGAAGAGACGAATCCCCGGAAGAAATAATTCGTACTTTTTTCTCTCGGGAGGGCGGCCGTCAGCGAGACGACTTTTTCCGGAAAGATGACAGGGAGCCAATCGGTTTCGGCGGACCAGCATCGACCGTGAAAATGATCGATCTCAATGGTGTCACTTGGGAGGTGCAGCTCTTCCAGAGCCGTGACAAAAAAGAATTCTTGCCATGAGCGCATTGGGCGTTGCTTGCGAAAGAGTGAGAGAAATCGATTCAGCATTCTCGATTCCAATTCAGAGGCGAAATCAGGGAGGGGTCATGTGATGAGACCAAACGGAACTTCCCATTTTATCTCAATCCCCTTGATTCTGCCGGGACGATTTGGTCATCAGGGCTGCGATCAGGGAAAGGATTCCGGTTGAAACGGCTCCGATCAAACCAAAGGCGATTTGAACCAGATCTTCCATGTCCCCATCTCCGGCCCAACCGACTCCAACACCGAGAAGCCCCCCGGAAACAACACCCAAAGCAAGAGCCAAACCCCAGTGAAGATGTCGCAGAAAAAAGACCAGAATGAGGCTCGCACCGACGCCTCCGATGGTGATGGGAATGTTGGGGTAATAGTTATACGACGCCAGGTAAATCAGTGCTGACATCTTTCAACCTTCCCTTTCAGACCTTGTACCTGTCGATTATTTTAATAGTCAAACCTGATCCCTTCGCAGAGGGAACAGGCAGATCGCCCGCCTGCTCATTCAGAGAGGGAAACTTCATGGGGATTCATGGGAAGTTTAATTGTCTTGTTGGATTGACCATCGCATTGCTTCTTTCCGGCTGCGCCAATTCCACTCGCGTGATTCAAAATGTCGGACTGGGTGAGAATTCCATTTCACTGGGTTGGGCCGGTTATCCCAAAGAGGGTTATGGAATGATTGCCGATTTTCGATCCTATCGGTACGACGACGACGTCAGTGGGGAGAGAGAGAGTGTCAGGGGCATTCATCTGGGGGTGACCCACAAACTGAACGACAATATCGGAGCGCATTTGGGAGTGGCCCTCGGTGGAGAACGCAATTCACTGGGCGGGTTTGGATCCCCGGATGGCGGATATGTTCTGGGGATTCAGTATCTGACTGACAGCCGGTTTTCATTCGGCATTCAATATGACGGTGTGGAAGACGAACCCATGGTCACCCTGGGAATCGAAGACCCGTTATGGTTCATGACCATCATCGACGGGATGATCGACGACGACGATGACGATGACTTTTTTGACAGCCATTAAGTTCCCCCCCCAATCTGCTAAATTTTTTACGGAATAGATAACAGCAATTTCAGCTGCCGCTGATTTTGAGTGACTTTTGAATGGGAGCGAAATGGTGCGAACTCAAAAGTGGATGACAATCAGCCTGTATCTTCTTGTTTTCCTGCTGGCAGGGTGTTCCAGCATTTCAAAGAGCGCTGATGTTTTGTCTGATGCAGAGGACTCTGCGAAATCGGCAGGAATCCGATTCTTGAAAAAGATGAAGAAAGCCAGCTTTGAGATTGGGCTTGGTGACACCGATAAAAACAGTGGGTCTGTATTCTCGGTTGGTTGGAGTGGTTATCCCACCGTTGGCGATGGATTGGGTATTCACTTTTCAATGGATCAGACAATTGGTGAGGATTCCGATCTGGAAAGCGATTATCAGGGGCTTGGTTTGGGGACCAGTTACTTGCTGAATGATGCCGTCGGTGTCTATGCCGGAGCTTCTCTTGGCAGATTTGAAGCACCAACCGGTGAGAAGGATTACGAATCCGGATTTATCTTCGGGGTTCAATCCTTCATCACCGATTTCAAACCCCTCAATACGGAATCAGTGGTTGTCGGGGCCAAGTACAACTCTGTACTGGAAGCGACAACCGTGAATATCGGATTGGAATTCAAGCCGAGTTTCTGAGGCCATGGATTCAGACAGGCAGCAAAGTGGAATCCTTGCTCTAAATGAGGCCCAGAACCCGAAACAGGGTCATACTCAATTCTGGATTCAAAGGGCTATTTTTGGTACTCTTGCCCGTGACCCGATTCTTTTTTCGAAAGAAGGCTTCATGCGTTCTTCTCAAACTTCTGTGAGCTTCGGCTTCCTCATGGTGGCTATGGCTTTCCTCTTTGCTCCGGTCGCTTCGGCGCAAAACGTTCCGTTTCCTCTTCCTGGGGGAGGGGTTTCTATTCCTGTTC
>CAJXMG010000055.1 GCA_913056395.1 uncultured bacterium | reverse complement strand
CCTTGGCCAGAATCAAGTTTTTGTAGCAGGCTGGACAAGGAAGCAAGTCCGTCTTCGATGCTGCCTCGAGTGTTGTTGAGGAGGTCTCCGACTTCTCCGAGTACGTCTCCTCCCGCCAAACCTCGTAAATCATCGGTGGCGACCAGATTTCCCATTCCAGGGGTGTATCGCAGGTAAGTTCCACCCAGAGCACTCGCAGGAAGAATTTTGAACTCATAACCTTCCCGTGGTTCGAGATTCTGTCCCAGTTGAATCGTAGCCACAGCGAGACCGCGCTGGGGATCGAGAACGATCCTGTCGACGACTCCGGAACGAAGTCCGCGGATCCGAACCGGATCACCGGCTTTCATCCCCGAAACATCCTCGAAGCCCACATTGAGTGTCAGTGCAGAACCTGAAGGGTATTCCTGCAGCATGAAGGTCAGGGAACCGACCAGAATCAGGGCAAGCAGGAAAATCCCGCCGACGATAAAGTCTCTGCTCATGAGACCTCATTTCTATCATCTTCATTCGGAGTGCCGTCGAGAACTCCTCTGCTGAGAGGGCCGGAGATGTGCCCTTCCAGAAACTGTTGCACCGCAGGGTCATTGGAATCACGGAAGTTGGCCACATTATCGAGAGCTTGGACCCTGCCTTCATGAAGCAGGGCGATTCGATCTGCGACCTCGAAAGCGGATTTCATGTCATGGGTGACGAGTACCTGGGTAATCCCGGTGGACTTCAACCGATTGACGAGTCTGTTGATGATGCTGGATGAGATTGGATCGAGACCAGATGTGGGCTCGTCGTGCAGAACGATTTTGGGATCACAGACCAGTGCCCGTGCCAATCCTGCTCTTTTTCTCATTCCACCAGAGATTTCTCCCGGGAGCTTCTCCCCGTGGTGATCGAGTTCGACTTCCCTCAGTGCATTCGAAACCCGGTTGTTCACCTCTGCCGCAGGCAGTTTGTGGGATTCGAGAAGGGGGAGTGCCACATTTTCAGCAATGGTGAGCCAATTCAGCAGGGCGCCATCCTGAAAGAGGTAGCCAATTTGGCTCCGAATCGTTGACAACTGCTCCATCGAAGCGCCGGTCAGGCTTTGACCGAGAACCTCTACCCGACCACTGTCTGGTTGCATCAAACCTACGATGTGTCGAAGGGTCACACTCTTGCCTGTACCGGATCTGCCAAGAAGGACCAGAGTTTCCCCCTCTTCAATCGAGAGATTGAGTTCGGAGAGGATTGCTCGCCCTGAAAGAACCTTGGTGACATTTTCCAGCTGAATCATGAGAGGTACCACCAAGACAGGTAGTAACCCAAAATGATGACCAGGAGGAACGTGATCACCACTGCTCTCCGTGCGGCTTCACCGACCCCCGTAGCACCGCCCCGGGTCAATAATCCCTGAGTGGCGCCGACTGTGGCAATCGTAACTCCAAAGACGACTGATTTGATCAACCCGATGTGGACATCACCCAGTTGCAAATTTTCCAAAGCATCATTTGAGAAGGCGATCCACGTTACACCGAAGTTGTTTGCTGCAACGATGCTCGCTCCCAAAATCCCGATAAATGCTGCGAAGATAGTCATGACCGGTGTCACCAGAGTAAGAGCGATCATTCTGGGGAGAACCAAGAACTTCACCGGTGAAATGGACATGATTTCCAAGGCATCGATCTCCTCGGAGACCTTCATGGTTCCAATTTCGGCAGCAATTCCACTACCAAGACTCGCCGTCAAAATGAGAGCGGTCATGAAAGGTCCCATTTCACGGATCATGGAGATGGCGACGATTCGACCGATGAGATTTTCCTGACCCAGAGAAGCCAGGGAGTCTCCACCGTTGAGGGCGAGAATCATTCCCGTGAAGAGTGCCACGACGGCGGTGACAGTGAAGGAGCCGAGTGTGTAGGAAAAGATGAGGTCCAGGCAATCTCTCATGCGCCTGCGGGTAAACAGGTGGGGGAGGTTCAGAATCGTCCTGCACAGCAGAACGAGCCCGTAACCTGTAGTCTCGGCACAGCGTCCGAGAAAATGCCCAAGGGCTTCAATCCAGCCCGTCATCCTGCTCCATTCCCCGGGAGCGATCTTTGACCGAAAGGAATCATCCTCAGGCGTGTCGCTCTCGTTCCCCAGACAGGAGTTGAACCCCTGTTTTCAGAACTGAATGTACATGAGACGCCAGCGGGTGTCATCTGATCGCGGATCCCGTTCCTTTGCCAGGAGTCCCCCAAGAAGCGAGAACTCGGTCTGATCCGAGGATTTCCTCGTATTCAGAAGCCCCCACAGGAGCTCGAACTCCCAACCCGCATCGGTGGACCTCCAGCGGGCCAATTGGGTTGAGCGGCCATGGGACCACTCAAATCCCCGCGGGGCATCAAAAGGAAGCAACGCCGGAAAGGAGCCCCTGGTTTCACCGGTCTCGTCTGTTTTCCAACGAGCGAGAGGCCACAGCAGCCGATCTGATTGCGTCCCTGCACCTTCAGAGGTGTCGTCGATGGAGCGCCAGAAGGGGAAAAATCGGCGAACCTCACGGGATCTGCCGCCCGCACTTTGTGATTCCCATTGCCAGAGGGGCCACAGGGTAAAGCCGGTGGACAATCCCTCGCGCTCATGAAAACCCCAGAAGGGGTAGAGCTCTATTCGGTTCCATTGACCATTCCGGGTGCCGATGGTCCAAGGAAGGAGTGTCCACGTGGAGACTCCCGCAGCCGTGTTGTGCTCCTCCCACCAAAACGGAAATGCAATCGACCGGAGAATGCGATCTTTGCTTTCGATTTGGCCCATGAAAGGCCATATCCACCACGAGTGCACGGGATTGTCAGTGTCGAGTCGACTGGCTTTTTCATTCCAGAAGGGCCACATGATGGTACGTGATTGATCCCTGATTTTTCCATCGACGGTGAAACCGGTTGATTCGCCATAAAATGGAAAGATTCTCCAGCCTTTCCTCAGGGGGCCATCGTCGATGCCGGCAATCGGAAAGAGATAGTGCTCGGCGATCTGACTGCGATCCTGAAGGCGTGCCCAGAGCGGGAAGAGCAGGTAATCGATCCTGTCTTTACCGAGCAATCCGCGGATCGTTCCTCCCAAGGGACCCAACGCGAGGTAGTCACCTTCTTTGGGGTCGGTGCCCCAAAGGACGAGGGGAAGAATGAATCCATCCACATCCCAGCGACCATCGGCGTGTCGATGGGCAGATCGATGGTAAATCGGAAGTAGCCAGGTCTGATTCTCATTCTCTTCGACCCGATTCATATAGATCGGCCACAGTGCGCGAGTTTCACTGAGTGACTCACTTTTTGCAGTCGAGAAAAAAGGCCACCAGTGACGTGATTCGAGGGTTTCACCATTGGGAAGAGTCTCAGTGCGCTCCAGGTAAAACGGGGGGATTCCCCTCTCGGAATCCGAAGTCGTGGAGCACCCACACACAGAGAATACGAGGAGACTCATTATTGTTAGAAGTTCAGGTTTGAATCGCGTCAAAAAATCCCCAGTTCCCCAAATCCAGCATTCCCCGATATCTTCAGCGAACCAGCCGAATCGGCAAGAGTAAATCCGGGCAACACCCTTCCCATAGACGGTCCATGACTTTGTGAAGGACCATACCGGGAGTCAAGCCAAGATACTTTGTCGCCCCACTTCCAGTGTCGTCGTCGGTGATCGCCACACCCAGACGCATTTTCAGGCCTGGCCAAGGTCCTGAGACGGTTTCTCCTCTTTGGGTGAGAATTGAATCCCATGGAATCGTCATTTCGTAGGTGACACCCATGCGATCGGCCCTCCTCAGAACGACATGCTCACCGTCTGGCTCCTCCGCATCGTCCTCATCTTCCGGGAAGGGCATTTCCTCACCGGGTTCTCCTTCGGGGTTTTGCGGGTCTTCAGGTTCAGGGTCCTCCTGCTGACGGGGAGGGACGAAGGCCAATGTCAAAACCTGATCGTCGTTGCGTGGGGTTTGTCCTCCGTCACCCAGAGTGTCGAGGATCAACAGAAGACAATCTCCGGTCCATGTATGGGAATCGCGATCGTGGACGGTGATGTGATCATCTTCGACTTCGATCGCAATATGCAAACCCGTTTCAGTCCAGCCGAGAAACAATTTTGCGGACAGATCCATTTGGTCATTCCAGGGAATCTTGATTTCTCCGATGCCCTGTAAGGCTCTTACAAATCGGGGTGCCTCCATCGACATGCCCGCTGTCGCCTCCCAGGGTTCAGAGAGTGAACCATCAATCACAGGCTGGACTGGCATGTAGGGGACCCTGATCTCATCCAGTCCTGACAGAGCTCGGAGGCGTTCGAGGGATTCCAGTTCCCAACTGGCATCTTTCTTGACCAATAAGGGCTGGTCGGTGGATTTGATCAGTGACTCACGGATTTCCACCTGGTGGGCAATGGTGTCTTTCTGAAGTAAGCCCTGAGTCAGGGTCATCTCGGAGACGCCCAGTGAATGGAGGAGTTCCAACCAATCCTCAGTGTCCTTTTTCAGAGGTTGTTGCGCATGGAAAGCTGCAGAGCCCCTGGCACAGATAACAACAAGCTGGTCGCCCAGAATGGTAGCACCGTGCAGTCTGCCCAGAGGGCGTGTGTATTGGGTGACCACTCCCAGACCATTCTTTTGGGAGAGAGGAGTTCCGGTGTTTCGATCCAAAATGGAAAGGTCGCCCCTCAATCGATCGACCACCAGTAGCCAGGGGCCATGATCAACCAGTTCAACGGCATCGTAGGCGGGGACGAGATCCCGAGTCCAAAGAAGTTCCGCTTCGGGGACGGTTTGTATCGCTGGAGTTGCAGGAGTATTAAAGCAGAGAAGACTGCGTTCCGTAAATCCATCACAGAGGACGAGGAGTTCCTGCCCCAGTGATTTGACGGCGACAATTCTGCGCAATTCCTGAGGAAGCTTTCTGTGCCAACTTGGATCGCCGGATTCAAAAGAGAACCCCATCAAAATGGGATTCTGCTCAGTCCAATACATTCTGGTGATGACCTGTTGTTGATCCCGGGAGAGGTAGATCTCAGAGACAGGGGCGGGAGTTCTGAACTCCCAAAGGGTGAGACCGTCGGCACCCTTGCGAGTGATCAGCCCGCCTTCGGTCCCATAGAGACAACCGTCGGCGGCAAAGACGGGAGCACTGGCCAAACCGGGAACATCTCCCTCCAGATTCCAGCTGTGAATGATCTCTCCATCCGCAAGACGGCGAATCTCTACTTTGTCGGGAATCGAATATCCCAACAGGATCTGTCCATTTTGCAGGGCAGGGGTATCGATCAGGATTCCAGAATCGGGAATAGACCATCGGGTCTGGCCATCTTGCGGATTGAGCTGGTAGATGCGTCTGGAATCAGAAACAGCAATGATCGCTTCATCGTCACTGACACAATGAATCCAGATTTCCTGATCCTCAGCCGGATTCGATGGATCAACGGAAGAAAGTGGGGGGACCGATTTTTTCCAGAGCAGTCGTCCCGAATTGAGACCGATTTTGAAGATGTGGTTCTTATTCCAAAGCAACAGACCTTCAGCATGCAATCCGAGAAGTTGACACGCTTGACGTTGACGGTCGAGGAAGATGCCACCGCGAACTGTGGGAGGAGATTCCTCAAGGTCGAACTTCCACAATGATCTTCCCTGCTGGCTGTCGAGAAGGCGTACTCCATTGGCGGTCAAAATCAAAAACCGCAAGTCTTCCTCGTAACCTGGGAAAGTATTCAGGGGATGAAGCGTCGTCGCCCGGAGTTGTTCAAGGTCCAATCTTCCAGTCCATGAAATTTCCAGAGGGAGACCGGGGACCTCGGGGATTTTCAATTCCGGGTCAGGAATCTGTTGTTT
>CAJXMG010000054.1 GCA_913056395.1 uncultured bacterium | reverse complement strand
AAATCAATCAACAAACGATTCAACCCTGTCCAAATCCATACTAGCGACAACCGCTGTTTGTCATCGGTTTGAATACAGAGCAAATAATATCCCGACAACTTGGACTCGTTAAGCGTGAAACTCCTTGCAGACATATTGTGTGGTTAAATTACATTGGACAGTTATGACAGGTATGTCAGGATGGACAGGTCTCGCCTTGACCGCGTGTATGATCCGTTACACATTGCTGATTGGTCACACAACTCCGAAGGTTAGGAAATATAATGGCTTACGCCTTTTCAAAGCTTCTTGGCCCCCGCCCGTCTCTTCGTTTTGCTCCACTGATGGCGTTGCTTTCTGGGCTGATTTTGGGAGGGTGCGGAGGTGATTCTTCAGATCCTTTGCCCTCTCTTGCCCAGATCAAAGCAGAAGACGTGGGTTCTGTGGTGACCACCACCGGCTTTGTTTCGGTCGAACCAGGCATTCTCGAAGATACTACGGGAGAAGTCGGCTTTGCCCTTCAAGACACCTCAGGTGGAATTTATGTCACGGTAGACCCCGCTCTCGGTCTCGATCTGAGTGCCGTCAAACCAGGAAGAAGTATCCAGATCACTGGAACACTTGGAGATTTGAACGGTTGGGTGGTGCTTGTTCTGGAAAACCAGGAGGACCTTTTGGTCTCCTCTTCCGGTGGATTTCTCTTTTTTCCCCAACCGAACACCCTCGAGGAAATCAACAACACCACTGCCACCCCCGAGAAGGAGGCCACCATCGTTTCCACGGAGGGGTCCGTTCTTGCCGTGACTCCCATCGATGATGGAGCCGCCAACCCTCTGGGTTGGGAAGTCTCTCTGGAGGACAGCAGTGGCACCGGAATTTCATTCCTCAATCTGAGTGCACAACACACCGTCGACGATTGGCCATTCCTCGCAGCGGGTGCAGACGTCAGCATGACCGGAGTCCTCCTCAAGGATGGTGCCTCATACGAGATCGCCCCCAGAGGCCCTTACGACATCTCCATCTCCATCGAGGACGCCCGTTCGGTCGCAGATGGTGAAAAGGTATTGATCAAGGGCACGGTCGGGATGGTTCCCGGGGCACTCAGCGGTGTGGATGAATACGGATTTTCACTACACTCAGGGAATGGTAACGGAATCCTTGTTAGCATCTCCGATCTTGCAGGCCTCTACACCGACTATGACGGAGATAACCAGCTTGAGTTCTCCAATGGCAGCACTCTGCCTTTCGATCTGGCTACTTTCCATGATCTGGCAGATCCATACCCCTTCGCCTATAGCAGCACGGTGCCAGTAGCCCTGCATGTGGAGGGCGTCATGGCGACCACGGTTCTGGGAGACCGTTATGTCGAGGCGGATTCCCTGAAGGTACGCCGTGTCGCAGAAAACCTTGCCTACCCCACCTCCATCTCTCTTCCCACCGGAGGCGTCACGCTCAGTGATGCCGGTCGTTGGGTGAATCTGAATGGTGACCTGGCGACTCCACCCGGCGGCGCTCCCTATCCGGGGGGTGCACTCGCATGGCGAGTCTTTGCGGATGGCTACCGAACCCTGATCGATGATGGAACGGGTGGCAGTGTCTCGGTGCTGGTTCCCTTTGGTATTCTCAGTGATTCAAACGGTGATCTGACACTGGATTTTGAAGACCTTGAACAGTGGCCGATCAGTGTTGATGTCGGTTCTCCGCTGACCGTCTACGGTTTCCTTCGCGACAACAATGGAACGCTGGAACTGGTCGTCGCCAGTGAGGGTGCCCTCGAGACTTCTCCGGGAGTGGCCAACTTCTTCATCTACTAAAGGTTTTGGAGCTCACGATGAATCCGTGCATGCGTCTCTGGGTGCTCCCTGTTTTTGTCTTCGTGCTTCTGGGAAGCAGCCTGCTCTGGGCCGATTCCAAAATCGACGGTGATTGGCAGCAGACTGCGGGAGATCATCTACCCGAGCTGGAGAAAGCACTTCGCGAAGTTGCCGGTTGGGCCCGCCCCCACCTTTTGTGGCTGCTCTCAAAGATGCCAGAGACAGACCTGCAGTCCCTCGATGCAGATTTCCTGCGCGAGCATGTGGAGGGAGCGGTGCAGGCGTGGAAGGAAACCCCCTGGTCCGCTTCCATTCCCGAATCAATTTTCCGGGATGCCATCTTGCCCTACGCCAATGTCAATGAACGCCGCGATGCCTGGCGTCAGGATTTCCGAGACCGGTTTCTCCCCCTCGTCAAGGAAGCGGGCTCCGCCAGTGAAGCGACCGCCATCCTCAACAGCAAAATCTTTCACCTCGTGGGCGTGAAGTACTCCACCAAAAGACCCAAGGCGGACCAGAGCCCCTATGAATCAATGGAGGCGGGCCTCGCATCTTGTACGGGCCTGTCGATCCTGCTGATCGACGCCTGCCGCGCGGTGGGAATCCCTGCCCGTTTTGTCGGCACGCCGTTGTGGTCCGACAACTCTGGCAATCATTCGTGGATCGAAATCTGGGATGAAGGGTGGCACTTCACCGGTGCCGCAGAACCCACCGGCAAGGATCTGAAT
This sequence comes from uncultured bacterium, assembly GCA_913056395.1. Lineage (GTDB taxonomy): Bacteria > Planctomycetota > UBA8108 > UBA1146 > UBA1146 > UBA12191. The sequence continues at coordinate 4,311 of CAJXMG010000054.1, read as the reverse complement.
CGGGGCTGGTTCAGTGGTCGGGCATCCGGAGCAGCCACGGGTGATCCCCGCAACGCCATCTATGCGGTCAGCTGGTCGAGCAACAGCCACCACTTCCCCATGGTGTGGAAGCCCGGGGATACCTCGGTTGGAGCCATCGACATCACGTTCCGATACGCACAGAAAGATGAGGAAATCGCCGCTGATCGCAGTCGCCTCTTTGTGCAGGTCAGGGATGGCGAGAGCAAGGAGAGGGTGGAAGCCCAGGTCTGGTTGTTTCCCGCTCAGGGAAGCGTCGAAAAGGGCATCTCCAGGGATGAAAGATTCGATGCCAATGATCACCTTCCCTTCATGCTCAACCGCGGACAGGGCTATCTGCTCTATGCAGAAAGCGGGGACCGCTTCGCCGTGGCTCAGGGGCAATCAGGGAAAGCTGAGGAAACGATCACTCTCGAACTTACAGCAGCGAGCGATCAGGATAATCCCTCGCGAGCGGTCTCGGCACTGAAGGCGATGCTGACTTCTCAGCCGTCTTCACTGGAAGAGGTTTCCGAACTGGCAATTTCCCGTGTGGCCCTCGACAAACATCAGGCCAATGAAGCCGCTCGGTCGATTTGGCAAGCTTACGCGGCAAACCTGATTCGCACCCGGGCCGAAGAGATGGAATCCAAAGTAATTCCTGTCGGGAAGCTGAAGATGCCTTTCGACTTCAAGGTTTTTGGCGATCCGACACCGAGTGGCAGAAGCCTGTACATCTCCCTTCATGGAGGAGGCGGAGCTCCTGCAGCAGTCAATGACCAGCAATGGGAAAACCAGAAGCGACTGTATGAACCCAAAGAGGGCATCTATCTTGCCCCCCGCGCCCCCACCAATACCTGGAACCTCTGGCATCAGGGTCACATCGACAAGGCATTTGACCGTTTGATCGCCAACATGATCGCCTTCCATCAGGTCAATCCGGATCGGGTTTATGTCCTCGGTTATTCCGCGGGCGGTGATGGCGTCTACCAATTGGCTCCAAGGATGGCAGACCGCTGGGCTGCAGCGGCGATGATGGCAGGGCACCCCAACGATGCCCGCCCCGAATCACTGCGAAACCTGCCCTTCACCCTGCACATGGGGGCGAAGGATGCGCCATACAACCGCAATGGTCAGGCAGAGATCTGGAAGGGTCTTCTCAGTGACCTGAAGAAGGCAGATCCTGAGGGCTACGATCACTGGGTCGAGATCTATCCCGACAAGGGTCATTGGATGGACCGGGAGGATCGGCAGGCGATCCCATGGCTCGCCAGCAAGGTGAGAAAACTGCGTTCCAGAAAAATCGTCTGGAAGCAGGATGACGTGGTTCACCCGCGCTTTTACTGGCTCTTTGATCCGACACCCATGGGACGCTCCCGGGTGGACGCCCTTCTCGATGGTCAAAAGATCACTCTCAATACCTCGGAAGATCACGATACTCTCTCCCTGAGACTGGATGATTCGATGGTCGATCTCAGCCAGCCGCTGGTGATCACCATCAATGACAATCCTCCCCAGACTGTCTCGGCGCAGAGAAATATTCGGACTCTGGTGAAAACGATGTCGGAGCGGGGTGATCCAGCAGGTATGTTTAGCAGTGAAGTCGCGGTGGAGATTTCAAAAACGGCCAACCCCCAGGAGTGAGGACCCCTTGAACCAACTTTCCGAATTGCAGATGGATTTCATCGAATTTCTGGTCTCTTGCGAGGTTCTCCGATTTGGTGACTTCACGACCAAAAGTGGTCGTAAAACTCCCTACTTCGTCAACACCGGCATGGTGAGAACCGGCTCCCAACTGGAATGCTTCGCTTCTTTCTACGCCCAGTGCATCGCCACGCGATTCAGTGACCAGTTCGATTTCATTTTTGGCCCTGCCTACAAGGGAATTCCTCTGGCAGCCGCCATCACCACAAGTCTTGCCCGTGAACACGGCATCGACTGCGGATACTGCTTCGACCGCAAGGAGATCAAGGACCATGGTGAGGGGGGATCACTGGTGGGCTATCAGCCTCAGGATGGTGACCGGGTGCTGATCGTTGAAGACGTGACCACCGCTGGCACCTCGATTCGCGAGACCGTCCCCAAACTGAAAGCGGCAGCGGACGTTCAACTGGCAGGCTTGATGATCTCCGTTGATCGCAGGGAACGGGGGACAGACGACCGTGCAGCCCTCGACCAGCTCTCCGAGGAATTCAACATGCCTTGTACGGCCATCGTTCAGGTCCAGCAGGTTTTGCACCATCTCCATAACAGGGAGATCAACGGCAAGGTGCACATCGATGACGAACTCCGGGATCGCATGCTCGAGTACCTGGCGGAATACGGGCCCAAAGATCACGCGATTTGATCATTGAACAGAGTCCAGATCCGATGTCTACGCAGGCTATCTGATCAATCTTCGTGATCCGCTGAGCCACCGACAGAAAAAGATCCTGGGCCGAACCACGCCACCACTGCACAACTGATCAGTACAGCAAGGGGTATGTAGAATTCTTTCCAGTTCAAAGCCATCACGTCTGAGCCATGGGCAATAAATGTAGCCACAATGAACGTAACGATCAGGGGCGCACTGGCGATTCGTGCACCAAAACCAATCACATAAAACATCGGAGCAAAGAATTCGGTTAACACTGCGGCGTAAGCCGAAATCAATGGAAAGGGAAATCCAAGGCTGGCGACATACTTTGAAAAGCCTTCAATGCCTTCGGTGCCGCCGCTTAACTTTTTCCAACCCGCTGGGATGACAATAAAGGCGACGAATCCCCTCAACAAAAGAAGAACCACATTCCCCCATATTGGGTAAACCTTTTCAGATTCCATGTGGTTCGATTTGCTGAATTCTTCAGACATGATTCTCCTCCAGGCTTTACCTATTAGGTTGGCAAAACTGTGCTAGTCGATTCTTTGCATCGTGGCGGTAAAATCAACAGCATTTGCTGGAACACCCTCCAATGATTCCAGCGTGATGTAGAGATCGTTAGGAGTTTGAGTTAAAGGGGAACTCTCCTGCCATTCAAAGTCCAAGGAGATATCCCCTGTAGAGCCGACAAATTGCCCCGGTTTTGTATCGTAGGTCACCTCAATCAATGAAGTGGGTACTGAAAAATCGGGAGAACCGATAAGACTGAAGATGGCAAAGAAGACTATTCCTTCAGGCGCAAAAGAAACTTCAGCAAACAGTGGACCGTTTCCCGAATTTAAATCCAGTAGCTCTTGTGAATAAGTAAACGAGACGGGTTCCAGCATTGAATCTGGATGTGCCAATACAAAGTTCACTCCTGATACCGGATCAGGAAAACTCGGGTTAAAGGGATCTTCGGTTAGACTAATATTGACTGAAAGTGAGCCTGATCCATCCAAGCCTGAATAGGTGCCAGAATGTGGCTCAGCTGTAAATTCAAAAAACGGCCGAACATCGATGAGCAGTTCAAATTCCACAGATCCAATGTCATTGGTGGCCGTGATCGTATGTGTATCAAAGTAAATTTCGTCCAGCGGTGATCCAGAGATCACACCGGTATCTGCCTCCATCGTCATTCCTGAAGGCAGCTCTGGACTTATTGAGTAAGCATCGGGGGTTCCGCAGTCGACGGAGGGTGAAAATCCGGAAACATCTCCACCTGCTTGTATCAGCAACACTGAGTCGGGATATGTGAGGTCACATGGAGCCTCAGCTATTGGCGGAGGATCCGCTGGAGGGTTGGGGGGAATGGTCCCCGAATCGTCTCCTCCCCCTCCACCACATCCAAACGTGAGTATTAACGCACATACCAACGAAATAGACTTTAGATGCGAATACATGATCTTTTAACTCTCAGATTCGGTATTTTTTGGTGGCCAAGGAAAAAATACGCTGACCTCTTCTTGATATTTTCGATATTTATCACCGCGACTTTTCAGCGCTTGTTTTTCGGTGATTGGGATCCCTGTAAATCGAAACAAAAACAATAGCATCGCTACAGGCCCAAATAACGTCAGATAGCGCCAATCGCCGTGCCAGCCAATACTAACGTAGGCAAACCAGTGCAACCATTCAAAAAAGTAGTTCGGGTGCCTGGACCAAGCCCAGAGCCCGACCCTACAGACCTTACCTGTATTTTTAGGATTTTTTCTGAAGCGTTCCAGTTGATAATCGGCGATCGATTCTCCTCCAAGGGCAATCAACCATATTGAGATTCCAATCGCATCGAGAATATTTAATGGTGCTTCTGCTGGAGTAAAAGAAGCGATGAGAATTGGGCTGGCAAATATGAGAGCGAATACAGCCTGCATTTGGAAAAAGATCATGTAGAAACGGTCCGCCGCCTTTTGCCC
>CAJXMG010000053.1 GCA_913056395.1 uncultured bacterium | reverse complement strand
TTCCCGCCAGAGGATGAAGCATATCCCTCTTCTCGGTTCTGTCAAGATCACCTGTTGGCAAACCGGAAATGACTTCCGAAAGTAGGCGGGAATCACATTTTCGGCGCGATTAAAGGCCGAAAATCGTCGTTTTTTCACGAGTTGGGATCTGCGGGCAGATCATCAAAACAACTGCAAAATCGCCCAGAACCCGATGGCAAAGTTGAGGGCAACTTTGGCGACCAGCCCGACCGCCTTGCCGATTGCCGAGGCGAGACCGACCTTGACCGCTTGCTCCGTTCCCGCCGCCTCCTCCCCTTGCATCTCCCCGAAAATCGCTCCTAGCAGGGTCCCGACGACGATCCCCAGCAAGCCTCCGAAGAGTGGGAGCAGCAGATTTCCAAAGATCGCTCCGGCAAAGCCCCCGATCATGCCCCCCACCGCTCCCCGCCAGCGGGATCCTGCGGCCTTACCACCCACCAGACCACTGACAAATTCGAAGCCCTCCGCCAGTAATCCCAAACCGACCAGGGTCAGAACGACCTCTCCCCCGATGATGACTTCACCGGCACCATCGGTCACACCGGTAAGCCATAAAATGGCAGCGGTCACACCTGGGAAAAATTGTCCCGGAAACCCCAAGGCCACCAAAAAACACCCCAACAATGAGGAGAGCGCGATGACGAGGTAGTAGATCCCTCCAACGGTCTCCGCTAGGGTAATTTCCATGGGGTTCCCTTCAATTCGGCGGATCCCGGGACGCGATACCGGACAAGACGCCGTACACGTGACCCTTGAACAAAAAATTTTGCCTGAGAGCAGATACCCTCAGCCTTCGAAAAGGATGCCATCATGAGTCCCACTGACAAACAAGAATCCCTGTCACTTCGGAGCAACCTTTCCATGCCGATCTTTCATCTGGTCTGCCTGCTGCTGGTGAGCCTGATCAGCTTCAGTGGCTGCTCAGGAACCCAGGAAGCAAAAATCACCGTCGACCAATCGGCCTCGGCGACTCCGATCTCCTGGTCGAGAGTCCTTCTTGAGGATGAGTTGGTGGGTTTTGTCGGGTTTCGGAAAATCGACGTCAAGGTCGGTGGAACCCAAACCGAGAACGAAATCAACTATGTGTACAACACCGTCTTTGAAATCCTTGGCTCCTTCGATGCCTCAGGGAACACAAAGGTCTTCCGTCGCGATCAACCCGTCATGCTGGGAACCTTTACTCCTGAGGACTCCTTCAAGCAAATCACAGGCCTGACGGGCAGAATCGAGATCGTCGAGGGTCTTCAGTAGTCACCTGATCGAGAAGGGCACCGGGTGATCCCCGAAAAGTCGCGCCTGCTTCTGATTCTGTTTTTCACCTCTCTTCTGATTCGCCTCGCAGTGATCAGTCAGATGTCCGCCCATGACATCTGTTTTCACTATCCCTTCGTGGATGAGATGACGAATGTCGATCAGGCTCGACTCTTCCTGGAAGAGGGGCCAGAGGCCGGAACCCCATGGTGGAAACCCCCCGGATATCCAGCTCTTCTGGCTGTCATCGGCAGCGGCTTCGACGATATCGGTCCGATGGGTCAGGGAGTCCCCCCCTCATGGGCGTGGACCATCAAAGTGATTCAGGCCCTGCTCGATGCAGGGACCACCCTCCTGCTCGCACTGATGGCACTCCGTTGGGGTGGCCGTCGAGCGGCACTGTGGACAGGCGTGCTCCATGGTTTATGTGGGTTATCCGCCTATTTTGCAGGTCAATTTCTCGACACCACTCTCTTTACGTTCCTGATCGTTCTTTCTGTTGAACGCCTCGATCGAGTACTCAAACCGGAGGACGAAAGTCGCCAACCCCGGGAGAAATCCTGGGCTCTCGTCGGCTTCGTGACCGGTCTCGCAGCCATCACCCGAGCCATCGCACTACCACTCGGTCCCATCTATTCACTGATCGTATTGCGGGCAACCTGGAACACTCCTCAACGCTGGAACTCCTTCGGGGCTCTGCTTCTCGGCTTTCTCATGTCAGTCGGACCGGTGATGGCCCTGAATCGCTGGGCCGGTGAAGATCGGGTTCTCGTCAGTTCCAACGGTGGAATCAATCTTCTGATCGGAAATAGAGCCGGAGGAGGAATCGGCGCCGATGGGCTGACCTCAGTGGCTGCAGGGCCACGTTGGGATGAACTCCTTGAGTTGGCAGACCATCTGGAAAAGCCTTCAGAACGAAGCCAACTCTATACCCGCCTCGCCTGGGCTGAGATCTCTGCGGATCCGGGAGCCTGGCTGAAGCGAATGGGCGTCAAGGCCCTGGCCCTGATCTCTGCCAGAGATGTTCCCAACAACAAAAATCTGGTCGAGGAAGAAGAACTGAATCCCATCTTGAAGATCCTCCGTTTCGGCCCCGGAACATCCGGCTTTCTCATCGCACTCATGATTTTTGGGGGCTGGAAGTTGCGCCGTGAACTGTGGAGTCGGGGGCTTCCCATCGTGGTGACCATCGCCGTTCTCACCCTCCTGACGTGGGTCTTTTTTGTTGCCGGGCGTTATCGGGTTCCCATGATCGCTCTGGGATGCGTTCTCGGGGGTGTCGGACTGACCCGTGCAACGCTGCACTGGCGCGACGCAATCCCCCTCTTGCTCTTGAGCCTGAGCACTCACCTGATTCCCATCCCATCCAAAGCGTTGATGGAAACCTACTGCATCGACCCGATGGCCCTCGGATACATCCATGAACAACGGGGGGACCTCACCCTCGCAGAAGAGTGGTATCAGAAATGCCTGGAACAGGATCCGGATGACGTCCGTGCTCTGCACAATCTGGGGCATCTCAGTCAAAACCGGGGCGACTTCGGCATTGCATTGCAGTTCTTCGAGAAGGCTGTGATCGCCGATGAGGACCATGCCCCTTCCTGGAACAGCCTTGGAACGATGTTGACCACCGTTGATGGCCCCCGAGCGCTGAAATCTGTTCGCAAAGCCGTGGAAGTCGACCCCCAATACACCAATGCCTGGCTCAATCTGGGACAATTGCTGGAGTCCCAACAGATGTATCCGGGTGCACTGGATGCCTATCAAAGAGCCCGCAGGCTCGAACCGGAGAATCCTCTGGCGGTGCTCCTGGAAGCGAGAGTCCGATTGTTGAGGCGTGAAACCGGGCAGGCAGAAAGGCTCCTCAATCGAACGGCTGGCCGGGAACTCTACCCCGGTCTCGAAGAGCTGAGATCACGCTTGCAGGATCAGTTACAAACTCTGGTTGAATCAGAGACCACTTCAATTGAGGGCTCTAACTCCGAAGACTGATGACCCTCAACAGATCTGAATCCCGACTTCGAATTCAGGGCCTCGGTTGACCCTTCCATACGGTCAAATAATCACGGCGAATCTGATCTTCGCCTTTGCCCCGGATCCAGACGTAGTTTCCGGTCACAATGTCCATGTTCCCATCTCGATCGAGATCATCGAGATGAACGGCAGAGTGAACCGGATTGCCCACCTCCAGGGTTTTGACATCCCAGGCCTTGGAATCTCCGAGATTTTCCGCCCAGACCAGTGAGTCCCATTGTCCCCATTCTTCCGACGGAATCTGCGGCATGAACGCAGCACCGACCACATCGTAATCGCCGTCACCATCGAGATCGCCGACAGCGGCGCGCTCGCAACCGGGCAGTAACAGGATTTCATGGAAACCCACAAACTCTTTCCCCACCCGCTCCAGCCAACGAACACCATGAACCGGTTTGGGAGTATGGTCATCGAGAGTGTCGCCATTGACCAACAGCAGGTCCCGATCCCCGTCACGGTCAATATCGACCCGCATCAGATCGGAAGATCCCCACGCCGCATGAGGAAGCCGCAGGAGTTCCTTCATGGTAAAACTGCCGTCACCCTCGTTGGTAAACTGAATCAGCACTTCGTGCTCCTGCGAAAGCAGGGCGATAATGTCATCATCTTCATCGTCATCGACATCATCGAGGATCGCTGCGACAAATCCGTCGCGTTCATCGAGGGTTTTGACCACAAACTGATCCTGGATGTTTTTCAACCACAACAGCTTTCCAGGCCCCCGAAAACCGAACGCACAGACGACCATGTCCGTGTCCCCGTCCAGGTCAAGATCGGCAACGTCGATGTCACAGGCTCTTCCCAGATTCACGGGAACCGATACGGTTCTCCAGCCGCCATCCTCTGAAAGGATGTAGGAGACTCCGCCTTTTTCTTCATCGGTGGGATTCATGCCCCCGAGGCTGGCGACAAAGATGTCGAGCCTTCGGTCATTGTTGTAATCACCGTGAGAGATCGCTGCGGGATAATTGAAATCCACAGGCCCCATGAAGGGTCGAAGTGCCCCCGAGTCGATGGGGCCGTATGGGATCGCCATCAACCGTCGGCTTCTCAACTCGGAAATCAAGATCCCCTGGGGAACTCCTCTTTCACCCTTGAGCAACATGATGTCAGAAACCGCGGGGATGCGTTCCTTTTCCAGTCCTCTGGGAGTCAGACCGATCACTTCAAACTGCAATTCCTCCTCGGCAGGATGGCGAACCACCTCCAACGATTCCGGGGCTTCCCTTTCATACCAGTAAAGTGCGATGGCCAGCTCTTCGGGAGTCGGCGGTGGCTGATCCCAGGGTCCTGTCATCTCAGCCATCGAGAGGATCACCTTTTCCCACGCCGCCTTCGGAAGGGCATCCGCAGGCAAAGGAGAATGACAACGGCTGCACGCTCCCATCACCAGGTTCTCAGCCTGTGCGATCTGTTCATCGGTGGGCTCCGGCAAGTCTGTCCGTTTGAGTTTGGGTTCCATGAGGAAAGAGAGAGATTCTTCGGGAAGGGGCCCCTTCGAAGAGGGAGTAACGGCTGTTTCCACTTTTGGAGCAGGCTCAGGAGCCTCTGAGACCTTCTCAACGGGGACTGTGGGTCTTTCGGCGGTGCACCCGGTCAAAACCATGCAGAAGATCAACAGATGGGTCAAAAACGATTTTTGGACCAAAACGATCACGTTCTGTCCGATGAATTCGTTGCTCACTGGAATCTCCCCCTTACTCAATCATAGAATAACACCAAGATTGAGGGCGTCATCCCCGGGTACACCGAATCGACCCGATCGAAGCCTGTCAAAACGGACCCCACGGACATTTTTGCTTTCGAGGAGGAACTTTGAACCATTTCCAACTACGATCAGGGCAACGGGATCTTTTTTTCCCATTTTGCCTGACGGCTCTTTTCAGCCTCACTTTTGGTCTGGGTCTTCCTCTCTTTCTCGAGGCAAAGGCGCCTGCCCCCATCAATGCTGAAGACAAAGAACCCACCTTCAAGACCCCGGAAGCCCTTCAAAAGTTCAAGGATGCCTGCGTCGTTTTTTCTGAGAAGAACTGGAAGGAAGCGACCAAAGCTTTCCAGGAGATCGTCAAGGAAACTGCAGACAAGGCTTCACGCAAAATCGTGGACGCCTATGTCGATGCCTCCAAGGGCGGGAAAAAGCTGGATCGCATCAGCAAGGACATCGAAAAGAAGAATTGGCGCAAGGCCTGGACCGGCTGGCTGACCCAACAGAAAAAGTATGGTTCAACTCCACTCTCCACCCACCTCGAAGAATTGCACAAGACCATCTATCCGGAGCTGTTTTTAGATCTTGCGACCTTCGAGACCGAGCCTCCTGAGCCGGAAAAAAAGGCCCGCGAAGCATGGCCCGAAAACCAGACACGACTGACACAGGATCCGGATGTGATTCATGAAGGCAAGGGAGCCCTGGTCTGGTCTGCAGGAAACACCGGGGGAGCAGGATTCGGCGGCTTCGGGAACTTTGCATTCGGCAGATTGCCGCTGGCCAGTCTTGAAGAGGTGGTTGTCGATGATTACCGCTGGCTGAATTTCTCGATCTTCAATGAAGACGACAACTTTGGGAAATACATCGTCTACTTCGGCACCGATCCGATTCAGGGTGGCAATCAGGGTTGGGCCAATGCGGGCGGACTCGCCGGTTATCTGCGGAACAACTGCTATTCACACCAGATCACGATCCGTCGCAAAGGCTGGAATCATTTCCGCGTCGATCTCGCCAGGGAACTGAAGAAGGACCCCAACCTGACCTGGACCGACATCCAGTCGATGATGCTGCTGACGGTTCCCCCGTCGCACAAGAAAACGCTCGTCATCGATGCCGTCAAGCTCGAGAGGCCCTAGTCGGTTTCAGCTTTCGATTCCGGTTTGCGAATCCCTCTGGAGAGCCAGCGACGCGCCTTGATGGTGTCGTCCCCAGCGGGCTCCAGAATTCCCTGAACCACTCCACCGGACCATGCCACGCATTCTTCTGAAATCTGTCCGGGAATTTGCTGCCCCTGTGCGAGTGCCAGGCACTCAGGCTCCGAGAGTTCCTGCTTTGGCAGGTGGTCCACCAACCGCTCCAAAGGCCACCACTCCGATCTGCCAATTTGATCGATACGTGTCGAATCAGTGAGGGTGTGGATTCCACAAGCGGTTCGCTGCAAGCCGATCAGGGTAGCCGGCACCTCCAATGCCGATCCCAGATCATGGGCCAGGCTTCGGATGTAAGTCCCGGGACCACAATCGATTCGCACGTGGCAACGGGGACCATCCACTTCCAACAACTCCAGTGCATCGATCCGAACCTCCCGGGGTTTCATGTCGACTTCCACACCAGCCCTGGCTTCCTCATAGGAGCGACGACCGTCGACACGGATCGCACTGTGACGGGGAGGAATCTGCATTTGCACACCGAGGAACTTTGGCAGAACAGCCTCGATGGCCGCTCTGGGCGGAATCGACACGGGTTCCTCTGGTCGCCACAGTGGACCCTCTGCGTCTCCGCTGTCACTCCCCAACCCCCACCAGATGGTTGCGACGTAACTCTTGTCGTGAACCGTCAGCCACTGCTGGAATTTGCTGCCCAAACCTCCGGTGAGAACCATGACTCCGCTCGCGAGAGGATCGAGAGTTCCACAGTGGCCGAGCCCCCGAAACCCCAC
>CAJXMG010000052.1 GCA_913056395.1 uncultured bacterium | reverse complement strand
TTCGATTTGGTCTGGGGTTGCCCAGCCCTTCTCGACGAGAATCTCTCCGACTTTTTTCTTCATGCGTGGCCTTCCCTACCTGAGGCTTTGAACCGGCTGAGGAGATGACTCCCATCACCAAGTTTTACGCTCGTCAAAATCGAAATACTCGACGAACAAAACGAAGCGAAGAAAGGCGGAGAGTTGGGACCCTCTCCTAGCACTAAAACCAGTCATACAGATCAAAATTTCAACAGTTTGAGAATGTCATCAAGAAAAGATGATTTCGGAGGACAGCGACCAATTAGGCCACATATACGCCAAAATTTAACGACTCTCCGACCGGTTGAAACTTTCGAAAACGACTGGCTAAAACCTCAGCAGGCACCTTGGGTTGACAGATCCGCTCCCATTTGAGCGCTGTCATTCGACGATCGTAAAAGATCCCTGAGCAGAGTCAAGAAACCCGACTTATTGGCTTTTCTGCGCTCAATTCCGTATTAATCCGCAGTGCTGCCTCCATCTTGCAGAGAAAGCCCTGCGTGGGACCCTTGCCGGTATGCCCCAGACAGTCTAAAATCCCGCACTTCTGGTGGAGTAGGCCCAATCCTCGATGTTCATGCCCTACGCGATCAGTAACCGCATTGTTTCTTGTGAGCTTTGAGCCCACCTCCAGGAAACAACGGAAACGGCTTTTTCATGAATGACTCTTGAGGTCATCCCAATGAGTCTTCTACATTACTTGATACGGGCCAATGGAGCACCGAGCTCTTGAAAACCGAGCTCTTGAAAGAAGTGGAGATCCCAGTGCGTAGTCTGAAAACGATCACTTTAACAGTGATTTGCTTAGCTTTCCTTTCCGGGTGTGCAGGCAGCTCCAGTTGGATAAAAAATCCGTTTGGTGATTCTTCATCCGACTCTTCGAGCTCCGCTTCCAGTGATTCAAAGTCTCTCAGCTCGAGATTTGGCGGAGCATCTTCTGAAGAATCTCCGGCCTCCTCCCCGCGATCCGGATCAAACTACAACCGTAACTACAGTGTGATGAAAGAAAACTGGATTCGATTCCGACCGGAGCCAACCAGTGCAGCCTCCGGAGCAGAAGACCATTTCCGAGGCGAATACTCTGGTCAGGTCAGCATTACCTATGCAACGGTTGATTATGAATTCCTAAACAGAACTGGAGGCATTGTCGAATCAGGATCCATTGGTCCAACCAATGCTGGTAAGTATTCAAGCGTGGACGGTTACGGACTCTGGATAAGCGCAAGACCGAACAGTTGGTATATTGCCCCTGAAATCGGATACCATAGCATGGTCGAGGACGGGCTCTTTGAAGGTATTGATCAAATCGAGGACTTAGTCGTAGGGGATACGGAAATCGCTGAAGTCTTCATTGGGGCTCGAATCATCGCCGAGTTGCCCTTCACTCCCTTTTCCATCATTGCCGGTGGGGGATACTCAAAAATTGAAACCAAAAATGAGCTCGCTGTAGACCTTGATCCTTCGATTGATTTTGACTTTGACACCCGCCACGAGGGCGAAGGTGGTTATGTTCATATCGGTGCGCTTCTTCACTTAGGTGACAACGCTCACATTGGCGTCAACTTGAGAAAATCCGAGTATGACAGTGCAGACGGCCTCGATGACCGAGAGTTACTTTCTGTCATGGCAGGCTGGAACTGGTAAAAACGATCTAGATTCCCCCGAAAAGTGTCCTGTCCCGTTGTCCGGGATAGGACACTTTTTTTGCCGATTTGTATTTCGATCATTCCAGGCATATTGTAGCGCAAATGCGTTTGTCACGTCCAACCAACAATTTTACTTCGTCAGGCGATGATTTCCTTCACCACACGCCCATGGACATCTGTGAGGCGGAAGTCCCTGCCTGCGTAGCGATAGGTCAGGCGCTCATGGTCAATCCCGAGAAGATGCAGTATCGTCGCATGAAGGTCATGGACATGTACCTTGTCGATGGCCGCGTGGTAACCGAATTCGTCAGTCTCCCCATATGAGAAGCCACTCTTTACACCGCCCCCTGCCATCCACATGGTGAATCCGTGGGGGTTGTGATCACGGCCGGTTCCGTCTTGGGCCATCGGTGTTCTGCCAAACTCTCCGCCCCATAGAACGAGAGTATCTTCCAGAAGACCCCGACTTTTCAGATCCTTGATCAGGCCTGCGATGGGTTTGTCGACTTCCCTGGCATTATTCGAATGATCCCGTTCAAGATTGGTGTGCTGATCCCACTTGTAGGAGTGGGTGCACTGAATGAACCGAACTCCGGACTCGGCGAAACGCCTTGCCATCAAACACTGGCGGCCAAAGTTGTCGGTCGGCTCCTCGTCAATTCCATACAGCTCGAGAGTCGACTCCGATTCACCTGAAAGATCCATCACCTCTGGTGCTTCGGTCTGCATCTGGAAAGCGAGTTCAAAGGAACGGATCCGGGCTTCCAGTGCATCGTCGGTCTCCCGTTGACCCAGGTGTTCAAGGTTGATGTCCTCCAGCAACTCCAACTGAAGTTTCTGAAGACCTTCATTCCAGTGCTCATTTTTCAAATGGTGAATGGTGGCTTCCCGTGCCTTGACGCCGGCGTGCCCAATCGGGGTTCCCTGATATCGGGCTGGCAGAAAACCACTTGACCAATTGTTAACTCCCCCATGTCCCAGAGTCGGGCAGATCGTAATGAATCCGGGAAGGTTGGAGTTTTCCTCACCCAAGCCGTATTGAATCCAGCTGCCCATACTGGGGCGAACAAACGTGTCGCTTCCCGTATGCAACGCCAGCAGTGCTCCGCCGTGGGCGTCATTGGTTCCATGAAGACTCTTGATGAAGCACAACTCATCGACGATTCCCGCCACATGGGGGAACAGGGTACTGGCCCACATCCCCGACTCTCCGTGCTGGCTGAACTCCCAGGGAGATCGCAAGACACCCCCATATTGGCTCGGCTCGGCAAAGGTGACCCTCGGCAAGGGGATCGACAGCGGCTTGCCGTGATCCTTGATCAGACGTGGCTTGTAATCAAAGGTGTCCACCTGGGATGGACCACCGTGCATGAAGAGGAAGATCACTCTTTTTGCCCGCGGGGCGTGATGCGGTTGTATCGGACGGTCTGCAAAGAGATTCGAAGTTCCCAACAGCCCTTCCAGTGCCAGTGCTCCGAAACCGGCACTGCAGCCTTTCAACAGGCTCCTACGCGAAATCAGCGGAACTCCATCTGCTTCAGATTGACCCGGTTGAATGATCACGTCGTTCCTCAATCCAGATACAGAAACTCGCTCGAAGCGAGCAGGGCTTGACAGAAACTGTGCCACATTTGCTGATCAGTAAAATCGTCCTGCACCTCACTGGAGACTCTCCATTGGCGCACTTTTTCGAAGTAGTTCAGCGCCCTTTGCTTCTCTTCCGCAGTCGCATTACGACAAAGAATCTGCTGATAGATTCTGTCGAGACGACCGGAGTCTGAAGCTTCTTCATTCAGCGCCTGATCCACGATGATTTTTGACGCCTCCAAAACCATCGGCGAGTTCAAAAAGTAGAGCGCCTGATGGGGAACCACTGTCGAAGGCCTGCGGGCGATGTGGATCGATGGATCATTGTAATCAAATGCACTGAACAACTCGTACATCGCATTGCGAATGATGGGAAGATAGATCGACCTCCTCGGGCGGTCGTAGCGTGCCTGGTTGTTCGACTGGTCATTGGTGACGTAGCCCCGGTTGCCCGTCATGAGCAAGGTTCCACCCATCTCACGATCCAACTGTCCACTGACCTTCAGGACCGAATCACGGACCGCTTCTGCACCAAGACGCTGGCGATTCTGGCTCCAGAGAAGACGATTCTCCGGATCCCTGGTCATGTACTTTTCATCGCTGATGACCTGCTGACGCCATGCCGTACTGTCGATGATCTTCCGAATCAAATTCTTGATCGACCAGCCATCGGCTATGAAGTCACGAGCCAATCGATCGAGAAGCTCAGGATGACTGGGAGCAGATCCTCTCAGACCGAAGTTCGAGGGCGTACTGACGAGACCCTCTCCAAACAATTGGAGCCAGACCCGATTGACCAGAACTCTGGCTGTCAGCGGGTGTTCAGGGTGGAGCATCCATTCTGCCAGCTGAAGGCGCCCACTCTGATCAGAAGGCATCGTCGGTCCTGGCAAAATATTGCCGACGACGGACATGACTCCTCTGGGAGTGGGTTCCTTTGCCAGACGAAGATGACTGCCGCGAAGATGGACCGGGATATCGACGATCTCTGCATCGCGAACTCCCAGAGCCATGGAAGCAGCAAGGGGTTTGACCTGATCGAGTTGTTCCAACTCCTTCTTTGAAGCGGTCAGTTCCACTTTCAGGTTTTCAGGAGCATAACGATCAGCAGTCTGCAGCAGTTCGTACCACGGACCGGAGACACCCCGGACTTTTTCGCTGACGGCCTTTAACGCATCGGAAGCGTCCTCTTGAGTCGATAGTTGAAGCAAGTTCTTCCACCGTTGGGCACGCTCTTCCAGAGTTGAAACTCTCGCAGCTCCGAGCAACTCGACCACTTCAGGGGCCAACTGTTTCTTTTGCTCCTCCGTGAGGAATTCCGGCTGACCGTCATGAACAGGCTCTGACGTCTTTTGCCTGGAGCGTTCAGCCCATGCCCCCCATAGAGGGTCTTTCAGCGTCGACGGCCTTTGCAGAAACTCCAGCCATGCCATCACCCCCTGGTCCTGGACAGGCGATTCAAGGTAGGAGGGCGGCAGGAGGCGGATTCGATCCAGATGTGGAACGGCAGTCCCGCCCACCAATTTGAATTGGTGCTTGCCCAGAGAAAGCTCCCTTTTGCCGATGGATTCCCAACGCAGACCCTCGACGCTCCAGGTTCCGCTGACATTCCCCAATACCTTGTCTTCAATCAATTCACCGTCCAGATACAACTTCATCGTCCTCGACTCGAGGGCGGTGTAGCGGATCTGGATTTCGTGCAAACCTTCTTCGAGAACTTCCAAATCCCAGGTGACCTGCTGCTCCCCGCCCTGAACGGTATGGGCGAGAGGGATCTGCTCATTGCCATACATTCCGGTATTCAACCCCAGTGTCATGGCACTGTTCTCAACGACCGTTTTTCCGGGAATTCGCTGAACCCAATCGAGCGCTTCCAACAATTGCTCATCCATTTTCTCGAGGAGCTTTTCTTCATAGTTGTCACGGACAACTTCAAGTTGCTTCTGGCGACGCTCCTCGACACCCGCTCGACGGGATTCCCAATCTTCCCGAATAGTCTTTTCACGGGGAGTCTCGAGGGAAACCTCACGCCAGCGGGAAACGAACTCAAAGTTTTCGAGGGTGCTGGTTGAACGGAAAATTCCAGCCATGGCGTAGTAATCGTCATCGGTGACAGGGTCAAATTTGTGATCGTGGCAGCGGGCACAACCGAGCGTCATCCCCAAGAACACCTGACCCGTCACATCCAACTGTTCATCCACAATATCGATGGCCAGCTTGTCCTTGTCCTGCTCCGCCAGCATCTTCGGCCCCAGGGCCAGAAAACCGGTACCGATCTGCTGGTCACGCCACTGCTGATCCGTCTCCGGTTCGGGAAGCAGGTCTCCTGCGATTTGTTCGAGCAGAAAGCGATCATACGGTTTGTCCTGATTGAAGGACCGGATCACATAATCCCGGTATCTCCAGGCTTCACCGAATGCCAGATTTTCATCGAGACCGTTGGAATCGGAGTAGCGAGCCAGATCCAACCACCACCGTGCCCAATGCTCGCCGAATGCCTTCGACTCGAGAAGCTCGTCGATGAACTGGTCGAGGGCCTCTTCGCTCCCTGCCTGCTGAATCTCTCTCCAGCGCTGCCAGTCGAGGGGCAACCCGGTCAACAGTTGGGAAGCCCGGCGCGCGCGGGTGAATCGATCCGCTTCCGGGGCGAAAGACCAGCCCTGCTCTTCCAGTGAGGCAAGAATGAAAGCGTCCAGATCCTGGCGAACCTGTGAAGTGTTTTTAACTGCAGGAGCTTCAGAGTCTTTCAACGGCTGAAAGGCCCAGTGCCGTCCCCGTTCCGCCATCGGCGGGATCCCCTCGACCCCCTCACCTCCTGAAGCGTGGGCAGGCTTTCTCGGGTCCACCAGTCCGTTATCAATCCATTTCCTGAAGACAGACTTTTCGTCCGCAGTCAGGGGCCCCTCAGGGGGCATTCCCAACTCATCGCCATGACCATCCAACAATTGGAACAATAAACTCTCACTGGAGTTTCCTGGAACTGCGGCAGGCCCCCGACCTCCCCCTGAGAGCAGGGATTCGCGGGTGGACAGATCGAGTCCGCCTTCACGTCTTCCGGGATCGGGACCATGACAATCGAGGCACTTTTCGACCAGCAAAGGACGAACGTGATTTTCAAAAAATCGAAGATCAGCATCGTCAGCATGAAGAGGTGGCAGCAAGAATGCTGTTGCCAACAAGACGATCACAATTCTCATCTGGCGAACCTCATTCAGAAAACTCTGTCCATCGGTCTCAGGTCGAAAAGTGTGGGGAGAGGCCGAAAGACCCGATTTTATCCTGAGAGTCGTGACGGCACCAGAACCATGCCCCCTCCTTCAAGCCTTGCTTCTTTCAAATTGAAGCGAATAATCCACGTTATGAGGAGATCCATGAATCTGCGAAGTTCCCTGTCCGGAATTGGTGAATTTCTCCGCTGCGAAAGCGTTACCCGCCGCTTCCGTAATCCGTTGCTGCTCAGTGCACTATGGGTCACCCTCCTGCTGTCGGGTTGCACCATCACCCAGGAACAACTGGGCCAATATTCCTTCGAGCACAGTCACGCTCTCAGTCGGGTCGGGTATTCAGGCAATCTGTCCAATACGGATGGATCCGGTTCCATCCTCAGATTTGATGAAGTCGATCTGGAAGCCCCTGAATTCAATTACCGACCCGGTCTGTCGCTGAAACGCGGCCCACTCGAATGGAAATTGGAACAAACTCACGGTCAGGCAGAGTCAATCGCTCCCTTCTCAGCATCGACTGGCGGGCTTTCCCTTCCCGCAGGCAGTTACTCATTCGATACCGGGGTCACCTCCACGCGGCTAAGTCAGGATTGGAC
>CAJXMG010000051.1 GCA_913056395.1 uncultured bacterium | reverse complement strand
ATCGTCTCCATCTTCTGTCACATGATGCCCGACGAGCGAAAAAGAATGCACCCAAGGATCGTCAAAGGTCTCAAACCGGGAGGCGTCTTCCTCCTCGAAGCCTACACCCCCGACCAGATCGACAAAGGCACCGGCGGCCCATCCAACCCCGATCTGCTCGTGACCGCCGAAGACATCATTCCGGAGATCGACGGTCTGCAAGTTCAACTCGCACACAATATTGAAAGAGATGTCATCGAAGGAACCAGTCATACTGGCCGGGCCAGTGTGACCCAAATCATCGCAACGTTGCTCGAAAATTAAGTTCAGACATTCGTGAATACATAAGTTTTTCAGGGACGAATGAGAAGGAGTGACAAGATGAAGTTCATGATCGTCGTGATTACCGCTGCAGTTCTCGCATCGATTGCCACTGTTGCCATTGGCAACGTACTCGGTTACGAAGTTCCCGCCTGGCTCAGTGGTGCAGTAGGCGGTGCCGTTTCCGGCGGAGTCGTCTCTGCAAAGGTCGCCCAGAAATCTGATTCGGAGTAATGATGGAAATGACTTCTTTCGATCGGTTTTGGAGATCTTCTCAAGAGGAAGTTTGGCACGAAGCTGTTGATGACTATTGGCGTCTTGTAAAGCCTACACACATGGAGCTTGAGCGGGATCTGGATCAACTTGATCCCGAACGGTTGCAAAAAATGAACGCACAGGAATGGTTCAATTTTTTACATGACGAATATTTTCGGTGGAAATACACTGCCGCGAATAGGCTTGCAACGACCACTCAGCATTTGAAAAGACAGGCTGAGGAGAAGGGAGAAGAAATTCTCCTCGGATTCAGAGACGACATTTTCGAACAGGCCCCGCTAGACCTGAAGAAGGGTCTCAAAGCAGCCATGCAGATTCGAGGATTGGGAACCGCAGGGGCTTCAGGTTTGTTGTCTTTGATCTTTCCGGAGAAATACGGAACCGTTGATCAGTTCATCGTCAAACGACTCTTGGAAGTCCCTGATTTACCAGAACTGGAAGCCGTGAAAAAAATGAATCCGGAGGGACTGACGGTCAAAGAAGGCGTGCTGTTGATTGAGATCATGCAACGCAAGGCTGTCGATTTGAACCAGCGGTTTGAAACAGATGAATGGACACCCCGTAAGATCGATAAAGCGATGTGGGGATATGGAAGATGATTGCGAGCTGAGAATGCATCTTTATTCAAATTGACGAACACCACCTGAGAATTTAGTTTTCTACACGCATCAAGATATTCCCTGTTGGATCAGGCATGTCGGTTTGGCCTGCGTGATGCGGATTATCGGTTTCTCAATCCACGGATCTCATCAGGGGTCTGTGGTTTCCTGAATCGGATCCAGCATTTGTGTGCCCGCCTCGGTGGTGGTGCCGGGGCTCAATCCGGAAACCGGAAAGGTTCGCTCCTGGTGTTCCGGGTGTCGCACGGTGACCAGCCATTCTCCGGGAGCCAGATCCGTGATTTCATAAACCCCGTCTTGTCGCGTTTGGGGGGAGGAATCGCCGAAGGTCAAGCTTCCCCCTGCACCCCCGAACGAGATCTGTATTCCTCCCGTTGAGTCAGCCTGATTTTCGGGTGGCTGTTCTCCGGGTCGATACACCAGAATCCGGGCACCGGGCAGCGGCTCGCCCAGGGCATTGAGAATGGTTCCCGTCAGAGTGGCTGCGGGAATCAATTCCACCACGATTTCCTCGACGGCTCCCGGTGCCATGGCGTAAGTGTTTTCCCAGGGGACATAGCCGGATCTGGAAACCTTGACGTTGATGTCTCTCTCGGGAAGACCGGTCAGTTCGAAGTAGCCATCCGCATCCGAGATTTCCATACCGGGGGCTCCGCCGCCCAGAACAAATCCACCACTCGATCGCATTCCGGTTCGGGACAGGCGAAAAGATGGGATGGCCTGGCGGGTGATGGAGTCGATCACGGTTCCCTCGATCCGTCCCCCTTCCACGACCTGAACCTGAATATTCCGGTCTCCGGACTGAGCGCTGATTTCCTCTTTGCCGATCCAGTCCTGATCTTCCAGGACCCGAATCTTCCAGCGGTCATCCTGGGGAATTTCAAATCTGAAAAAGCCTTCGGGATTGCTGACGGTTTGCAAGGAATCCTGGCGGGTCTGGTTCAATCCGAACAAGGATTCGAAATTGATCTCGGCGCCTTCCGCTGCCATGGGGGAGGCTCCCAGTTTGACGCCGCCAACCCCGAAGCCGCCGAGATCGACGACCTGACCTTCGACAACCCGGAGTTCTTGCAATTGGAGCTGGATGCCGCGGGTCGTCTGCTGGATCAGCAGGCTTTGGGATTCAGATGGGGCATACCCCAGGCAATGGGCTTCGATTTCCACTTCGGCAGGGGCCTCAAGGGGGATGACAAAGAAACCATCAACGCCGGAGGTGACCTCCTTCTCTGCAGAGACATCGCCGATGGTTGCATTCGTTTCCTCGAATCCGCCGAGAGTCAAGGTCAGCGTTTGGTTGTCGTCGCCGTTGTCAGTTTGGACCGGTTGCAAACGCACTCGGGCACCCTCTACACCGATTCCAGCTGGATTGATCACCTGGCCTCTCAGCGTCAGTCCTTCCTGGAGATAAATGTCACCGAGGTCGTGAAAGCCAGGGCCCCACGCTTCGGTATCGAGCACATAATCTGCATGGTCCGGGTGGACCAGATGAAAGATTTTTGCTCGCCCCGTTTCAAGGGGGGGCAGTCGCAAGGAAAAGAGACCCTCTGCATCGGTCAGCGCAGGTCTCAATTGCAACTGGGGTGTATTGCGCGACTGTTCAGCCGCTTTCCAGCGTGCGCCGACCACCGGCTCACCCTGAGACGAGAGTGCTCGCCCTACCCACTCTGATGCCGGTTCGAGGACCACTTCGACGCGGTCATTTTCACCCGGTTGCAAACGAACCTCGATCAGCGAGGGTGCGTATCGCGAATCGTCTACCCAGACCCGGTGGGTTCCGGGCTGTGTTGAGGTGAGAACAAACTCACCGGAAGATGACGAAGACTCGGTCTGATCGATGGGTGTCCAGGATGAAGGCTCGGAAACCACCCACAAAGAAACAGCGGCGGAAACCGGACGGCGGATGGAATCCACGATGGCCCCGCGCAGCTCACACAATGGACGCAATTCAAGCACCACTTCACGACTGCCCGATTGCAGGTTGATCGCTTGGGAGCGGCAGTGTTGATCCGATTCGGCCCAGATTCGAAAATCCGGTTTGGGCATTCCTGAAAGGATGAAGGTTCCATCGGGCCGACTGATGGCGATGGGCCAGACCTCTGCCTCCTCCTCGGGTGGCGCACTGATGATGAAAACGAGCCCCCCCTGAACCTGGGTTTTGGCCTTGGCGGATTGAATGACGGCACCGCCCACAGGATTTCCATCCGGATCGACAACGAGACCATCGATTCTGGAGCCCCTGACCAGATAGATTTCATGGGTGGGATCGGAGGAAGAAACCGCACGCAATCCGGAAACCTGTTGTCCGATTAACGGCGGCAGGCCCTGCTCCCACCTCAATTCTTCATCACAATCAAAGGTTAGTGTCAGTACCTGACCCGCTTTTGTGGGGATTGCGAAGGAACCGTCTTTTTCACAGATCTGAACAACGGTTGATTCCGCCTGAATGTAGCGAACCCGGGCTCCGAAGGCAGGTTGGCCTTCATCATCAAAAACCCGACCGGCAACATACGCTTCGACGTCCTGGCTGGAATCTTGGTGGGCTTCCTGAGTCGTTGTTTCTTCAGAATCCTGCGGATCCCTGTGTGAAGAATCGATCGTCTCCACTGAAGGCGGGGTCGGCTTCAACTGACGCTGTTCAGAATCGGGTGAATCGATGGCACCAGGCTTCAGAAATGAAAACCAGAGCAGCAAGAGAATGACGACGACCAGCCAGAAAACTCCAGATTTCATCAGCACGGTCCCTTCAGAAATTTTCCCTCGACTCACAACTCTGTCGAAAGATTAAAGACCCCTGCATCTCTCCTGCGTCAAAGTATGAAACTCTACCCACACGGTTTATAGAAGTTTATCCGGAAAAGTAAAGTTGGCGTCTTCCGGTACTTGACCTCTGCTGATGAAGTTTCTACTCTTGCCGTTGCATCAAGATGATCCTTGTTGGATCAGGCAACCTGGTGAGGGAGAAACCAAGGTGCCGAGGCCGCTGCAGGTGCAGGGGCCGATGTGCAAAGCCTTTCGCTTTGAAACACAACTCCCAGGGGAAGATCTCTCTCGGGCAGTTTTCGGTTTTTTCAGCATGCACTCTGCAGGGAGTTCATGTGCTGTCACTCCGTGATTGCTGAGGCATCCCCGACCTTCTTGATGCATGGATGGAAGGTCACGAATCATGTCCACACAGCCTGTTTTCCCGGAAAAGAACAGTGAGGGCGAATTTTACCCACCCTTCTTTGTCGACGCCGCAGGTCGATTCCTGCGCACTCAAATTCCCGAGTTCCGCTGCATCTTTTTCATGCACAGAAACCGTATTTCAGAGTCCTCTCTGCGAGAGGCGAAGGAGGGGCCTTTTGCAGAGATTCGCTTCGGAGCGGATGAAATTGCGTGGGTGTCGTTGCGCGTCATCGCCACCGTGGAACAGGACGAGATCGAATGGATCCGCCTTTTGCTGAGTCACCGGGCTGGTTTGATGCTCGGCGGGGTGGTGGATCCCTTCGACCATGAGGTGATGACCTGGGATGTTCTTCAAAAAATGAACCTCATGCAGGACAAACGCACCATCTCTCTCATCAACTACAGGGGCAGGGATGTCATCGCGGTCTGGGGAGTCTACAGCGAGACAGAGAAGCGTTGGATCAGTTACCTGACCACCGCCGAAGAGCTCGCCTTCGAATACCAGTACGGCTTCCCCGTCGAAAAATACATCGACGACCAGAAGCCCGAAGACCAGTTCATGTACAACTACAAAATTGCGGAACCATACAAATCTAAGCCAGACCCCAAGGCAGAGACAAGGGTGGTCGAAAGTCAGTCATCGTCCGCAGGGACCGAGAAAATCATCGTCAACTTTGTACCTAAAGCAGGGGCAAGAAAGCCTAAAAAGAAGAATCTATCTCCAGATGGCTTCGGCGCTTCAGGCACACCTCCCTATGAACAAGGATCCCTGTTCGATTGAGGGTGATAAACCTGAACATGAGTTGGTTTTAGAGGCTTTTTTATCTGTATGAATCAAGCATAATAAATAGTCAAAATATTGCGAATCGAAAGAAAGGTGTCGCCCGCCATGAGTGCGCCCGGAGAATTACTGATCGTCGACAACAGTGTCGAAGGCTGGTCTGCTCTTCAGTATCTGGAGCAGTGGACAGAAATAGCCAAGAGCTTTGATATTGCTACCGGGTATTTTGAAATCGGAGCATTGCTGGCCCTGGATGGTCGTTGGCAAAAGTTGGAGAAGATCCGCATTCTGATGGGCGATGAAACCACCCTCAGAACCAAAAAAGCGATATCCCAGGCGATCCGGGAAAAGGCCTGTCAGGCCTTGGACCAGAGCCTCGAATCAGAAAAAGAAGGCAGCAATCCATTTTTGAATGGAGTTGAAGCCATCGTCGAAGCGATCAAGAGTGGTCAGATCGAAATTCGGATCTACAACCGCAAAAAGTTTCACGCCAAGACTTTCATCACCCACGCCAAGCTGGAAGTCGTCGGAGCTCAGGCTCTGGTCGGTTCTAGCAATTTCACACACCCGGGCCTGTCACAGAATATTGAACTGAATATTCGGGTTCACAGTCCTCCGGAGGTGGCTCAACTTCAGGAGTGGTTTGAAGATCATTGGGAAGATTCTGAAGAGGCTTCGGATGAAATTCTCGGCATCATCCAGAGGCATATCGAAAAATGGACCCCCTTTGATGTATACAGTCGAGCGCTGCATGAGTTTTTCAGAGGACATGAACCAACAGCACTGGAGTGGGATGATGGGGAATCGCAGATATTTCCGCTGCTTGACGATTACCAAAAAGAGGCTTATCACTCGCTGATGAAAATTGCGACCCAGCACCGGGGCGCATTCCTCTGCGATGGGGTCGGACTCGGCAAGACGTATGTTGGCCTGATGCTGATCGAACGACTGGTCGTGCGGGAGCGAAAGAATGTCATCTTGCTGGCACCCAAAGCGGCCAGAGAAGGTGTTTGGGTTCCGAAGGTTAAAGAGTTGCTCTCTCACATCTCAGGAGATTTCAGTAATTTGAAAATCTTCAACCATACCGATTTGACCCGAAAAGGTGGTTATCAGGAACGCTTTGAACGAATGGCGGAGCGATCCGATGCGGTGATTATCGACGAGGCGCATAATTTCAGAAATACAGGAAGCCGCGGCAACCCGTCAGAGGGCAAGGATCCTTCACGCTACTACCGTCTGTTCGACTTGCTGGACCCGGCGAAGCGACCCAAGCAACTCTTCATGCTGACGGCCACACCCATCAACAACGGACTGACAGACTTCCGCCATATGATCGAACTGTTTTCACGTCAGCAGGAAGATTACTTCGGATCCAGTCTGGGAATCCAGAATCTGAGGTCTCACTTCAACTCGATGGAAAAAGCCCTCAGAAGGACTTTGGGAGAAGATGAAGTTTTAACAGAGTCCTCACTGCAAGAAGCACAGGAGATATTGTCACAGGACGATATCTTTCACGCGCTGGTCGTGCAAAGAAGCCGTACCTATGCCCGAGAAAGCCAGGAGAGTAGCGGCAGGGGGGCCGCAGTTTTTCCAGAGAGAACTTCACCTCAAGTGGCGAATTACCACATCTATTCAACTTATGGTGCCTTACTGGATCGCCTGGAGCAGGCTTTTGATCGCAGGCATCCTCTATTCCACCTTCCCATCTATTATCCACTCGCCTACTACATTGGCGATGACGACGAGATTGATGTCTTCACGGAAAATCGCCAAAAAGCGGTCGTTGGGCTGATTCGCACGAACTTTCTGAAGAGATTTGAAAGTTCAGTGGCGGCCTTCGAAATGTCCTGTGATCGCATTCTCAAGAAGTTGATCGCTTTCCTGGAGGTAAACAATGAAACAGAAGAGGAGTCCAATCGTCTTGATCTCTGGAAAGAGGAGAA
>CAJXMG010000050.1 GCA_913056395.1 uncultured bacterium | reverse complement strand
GAAGCAACAGATCCGAATAGGCGGACAGGGGACCATAGTTCGACTGAATCTCTGGAACGTGACACTTCACACAGCCAAGGTCAGAGAAGATCTGTTCTCCCAACAGTTCCTCCGATCCCATCTCTCCGGTCGGAGGAGGAGCGACGAACTGCGAAAAGATGACAATATCACCAAAATCCACCACAGAGATTTCGGGATCCGGGACAGGGTCGTTGTCGGTCGTGGGATTGTCGAAAGAGGCTCCAACTTGCATGAAGCCTGTGCTGACGATGCCTGAAGAACCGTAGAAAGGATCTGTGGTGATCCCCATTTGGTTGTTAATGGCTCCGCGCAAGAACGCTTCCAGGAAGTTGGCCTGAGCCTTGTAACCAAAGCGGCCCATGTTTCCCTGACCATCGGTGTTGAAACGGCCACTGATGCCGTCGCCGTCACTGTCCGCGGGATCTGCACGGGATGCGATCTCCTGATTGGAAACCTGCTCAAAAAGTCCGACACCAAAACCTGGTGGAGCATTTCGCTGGGCGATGGTCACCGGCTGATTGCCCACCTGTGAAGGGTCGGGGAATGCCGGACGCGGACCAAATGGGTAGGTGTAACTGGGCATCACGATGCTCGGAACTCCAGGCGGGTCCCAGATCGGAGACTGGCTCCCCATTTGGCCGACCGCAGCAAAGAAAAAGTTGCGGTAGAGAGGAGCGGACCCACCCGTGGCTGGAGTGCTGTGGCAGGAAGAGCAACTGACCGCATTGTAGAAGGGACCCAACCCTTCTTCGGGTGAAAACTGCTTCGCCGTCAGTTCGCGGCCGCGAACAAACGACTCGAAGGTCGCAGGGTCCAATCCTGGAATGGCATCCCCCACGTTGCAGGTGGCATAACTATCGCAACCCAGATCATCAGCAGTGGGATCGGGCCCACAGACGGTGAAAGGAGCGGCGGGTGCTCCACCCCCGGTAAACAGGTAGCCAAAAAGATTGATCGCATCCGTCACATTGACTTGGCCGTCATCGTCGATGTCATGGGCATCCACACAGTAGGTGAATCCGCTGATAAACATGTAGTCGAGCATGTTGACACCGTCGGCGATGTTGACCGATCCATCTTCATTGATATCTCCACGCAGGAAATCTCTGGCTGCCAGTGAGGCGCCCTGAGACAGGCACAGAAAATTGATCAAAATGAGGAAGGAAAGAATTCGAGCCATCCTTGGCCTCCAGAAGTTGGGGGTCGGGTCTCAATCATACGCTTGCTACCAGTTTAGAACAGTTTCAGAGCAACTGCCTTGTTGCTCATAACGCAACTGGCTCAACTCTCTATAGTACTCCTGATCCATGCGTCCACAATGGGCCAATCAGGGCTCAATGCTGGTAAATGTCTATCAAATGATCGGATTGCCGAACAACATCAGGAGAGCAAGGGAGGCACTGACGATTCCTACCGCTGTCTTAAGCCATTTTTCGCTGCCCTTGACGATGGAATATCCTCCCAACGATCCACCGATGGCGTAAGCCAACAACAGGGGAATCGCCAAGGCCGGCAAAAAATACCCGACAAAGAGGTAATAAAATCCCGAGACAGTTGAGAGCAACCACACCAGGAAGACTTTCCAGCGAACAGCCTTCTCAATTCCTACCCCTGAAGTGGTGAACATGAGGATGATAAATGCGCCGATTCCCGCACCAATAAATCCGCCGTATACCCCGCAAGCCAATGAGGACATCAATAACCCCGGCGTCAAAAAATTGGTTTTCTGTGAGCTGTCCGATTCTTCTGGTGGTTCCTTTTTTAACGACCCTGAAAACATGAAGAAACTGACCGCGATCAGGACCAGCAAACCCAGAGCCTGACGCAACTCATCCGTCGGCAAAATGCTTGCAAACCAGGCACCCGGAAAGGCGGCAAGACCCACTGGAATTGCAACAGACGCCGGGATCGTTCTGAGAAACCCTGCCTCTTCCCCGGTTTCAGAAGTGAGTGATTTTCTGGACAACACCCAAAGAGCCACCGCAGCCTGAAAAGCGACACACAATCGGTTGGTGCCATTGGCGATGTGAGGATCGATTCCCACAACCTCGATCAACAGAGGAACTACCAAAAGGGTTCCCCCACCGACGATGGTGTTGATGTAGCCTGCGACGATTCCGACGCCAAAAATCAGGGCCCAAGTCGATATCTTCAACAACCCGGGGTCAGCCCCCCCGGAAATCACCCCTCCCAGATCCGTCAAAATCAGACCCAACTCCAAGAATCATCCCACTTTCATTGGTGCTCTCTGTCGCTGCTGGACTTCAACTTCTCACAGCAGGACTCCATCGGCCAGTGTTCTGATCCAAAGCAGGGGCGGAAGGGTTGATTCGGGGCGTGCAGGGGCTGATCCTTTACCCCGTGACGGGAATCCCCCGGTGGCTTCCCGTGAAATCTGCCAGAAGCATGTCGTTGGGAGACCTCGATGAACCCTGTGGTGAACGACTTTTCAGTTCGTATCGCAACCCCGAATGGTACGGGAAGCCAGACTTCCAATATCGTGATCCATCGTGCGTTGTTGCGTATGGGACTCGCTGCCAATGCCAAGAACCTGTTCCCATCGAATATCGCAGGGTTGCCCACCTGGTATCAGATCCGGGTCAGCCCAGGTGGCTGGCAGACGATGGCCGAATCATGGCAAATCCTGCTCCCCCTCAATCAGGCCACCATCGGCAAGGATCTGCGGGAGAGTGCACCGGGCACAGTGGTCATCGACAACAGCGATTGGAAAACCGCAGAAAGTGCCTTCGAGGGGTTTGTTCGCTATCCGGTTCCTTTCGACAAGCTCGCCAGGGGAATCGACAATGCCAAACTTCGCCCAAGATTGAAAAACCTGATTTATGTGGGTGTCGTTGCCTGGTTGCTGGACATTCCCATCAAGGCTGTCCGTGAAGCACTGGAGACGGTCTTCCCCGGAAAAACTGAAGTGGTCGATCTCAATGAGAGTGCAGCGATGATCGGCCATGAGTACGCCAGCGATAACTTCACCAAACAGGACCCCTACACCACCGAATCTGCGGATCAGGTGGGGAACAAAATCCTCGTCGACGGTAATGAAGCGGCAGCACTCGGAGCAATCTGGGGTGGGGTCTCCGTTGTCGCCTGGTATCCGATTACTCCAGCTTCATCACTGGCTGAAAACCTGGAGAAACACATCGAGAAAATTCGGGAGAAGGATTCCGAGGGGGCCAATCGTTTTGTTGTCGTTCAGGCAGAAGACGAGCTGGCCGCGGTGGGTATGGCATTGGGTGCCGGTTGGGCCGGTGCACGATCGATGACCTCAACCAGTGGTCCCGGAATTTCACTGATGGCTGAGAACCTCGGTTTGGGTTACTTCACTGAAATACCCACCGTCATTTACGACGTCCAGCGCGTGGGACCATCCACCGGACTGCCCACCCGAACACAGCAGAGTGACATGCTGCAGGTGGCTTTCCATTCCCACGGCGATACCCGCTTCCCGATGTTGTTGCCGGCAAATCCGGGGGAAGCATTCAGCATGTCCTGCCAGGCATATGACCTCGCAGAAAAATACCAGACTCCGGTCGTCTTCATGTCCGATCTCGATTTGGGCATGAACAACTGGATCTGTGATCCCCTCGAAGAGCCCTCCGCAGATTTTGACCGTGGAAAAATCGCTTCCGACGAGGTGATTGCCAGGCTTGAAAAGTGGGGTCGCTACCGGGATGTCGATGGGGACGGTATTCCCTATCGCACCATTCCGGGTGTAACTCTTCACCCCGACGCCGCCCACCTCACCCGTGGATCCGGTCATGACGAGGACGCCAACTACAGTGAATCCCCCGAAGTCTACTCCCGTAATCTCGACCGCATCGCCCGGAAGATCTCTGGAATGGTGGTCGACCTTCCCGAACCGATTTTCAAACCGGGCCATGGAGACATGGGATTGATCGCATTTGGAACGACAGACTGGGCCGTGGAAGAAGCACTTGCGGACATGGAGACGACTCCTGACTATCTCCGCGTCCGTAGTTTCCCCTTCCATCAACAGGTCGGAGAATTCCTCGAAAATCATGAGACCGTCATGGTGATCGAACAGAATCAACAGGGACAAATGGCCCAGCTTTTGGCGATGGAGTACCCGCAACTCGCGGGACGCATCGTTTCCAAGACCTATTACGGAGGGCTCCCCCTCTCAGCCAACTTTGTTCGGGAAGCACTGCAGAGTGCTTCTGAAGTGGAGGCACGATGAGCGAGGAAAAAGCACCCGCAGTCAATCAACTGGGATTGTCCAAGGCGGACTACAAAGCCGGCGCCTCAACGATGTGCAAGGGCTGCGGTCACGACCGCATCTCGGAAGCGATCATTCAGGCCTGCTACGACCTGGGTGTGGATGGCCGGAGCGTCATCAAAATGAGTGGAATCGGCTGCAGTTCCAAAACTCCTGCCTACTTCCTGGGACAATCGATGGGCTTGAATTCAACTCATGGCCGGATGCCCAGTTTTGCCACCGGAGCTCACCTCGCCAATCTCGATATGAACCCCATCGGCGTCAGTGGTGATGGCGACTCTGCAAGTATCGGCATGGGACAGTTTGTTCACATGATCCGCCGTAACCCAAAAATGGTTTACATCGTCGAGAACAATGGTGTCTATGGTCTGACCAAGGGACAGTTCTCTGCCACAGCAGATCGCCGCAGCCCGTCCAAACGCGGCAAGTTTCCGCGAGAGGATTCCATCGATCTCTGCGGTTTGGCCCTTGAGTTGGGTGCGCCCTTTGTCGCCCGTTCATTCAGTGGCGACAAAAAGCAACTGGTACCGATTCTGAAAGCCGCGTTCTCATTTGATGGACTGGCATTTATCGATGTCATCTCGCCCTGCGTGACCTTCAACAACCACGAAGGGTCGACCAAGTCATACACCCATCAAAAAGAGCATGGTGTCACCTACCACGACCCATTCTTCATCGCCCCCAAGGAGCAGATCGACATCGAATACGAGGATGGCGAACTTCAGGAGGTCACCCTCCATGACGGATCCAAACTCGTTTTGAGAAAACTGGAAAAAGATCACAATCCGGCAGAAATCAGTTCTGCAAGAAGCATGCTTATGGAGACCAGGGATCGGGGTGAGATTCTCACCGGACTGATCCATGTGGACACTGAGCAACCTTCACTGGCCGAGGTCAGCGGTCTCTCCAGAGAACCACTGGTTCGTCAGGAACAGGGAGACCTGAGACCCGC
This sequence comes from uncultured bacterium, assembly GCA_913056395.1. Lineage (GTDB taxonomy): Bacteria > Planctomycetota > UBA8108 > UBA1146 > UBA1146 > UBA12191. Next base: position 5,505 of record CAJXMG010000050.1, on the reverse strand, counting down.
TGCAGGAGTACTTCAGGGAATCAACGATTCGTTCCGGATCTGATTCCGCCTCCGGAATGAAAGTCAGGCGACGACCCTGAGTCCTTCAACGAGAATCCCGGGCAGGGCCGCTCCTCTGGGATGGCGACTGCCATAGGTGTGATTGTCAGGAATCGTCTCGACCTCTGATCCGAGTTCCAGCAATCCTTCACCCAACAGACGGATAACAGAGTCATCGATGCGGACAGTTCCCACAGGTGCCACCGGTTTTCCATCGCGAACTCGCAAAGCGATCCAGCGCGTCACTCCAGTGACCCTCGCACCATCTCTCGCTGCCATGTTGCAGTAGTGAACATGGGAGAGCCAAAGACCATTTCCCACTCGCTCGCATGCGGTAGCGGGATCCATCTCCCCTCCCTGAATCGCCAGGGCTGATGGAGTTTCAGCACCACTGGCACCATTGGTATCAAGTTGGAACTCCATGGCGGTTCTGGGACTGGTCAGTCGCTCCACACCTTTTCCGGAAGCGATCAGGGGAATCTCCTGAGGCAAGATGAAACCGTGCGCGCCAAAGTCAGGAGCACCTACCGCAAGGGGCCTCTCCGAAATGTGCACCCTCGGATCGAGGGCATTTCCTGAGAAGAGCGGAGCAAAGGGGCTCGAGCCCTTTTCGATGGCCCGGGCAGAAAAGGCTCCATTCCAGAGGAGAGGTCCGAACAGGTCACGCAAAGCAGCAGGCTCCAGCCAAGCACGGTATTCACCGGCTTCGGGTGTATCGAGTGGGCGCGAGAGAAGCTCGAGAGATTGCTGTGCACGATCCCTGCGAGTCATGACTTCATCCCCGTGCCAGTCAACTCCAGCCCAACCCCACTTGGATGCTCCCGGTGATTCGCATAAATGCATCGATCCATCAATCACGGTCAATGGCGACTCGTACCAACGCCTGACTGCATTGGAAGTGGCCACACCCCTGAAGATCATTCCGGTCATGGCGATTCCGCAGGACTCTGCACCGGAGATTTCACCCGCCAAAGATTCGATCAACTCCGATTTCCGTGGCAATCTTCCCTCGGAGCGAACCTCTCCACTTCCCGAATCAGGAAGTGGAGGAAGGTGAGGGTCTTCCGGTATCGTTTTCAAGGTTGCGGAAAGTCGATCGATGGCCTGCCTGATGGGGGCCCGATCACTCTCCATGTTCCCTGACAACATCAGATTCATCCGTGACTCTCGCCCACTGGAGCGAAGCGCCACCTCGACCATTCGCTGTTCGATGGAACCGGCCTGACGAACTTTTCCTGCAGAAATCCGGGAGAAACCGGTCTTCTCAGCAGCCAGAGAAAGGGTGATCTCCTCACCTGCGGTCAGCAATGTTTCCGAGTAATCGGCAAGATCATAGAACCAGGATTGCATTACCCCTCCCTTCCGAAGACTTCGAGTCCCCTGAATCGGCAAGCAGGCATGGCGTGACCGACGAAGACCATCTGATTCGGTTCACCCTTGCCGCAGTTGGGAGTGCCGCGGACTTGCCACGTCTCCCGATCTCCGACTGCGTCCAGAGAATTCCAGAACGGGATGGTCGTACTTCGATAACCCGCATCCTTGACCCGTGTGGTCAGCTCGCCATTTTCAATCAAGCGAGCATCTTCGACTCCAAACTGGAATTTCCAGCGCCGGTCATCGATGGACCATGAGGAATTGACGTCGAGCCAGATTCCCTTTTCGATTCCACCGATCAGATCAGTCATCGGAGTCTCCCCCGGTTCCACATTCAGATTGGCCATGCGGTCGATGGGAGGTCGGTTCCATGAACAAGCGCGGGTTACGGCCATTGCAGCTTCAGGGTTTTCCATTCTTTGTGCACTCAGTGATCCGCCGATTCCCCTGACGAGCAATCCTTTGTCAATCAGGCTGACCTTTTCAGCCTCGAGTCCCTCGTCGTCAAAACCGGTACTGCAAACTTCTCCCTCAACTCCGGGATCGATCACCACATCTAGGATCTCGGGTCCCCAGCGGAGTGACCCCAAATCTGAATCCTTGACGAAACTGGTGCCTGCATAGTTTCTCTCATCCCCGAGGATACGATCCAGCTCCAGAGCATGGCCGATGGATTCATGCACCTGCAAAACCATCTGCGCCGGTCCGATGACCGCATCCATCACCCCATTGGGACAGACGGGAGCCAACAGGGTTTCGATGGCATCTTCCCGCAGGGAAGAACCCATTTGGTCGAAACCGATTTGATCGAGAATCTCCAACCCACCCAGTTGGGCATCGCTGCGACCACCATTGCTTTTCGATTGGACATCCGAACCATCGGATGCAAGAGCCTGCATCCATGGAATCAGCCGATCATGGGATTGCTGAATCGTGACACCGTCCGTCGTGACGAGAGTCGTTTCCGTTTTCGACCGGGCGAGGCTGACCACCCTCTGAACGATACGTTCATCTCCCCCCATCGATTGGCAAATCGATTTCAATCGATCGACCAGATCGGCGGGCGAGGCTTCATCCCAGGAGTGGGTTACCGGGTGATTCCAGTTTCCCGACTTCATCGGTCTCGGAGCTTTTGAGAAATCGACGACACCTCGATCGGAGACCGCCTGGGCCCAATCGAGTGCCACCCGTGCGGCCTGATAGAGTCCACCGACCGACAAATCACTGGTGGCAGCAATACCCTGCCCTTCCCCGGTGACCACGGTAATCATCGCTCCTCTGTCTGAGGTCGACGAAGGAGGCAACAGCATCCCATCGCGGACGGTGAGATTCTCACTGTGGGTCTCTACCCAGCGAAGTGAACACCAGGTTCCCCGGGGTGCAATTCGCCCCAGTAGTTCCTGAATTTCATGGGGAGTCATCGTGCCTCTTCTCCACTCTTATCGAACCTGTTCAATCGATGCTGGCAGTCGGGGTCCTTCTGCGTCTTCCACCGACAAGCCACCGCGCATCACCGCCTCAATTCCCGATTCTCCATGGATCACCAGATCCGCCCGATAATCAGATCGCAGGCTTCCCCTGCGTGGCAAGCCCAAATCCTCTGCAGCATTCAGGGAACCCATATTCTGCAGGCTGACCTGATCCCAACCGAGTGCTTGAGCCGTTCTCGATAATGCCTCTGGAAGCAATGTGACGCTACCGGCCAATGTGCCGTCAGAAAGGGTGGCCCGCTCTCCGTCGGAACAGACTTCCTGACCACAGAAGACCCCGGAGGAAACCCCCATGCCCGCAAGCGGCATCGCATCACTGACCGCAATCAGTCCATTCGGCCCTTTCATTTTCAGGGCCAGGCGCACCAGATCGTCAGACAAGTGGTGACCATCGAGAATCACTTCACAGCGAACCCGGTCATCGAGAAGGATCGCTCCTACAGGTCCGGGATCACGGTGGTGAAGGGGCGGCATGGCATTGCAAAGATGAGTGCAGCGACGGGCACCGGCATCGATCGCCGCACTGGTTTCAGCCGCTGAAGCACAGGTATGCCCAATGGAACCCTTGACTCCGACCATCGAGAATTTCTTCTGGGAGGAAAGTGGGACTCTTTCAGGAGCGAAGGTCATCAACCTGAGCCGGCCACCTGCTGCTTCCAGAAGACGATTCATCAATTCGTCATCCCACTCCAGAACTCCCGACTCAGGCAAAGCGCCCCGTCTACCGGGTGAAAGGAAGGGGCCCTCGAGATGAATCCCGAGGATGGAGGGGCTGAGCTCCGCTGCTCTGGCCACCGTTGACAGGGTTTCTTTCATCTCATCTTCAGGACCCGGAACGATGGTGGGATAAACGGTGGTCACTCCCAGAGCGGCGAGTTTTTCGACACTGTCAGCAAGTGTTTCTGGATCAGCGGCGTTGAAGTCGACTCCGCCGAAACCATGGATATGGGGGTCCACCCATCCGGGTGTCACTTTTCTTCCACCCAAATCCCAAATCTCATCGCCGGTTGCGGTACCGGCGGGTGCCAACTTTCGGATCACCGCCCCTTCGAGCAGCAAATCACCGTGGACGATCCGGTCCGGGAGCACCAACTCACCATTCCTGAGGACCACTGTCGTTTCAGATTCTTCCGGATTGCTCACGAATTTCCTCCACCACTCTTCTTCAAATCGTCAGTCTGTATCAAATGAGCGGCCCTCAGTGCGGCACCGATCCAGCCCGCCCGATTCCCCTGCTTCGCCTTGACGACGGTCAGATCTGCCAGAGCTTTGGGCAACAAATGACTTCTCAGAGACTCCTCAATCAATTCCAGATGTCGCGGGCGGGCATCGATGATTCCGCCACCAATCACGATGACATCGGGATTGAGAAGGTGAACTGCACTCATCATTCCTGCTCCGAGAATTCGTGCTCCTTCATCCAGGACTTCGTTGGCCAGGGGGTCCCCTGCCAAACCGGCCTGAACCAGATCAGAAACACCGGGAGCCTCAGCGTTGCCGAGTCTTCGCCCCCACTCCTTCGCCATTCCCCAACCACCAGAGTAGGCCTCCATGCAACCGATCAAACCGCAGTTACAGGCGCGGCCATCCGGCTCCCAGGTGATATGCCCCAACTCCATCGCACCACCCACAGCCCCCTTGAGCAGCTCGCCTTCGATCACAGCTCCGCCACCGATGCCGGTGCCGACCGTGGCAGCGAGAAGATTGCGCGCCCCTATGCCTGCTCCAGAATGATATTCTCCCCATGCAGCAGCATTGGCATCGTTCTCCACCACAGACGGAACGCCGAATTTTTCACGGAAAAAGCCGACGATATCGGTGCCATGCCAACCTCCGAGATTGGCGACGGGAAAGCGGATGGTGCCCTTGTCCGGATCGACAACACCGGGTGTCCCCAAACCGAGAGCACTGACTTCTCCACCGTTATTGCGAGCCTCTTCGAGAGCAATCGTTCCGGCTTCCTCGAGGGCCTTGAGAATTGCTTCCTGTCCCATCGCCGCATTGCTGGGGAAACGATCAGACCAGATTTCATCCCCTTCAGGGGTACAAAGACCGACCTTGATTTGAGTCCCACCCAGATCGAGTCCTGCAAAATACTCTGTGGTCAAGATTCCTCCCTGAAGCCATGCTTCTGAATCTCATTCCAGACGCGGAGATTCAGATCAGCGGCCCAGAACAGCATCGACTGCCGCGGGAGCGGAGGCAAGGCTCCCTGAATCACACTTTCCAGAGTCTCCACTGATTTCCCGTCAAAAGTGGCAATGGAACCGGCGCCGAATTCGATGGAGAATAATCCCGGAGGAATCATGCACCCCGACACACCTGATCAAGATTCAGCTGAGATCCCATCCGCAGACTCCGGAGCAGTTCAGCGCTGGATCGATCGCTACCAAGCGGATCACAAACACCCCCTCAACCATGCCACTCATATCATCGGGATTCCGGCCATCGTCGCATCACTGGTGGTGGTTTTCTTCAATTGGCAATGGGGCCTGGGACTTTTCATCGGGGGCTGGATTCTTCAATTCATCGGACATGGAATCGAAGGCAACCGCCCTTCTTTCATGAAAGACCCCCGCTTTCTGTTGGTGGGCCCGCTCTT
>CAJXMG010000049.1 GCA_913056395.1 uncultured bacterium | reverse complement strand
GGTGACAAGTTCGATCCCGCCTCCGTCGCGGTCGATCGGTTGATCAAAATCGGGACTCCCAAGGCGATCGATGCTTTGGTCAGTGTTGGATTGGGCGGGGATCACTACGGAATAGAGCGGTACATCGGGTCCAAGTTGGTCGGTCTACCGGCGGGCGACGCTTTCGAGCGTGTCTGCGAATTGGCTACCGAAGATCGTCGTGCTCCGGTTCGGGTCATTTTGACTCTAGTTCTGGCGAGTCGAAAAGAATTGGAAGCGAACAAGGCTGTTCTGACCAATCTCTACGACAGGGATCCAACGGTGGCGTTGACCTCCGTAGAGGCTCTGGCAAAGAAGGAAAACCTCGCCTCGGTCGATCACCTGATCGAGGCTTTGGCCCGTCTCGAAAAAGCGCGTAATGCGGATTCTCTTTTGGCTTATGAAATCCGCAAGTGCCTGCTGAAGATTACCGGGGAGGATTTTAGCAACGCGGATGACTGGCGTAATTTTTGGGCTCCCCGCAAAGATAATTACAAAAAACCCGCAAAGGGGAGCGCAAAGAAGGGGATGACGTCAGTTAGGAGAGATCCTCCTGCATTCTTCGGAATGGAAGTGGTGGCAAAGAATGTCATCTTTCTTCTCGACGTCTCCGGAAGCATGGAGAAGATCGACGCATTGCCGGAAGAACCGGGGGACAAGCGGCCCGGCGGAACCGGAGTGGGGGCTCCCGATACCGACAAGCCAAAAGATATGGCCCCGAATCCCGCCCGCCAGAGACTCAAACGTGTCCAGAACGAACTGATTCGTACCATCGAAAAACTCCCCGATGATGTCATGTTCAACATCATTACGTTCAATCATGAAATTAAAATGATGTCGCAGGGACTGAAGAAAGCGACAGGGCGAAACAAGCGGGAAGCGATCACCTACGTGCGCAACTTTGAAGCACAAGGTGAAACCTGGACCGATCATGCCCTGCGTCAGGCTTTCAGTGCCGGTAATTTGCGCGCCATCTTCCTGCTTTCCGACGGAGCTCCCCGCAGGGACAACACCCTTCTGGACACGGGGCCGATCCTTCAATGGGTTCGGGAGGCGAATCGTTTCAAGCGTGTTCGCCTGAATACGGTGGGCTTTGCCCAGGCAGGCAAAAAACTGCGTTCCTTCATGAAAAACCTCGCTCAGCAGAACAATGGCCAATATATCGAGTTGAAGTGAAAACTCTGATTTTGGTGTAAGTCTCTTCCTTTCAGGGCTTTAGGTGCCAGATTGCGATTCCGGTTCGGTTGCCGTGGCAGTCGGATTCTGGTAGAAGCCTTCTTTCCGGAAAGTGGGCCTTGAGGCCTGCTATGTGGCCGCATATCGCCTGCGGTCCACCTTTCCGATCAGAAAGATGGAGGAAAACGATGGATGCATTGAACGCATACCTCTTTACAGAACAAGGGGCCTATCTGGGTGCAGGCCTTTCCATTCTGGCCTTGTTGTACGCCTTTTACCTGAACGGCTGGATCAAGGGTCAGTCTGCGGGAACCGACCGCATGAAAGAACTGGCGGGGGCGGTGCAGGAGGGTGCCATGGCATTCCTGCGCACCGAGTACAAGATCCTCTCCGGATTTGCATTGTTGGTTGCGATCGCTTTGGCGGTTGGTGTCAACAAGGAGACCGCCATCTCCTACGTGGTCGGAGCGATTGCGAGTGGTATTGCCGGTTGGATCGGTATGAAGACTGCCACCCTGAGTGCGGTCAGAACAACAGAGGCTGCCAAGAGTGGCCTCGCCGGTGCTTTGACCGTTGCCTTCCGTTCCGGAGCCGTCATGGGTTTGACCGTGGTTGGCCTTGGATTGTTGGGAGTCACGATTCTCTTCACCTACTGGAAGGGCCAGATTGCCGGCGCCGACTTTATCGCGCCGCTCTTCGGCTTCTCCTTTGGCGCCTCCAGCATCGCCCTGTTTGCCCGTGTGGGTGGGGGAATCTTCACCAAGGCTGCGGATGTCGGAGCCGACCTGGTCGGAAAGGTGGAGGCAGGAATCCCCGAGGATGACCCGCGGAACCCTGCGACCATCGCTGATAACGTCGGTGACAACGTGGGTGACGTGGCCGGTATGGGCGCTGACCTTTTTGAGTCCTACGTTGGATCGATGATCGCCTGCATGGCTCTTGCTCTGGCCGCTTATGGCACAGCCAGTGAAGCTGCAACCCAGTGGATCGTCCTGCCGATGGTCCTGTGTGCCCTCGGTACTCTTGCGTCCCTCGTGGGTACGGCGGTTGTCAAAACCACCGATGAAAGCAAGATCCACTCTGCTCTTTTCAATGGATTGCTTCTCGCCAGTGGCATTTTCGCCGGATTGGCTTATCTGGTCTTCAGCGGCATGCCCGCAGGTGAGTTCGTGGATGGTGGCACCACCTACGACAAGTGGAATATCTACTTCTGTCTCGTCGGTGGACTGGTCCTCGGGATCATCATCGGCAAGATTACCGAGCACTACACTTCCGAGCAGGCACCCCATGCACAGAAGATTGCGGCAGATTCTGAGCAGGGAACTGCTACCAATATCATCAGTGGACTCGCCATCGGCATGCAGTCGACGGTGTGGCCGGTACTGTGGATCTGCGTTGCCATTTACCTGGCATACAATTACGGAGGCCTCTACGGAATCTCACTGAGTGCGGTCGGAATGCTTTCGACTCTGGGTATCTCATTGGGCATCGATGCTTACGGTCCCGTTGCAGACAATGCGGGTGGTATTGCTGAAATGGCCGAGTGTGACCCTGAGGTTCGCCAGCGCACAGATGCTCTCGATGCCGTGGGTAACACCACCGCCGCCATCGGTAAAGGCTTCGCGATCGGTTCCGCTGCCCTGACTTCACTCGCACTTTTCAACACCTTCGCAAAAGAAGCGGATGTGAGTGGATTGAACATTCTCGATACGGAAGTCACCATCGGCCTGTTCCTGGGTGCGATCATGACTTTCCTCTTCTCAGCACTGACCATGAAAGCCGTGGGACGTGCGGCGGGTGCGATGATCGAAGAAGTTCGTCGCCAGTTCCGTGAGATTCCCGGAATTCTCGACGGTAAGGCCAAGCCGGACTATGCGTCCTGTGTCAAAATTTCCACAGAGGGCTCTCTGAAGGAAATGATGCTTCCCGGTCTTCTGGCTGTGGCTGTTCCGATTGCTGTTGGATGTGTTCTTGGCGTCAAGGCTCTCGGAGGTCTTCTCGCCGGTGCTCTGGTCACGGGAGTCCTCTTCGCCATCTTCATGTCGAATGCTGGTGGAGCCTGGGACAACGCCAAAAAGTACATCGAAACCGGTGCCCACGGTGGCAAGGGGTCTGAATCCCACAAGGCCGCAGTGGTGGGTGATACCGTCGGTGACCCCTTCAAGGACACGAGTGGCCCGTCTTTGAACATTCTGATCAAGCTGATGACCATCGTCAGCCTGGTCTTCGTTCCCCTGTTCATGAAAATGGCCGGGTAATTCAGCCTGCTGAGTTCAAAAAGGGGTTCATCAGCCTCGCCACGGAATCCGTGGCGAGGCTGCTTTTTTGATCGGCTTGCTCCTTTGCTGGAACAAGGTAATTTCGAGGGTACAGAATGCGGTCAATGTGACAGGAGTCAGAGTATGGAATCCAGGAGTGTGGAAGAACTGCAGCAGATCGCCGTCGATGTGGCCTGCTTCCTCCATCAGCAGCGTGCCGAGCGGATCCGTATCTTGCGGGTTCGGGAAATGCTGCAGATCTCCTCGTTTTTCATTCTCGCTTCTGGGCGCTCCGGTCGCCAGGTGAGAAACTTCGGGGACGCTGTCGAACGCCATCTGAAACCATTGCACCTTCCTCGTCTGGGAATTCATGGTCGCGATGATGCCCGCTGGTTCTGTATCGACCATGGTGAGATCGTGCTCCATCTCTTTGATGAAGAATCGAGAGAGATGTACGACCTCGATCAACTGTGGGCCCACGCTCCGGTGGTCGAAGTCGATTTCAAGGCGCTGGCGACAGCCGCGGGAGAACAAAGCTCGGCGACCCTCGACTCCGTCGACTGATCTAGCGGAGGGTCCAGACCTCCAGTCGGCTACTGGTTCCCCGAAGACTCTCTCCCCGGTGAATCACTCCCCAGCATTTTCCATCTTCGCTCCATGGAAAAATCCAACCACCCAGTGAATCGGCTGGCCAGGGGAGGAGACTCGTTGAGGCATTTTCGTCAAGGGAAGCTGTTTTGATTCCATTGAGCGTTGAGATCCACAATTTTCCAGCAGCATAGACCGGGTCCGAAAGCAGGTAGGGAATTGCGGCCTCTTGGGCGGGATCAGCAAGTGCGAGAGCAGCGGGAGGATTACTCAAATCGATTCTCCTATGACTGTTTGCGAGGGCTTCTCCCTCGAGGGTGACCTGACGCACGCCGATGGAATTTCCCCCTGCGGGCACGGAAGAATCCAGTACCCAGATATTCCCATTTCCATCTCGGCTTCCCAGAATCGACTCCCACCGGGAAACAGGGAGGCTCCATAAAAGACTCCCGTTCTCGAGGTTCGTTGCCAGAAGATGGCGGCTTCCGTCGGGAATACACAGGCGCATCTTTTTCGAATCGATGGTCACAGTGACCGGGAATGCAGGGGGGCGTGGCCTGGGGAAATGTTGAAGGCGGCGATTTCCCCAGCGGATTTGCAGCGACGAAGGGAGATCCGAAATGGGATAAATCGGTGGGATCACCACTGAGATGTGTTCTCCGGTTTGGCTGCAGACCCGATCGATCCTGCCGGGAGACCGATCGATGGAGAGAATGTTCTCGTGCAGCGTCACGTGACTGGTGAGGATGACCTGACGCAAATCCTGAATGGAAAACTCTTCGATCCTCCGGGTTTCCAGTTTCCTTCTCCAGAGTTCGGTTCTTTTGTCGGTATCAAATGAAAAGAGCCAGGTCTCCACATCTTGAAGGCCTTTGGTCGCGATGACGAAGAGTGAGTTCCCGACCCAGAGTGGTGTGGGTGAGATGGAGAATCCCTCCTCCACGATGGGGAGCTTCCACGTTGATTCCGGTTTTTTTTGAACCTGTTCCAGATCGAGAATGTGGCCTTCGATCCAGCCCAGATGCTTTTCGGATTCTGCCTCGACGGTGAGATTGGTATTGGGGGGTTGATAGAGACGTGGACTTCGCAGCAGAAACAGGGCCTGGGATCCTGACGTGATGGGGACACGGGTTCCCGTTCCCGGAGGGTGGGGGTCCCCTTTGTATTCGCGGGTTGAGGGGGACCACTCCCACAATATGTTTCCGGTCTTTTCATAAGCCCGAATTTCTCGATCTTCCGCGAGAATCAAGATCTCATCTTTGATCAGACCGTGTACCCGCGCCAAGGATGATCTTCGGGGGAGTTGGGAAGCATCCGATTTTCCGGGTCGAGGATCCGCGATCGTCGGCGGAATCTGAAGCTCCCATGAGTGGACATTCCAGATCTCCGGATCAGACAATTGACCGATGGAATTATCCATAATTCGGGTGTCGCCGGTGCTTCTGAAGAGGGTTGGTCGTTCTGCGGATTCAAAGATCCACGAGCGCCATTCAGGCGGGATCCGGGTGATCAGGCCCGGTCGGCGACTGAGGATAGAAGCGGACTTGCGGTCTCCGGATTCAACCGCCGTTTCGAGGGCGACTCTGGCCTCGGTTTCCAAATGAGGAGCCCAGATCCACGGATGGGTCCCGTCGAGAGGAAGCCCATCCATATTCTGAAAAGCCTGTCTCAGAAATCCTTCCGGCAAGGTTTTCGCCCAGTCATGAAGTTGAACTTCTGGTGGTGGAATCGTTTGTACGGGTTGGAAATCCGGTTTCTGAGAATTTTGGCGGGAGCCATCGAAGACGAGTCGCCCCTCCCTCTGGCGGATCCACGCGAGCAGGAGTTCTCCAGCAGTAGCGGGATCTTTGCTGGCCATTGATCTGAGAGCCTTCAGAAAACCGGGGGAGCTGTGTCGGGGAAGAAAAGCGGGGCCGGGGCCCGGAGCCGGAGGGAGTTCCAGATCAATTCCCGGAGGGAGCCCTGTCGGGATTTCCTGTGCATCGAGCAGGAGGGGCTGCTGGATCGTCAGCAAAAAGACGAGAATTGCCGTCAGACGGAGCCAGAGGATGAAGGGTGGACTTTGCCGCTTCTCCTGCTTCTGGATAACCGTTGGAGACATGGTGCCCCGATTTCCTTCATTGGACACAAACCGTGACAGAGTTCCTCTTGTCAACGACGATCAGGTGCTCCAATCTTACCCTTGGTTCCCCTCCAGTGCTCCATGCGAGAAGAAATCGGAAGTCTCGGCAATGTCTGACCATTTTCACGCTGAATTGATCCTTGCAGGTGAAGCTGCCACCGAAAATTTGGGCAGGCAGTTGGGAAAATCAATGGTTCCCGGAACCTTTTTGGATCTGCGTGGGGACCTTGGCAGCGGAAAGACCACCTTCGTCAGGGGGTTGGCCGAAGGGATGGAGCTTTCCAGTCAGGTTCGCAGTCCAACTTTCGTCATCGCCACCCTTCATGATGGTCAGATCCCCTTGTTGCACGTCGATGCCTATCGGCTGGATCAACAGGAGGAATTGGCGTTGCACGGTTGGAATGATTATCTGGAATCGGGGGTCATCGCCGCCGAATGGGCCGGACGAATCGAGGGGATGCTTCCCTCCGAAAGGCTCCAGATCTGCTTTGAAACCGTGGATCAGGGTCACCGTCGGGTGCAGATCGAGTGGGTGGGGGCAAACGGCTCGGAATCACCCCATTATCAGCGCTGCATGAAACTGCTGGGGAGCCTCTGATCCAACAGGGTTTCAGCGAAGAAACTTGCACCGGGGCAGGGGAAGCGGACAATCAGAGCAGTCGGGCCCGATCACGGGCCAGCCTGCTTCCAGATCCGGGTTCAGATCGATTCGGATTGAGCAGTCCCCCTCATTGAAAATGGGATGAGACAACATGAATTCTCGCGATTCAAATCGTGACAACCCCCGTCATTCAGGTGCTTCCGAACCTGTTCAAAGGGAATCGGACTGGCTTTTGGATGGTCTGGCGATTCGCCCTCCGCTGGAAGAGTTCCGCCGCCTTTTTGAAGTCAAAAAGAGAGCCTTTGAAGGCAAGGTCGATGCGGAGAGTCAGAAAAAATATGACGAAGTCCGTAAACTGGGTGAGAGATTTATTCTCGAGCAACAGGCAGGGGATGACCCTTGCTGATCAGGAACCTACGAGCGGATGGCTTTCTCAAATTCCGCAAGATTCGTCTCAATAACATCCCCAAGCGGGGATTGATCGGCTTGGTTGGCCCCAATGAGAGCGGCAAATCGAGTATCGGCCAATTGATCCAATATGCTCTTTTCGGCACCACCCACAAAATGACCCGGGGATCCATCGTTGATCTGATTCACTGGGAAGAGGACCACTGCATCGTCGAGCTCGACCTGGAGCATGATGGTGAGTGGTATCGGATTTGGCGTGAAATGGACCGCCTTGGTACCTCCTACGCCAGACTGCTGAGGCTTGATCCTGATGACATGAGCACCGGTGAAGAGGTGGCTGCAGGTGTGATTCAGGTCCAGAAGGAAGTTTTTCGACGCTTCCAATTGGGAGCGACCGAGACTCTTCACTCCTTCTACCTCGCAGAGCGGGAATCAGTGACCAGCCCTGAGCAATTCCGTGGCTTCCTGGATCGGGTTGCCGGAATCGATGTTCTTCAGGGGGCGAGCAAGAAGGTGCAAGTGGCTCTTCACGATTTGGAGGCCGTCTTTACCGAAAATCAGGCTGAGATTCAGCGAAATGACACCCACATCTCGAGGTTACAGCCGAATATTGAAAAGATTCCGGACCTTGAGAAAGAGATCGAAACCCGTGAAACCAGACTGGGTGAACTCCAACAGGAAGCGGGAGCTTGCCACTCAAAGGTTCAGGACTCGGAAAAGCAGCGAGATGAAGTCAGCAAGATTCAGAAAGAACTGAAATCTCTGGACCAGCTGTCATCTGAAGAAGTCTTGCGCAAGTGCAATGGTCTCATTGGTCTCTTGCAGGCTGATTTGGCACCGGCACCGGTGAAAAATTCCAGGGAGATCCCAGCGAAGTTGCAAGAGGCTTTGGAAAAGGTCGTTAAAGCCCATGAGTGTCGCCTAAGTCTCGACACCGCGCTCGATTCAGCAAGAAGCTCATTGGAGGAGAAGCTCTCCTCCGATCATGAAAATTCATTCAAGAGAGAAATCGACCGGCATCGTCAATCGATTTCAGAGTTAAACAGTTCTCATTTGCGCCATCGTGCCCTTTCGATGGTCACGTTTCTGGCGGGTTTGTTGTTTATTTTGGTTGGCGTCGATCATGAGTTGGAGTGGGGTTTTTCGAAACTGTTGCCACTCATTTCCGGTCTTGAACAGGAGAAGGGAACCGGATTTCTTCTGGCTGCCTTCGGTGCCGCATTGTTCGTCTTTACCTCATGGCTTTGGTCCAAGGCTTCTCTCGACAAGCAGAATTCTTTTGACGCAGAAGGTCATGTCGCTCGCCTGGAGATGGAACGGGATGTTGCCGGTGCTTCTCTGGAGTCGACCCGAGCACATGACGCCCATGGCAAACCCGGGCTCGATCCCGGTGAAGATGTGACGAATTGCCGTCTCAGGGGAGTTCAGGATGCCTTGGAGTCCCTTCGTACCCAGCGACGGGAACTCCAGAGAGAGTTGGGGGACTTGCCGGGTGAAACACTGGCCCAATGGGTGCAGCCGATCATTGAGAATGTACGCAAGGGCCTGCGGCAAGATCGTAAAAAACTGGATGAAGTCAACGAATCGCTCAAGCGGGTCAAGTCCAAGCGTGATCGATTGGCATCACAGGTCCGGGAGTATCAAAATCAGGAAGGTCGGCGCAAGGCTCTCGAAGAAGTCAACACTGGTCTTCGAAGCAAATCGCTGGAAGTGCGTGGAGAAATGGACGTCCACAGGCTTCTTCTGGAGTTGTTGGAGGAGACCATCGAGTCGGTCCGATTGCGAACCGGTCCCAGTCTGGGAAAAGGACTGTGCCGTTTGCTTCCACATTTGACCGGCGGTCGATACCGGGATGCCCAGGTGACCCGTGATTTCGAAATCAAACTCTTCACCGGTGCCAAAAGTGATTTTCTTCAAGCTCACGAATTATCCGGTGGAACCCTCCAGGGTTTGACCTTCGGTTTCCGTTTGGCTTTTGCACAGGCTTACGTCAGAGCCGTGACGGGAGCTCCCCAATTCCTGTTCCTGGATGAACCCTTCCCCGCCATGGATCGTGATCGGGTTTTGCATACTCTGAGAGCTTTGCCCCGATTGAGCAGGGAGCTTTCGCAGATTTTTGTGGCTCATCCGGATCTTGAGGAAGAGGCACGAGGATGTTTTGACCACATTCTCGATACGGAATTGGGAAGTGGTGAACTCTCCCATGATTTCTCGGTAATCGGTGATCAACGTTCAAAACGGGTGACCAGCAAGCTTGGGCAGCCGCGCTCGCTTCCTGCAGCTGTGAAAGAAGAAAGAACCACTTCAAGAAAGTCGAGCGATCGCCCTTCGGAGAAGAGGGAAGTCTCTCAGCGCAAAAAGTCCCATAAAAGCTATGAGCAGGAGAAGGCCCCGAATCGTGAAGGTGTCGCTCGTCGCGAAACAGAATCTTCGGATGAAAATAGGGCCAGAGAGCACAGATCCCGATCGAGACGTCGCCCTGCTCCCCAACGAACGAATGAGAGATCGGGAGAGAAGAGATCGCGGGAGAGTTCCAGAGATCAAGGACGGCGAATGGAACGCACTCCGGTAGAGCCGGGTTTTTCAGACCTTCCAGACCCTGTCGGAGGGTCCCCTGAGAAGGCTGCAAAGAGAGAATCTTCCCCCAAACCGAAGGTGGATAGACAGGCAAAGCTCCCTCCCAAAAATCCGGGTTTCTCAGATCTCCCCGATCCTGTCGGGAAATCTCCTGTGAAATCCGGGAAGGGTGACGAACCCTCGAAGCCACAGGCAGGCAAAAGCAATCCGGTAGCTTCACCGAAGAATTTCGAGGTGAAAACTGAGAGCAGGGAGTCTGGGAAGCGGCCTTCAAAGCCGACTCAAGAGACGAAGCCGGAGAAGGATCGACCAAAGGTGGATTCTCCTGACAACTCCAAGAGAGAATCAAAGGGGTTCAATCCGGATGATTGGGTGATTCCCTAGGGGAGGGCAGCATGTCCCGTTCTGAAATCCCTGTGATTCCTGTTCAGAAGTGTCTCGTAGCGACAGATCTTCATTGCGATGGAAGTGCCCGTCGGTTGACCTGGCTGAAGAGGCTTCTGAATCGGTGCCAGCAGTTGGAAGCGTCCCTGCTATTGTTGGGAGATCTTTTCGATCAATGGTGTGGCGACGACCAGATGAATCTGGCTGTGAATCAGCATGAAGTCGAGGCTCTGCGTACGGCGATCCGCGAAGGTTTGCAGATTTCTGTGATTCCCGGTAACCGTGATTTTCTCCTCGGTCCCCGATTTGAATCCCACACTGGAATCCAGATTCATGGGGATGCTGTCGAGATCCAGTGGGGCGGACAAAGGTGGTATTGTTCCCATGGTGATTTGTTCGGAACTGAAGACCGTGGCTACCAAAGACTGCGCACGACGCTTCGTCACCCATTGACTCGGGGATTGTTGCTGTCGATGCCCCTGTCAGTGAGACGGTTTTTGGCCGGTGGGATTCGTTCAGGATCCAAGAACTCCGTTCGTCGAAAACACCAGACAAGAATGCAGCCGGATCTCCGAATGGTGGAGAGTCGTATCGCCGAAGGGTACGACCGTGTGCTCTGTGGGCACTTTCATGTTTCTCGGGAAGAAGTGGTTCACTGTGCCGGCAGAAGTGGCGAGTTTCAGATCCTTGAGCCCTTTGAGGAGCGCGGCGCTTATCTGAATCTTTGTGGTGCCGAGCCGGTATTGGAATGGGTAGGGGAGACGGCGTGAGTACATGGGAAACTCCTCCATTATCGATCATCGTGACAGGTGCTACCTGTGGAGGGAAATCACGTCGTGCCCTGGAGATTTCCGAATTCACCGGTCTTCCGGTGAAGGTGATGGATTCGATGAAGGTCTACCGGGGAATGGACATCGGCAGTGCCAAACCTGCCGCAGAGCTTCGTCAGGGAAATCCTTATCAACTGACGGATCTGGTCGATCCCTGGGAAGATTTCACCGTCTTCGACTGGCTATCCGCTCTCAAAAAGGTCTCACAGTCTGATCAACCCTGGTTGATCTGCGGGGGGACGGTCTTTTATCTACATGCCTTGCGTGATGGCATTTTTGAGGGCCCCGGACCCGATGAAGAGATTCGTAAGAGATTGCAGGAAGAATCGAAGGAGCATGGCGGAGATTACCTTCATGACCGCTTGCAGGAGGTGGATCCGGATGCGGCGCTGACGATTCATCGGCATGATCACAAGCGTTTGATGAGGGCTCTGGAAGTCTTTGAGCAGAGTGGTGAACCGATCAGTGTCTGGCATCAGCGCAGGGTTCCAATCCTCGATCCGCAGAAAACCCTGTTGATCGGGGTTCATCGCGAACGACAGGAAGTACATCGTCGGATAAAAGCCCGGGTGGTCCGCATGTTTGCTGAAGGATGGATTGCCGAAGTTGAGAAATTGCTCGCAGCTCACGATCCCCCCTGGGGATCGACGGCGAGCCAATCCATCGGTTACCAGCGAATTGCCAAGGCCCTTCGTGAGGGAACAGATCCATACATGGAGGCGGACAAAATACAGGCCCAGAATCGTGCCTTGGCCAG
>CAJXMG010000048.1 GCA_913056395.1 uncultured bacterium | reverse complement strand
GTGGTTTCCGAGAGATTGGTCCAGCGGGCGAATTGGGCCATCTCTTCAGTGGAGAAACCTGTGGCATCGTGAACGACGGCGAGAGGGTTACCCAGATAGGGGCTGCTGCCAAAGACATCTACCTGATCAAAGGGCAAGGTGGAGTCAGTCATGGTTTCACTCCGTTGGTTTCAGTCCGCGGTAGACAAAACGGTAACCTCCTGCGGTTGCACCCCAGACCTGCTCGCCAGAACTGTTCCAGCCTCGATCCCAGCTGACGAGCAAGCCGTCATTCAGGGTCACTTCGCTGGTTGCGTACTGTGCCCCTCCCAGTGAACTCTGACACTCTTCGCCGACGGTAGAACCGACGAACCCTGCTCCTTCGGGTTTCAGAAGAACGGAACACCCTTCCCTCAGGGTCAGGTCCTGTGGGGTCAAAGTTGCAAACATCTCATCAGGGTTTACCCAGCCTCCGGCGAACTCCAGAGGGTCACCCGGGAGCAGATAGACATCACTACGAATCTGTGAGTTTTCATCCCTGTAGACGTGTTGGATCCGCTGCCGGTAGGGGCGCTCAAGAGACTGGAAGGAGGCTTGCTCCACGTACATCCAGTGTCCGATTTTTTCTTCTGGCCAAATCGGTACGAGGATCAGACGGATCTGAAAATAGTTTTCAGGATCTTCCATCGCCTGATCCTTGCTGTCGAAGCATCCGGTCAGCATCCCTGCGGCGCGCTGAACCTCTTCATCCACGTGATGTCTCAGGTTCAGGGATCCACAGCCTGTGGCTGTGAGTAGGAGGATCAGGGTCCACGATGGGAAGAGGCGGTGCAGGAACATATGAACTCCTGTGGTCAACGGTTGTAAAGCGTGGCCAACCTACCCCACGGTGACCGATTTTGCCAGTGCGCGGGGCTTGTCGACATTCCGCCCCAGTGCCTTCGCCGTGTAGTAGGCGAACAGCTGAGCCTGCATCAGTTGCAGAAGTGGGGTGGTCCATGGGCCTGCGGAAGGGCCCTCGATTATGAATTCGGGGCGCGGCTCCGGAATGGGGGAACCACTGGGCTGGAAGCAGATCACCTTGCCACCACGGGTCGAGATCTCCGCAATCGCACCGATCGCATGCTGTCGCAACTCATCGGTTTCTGTTCCCGGAAGGAAGATGACGGTATGCATCGCATCGTCGATCAGGGAGATGGTGCCATGCTTCAGGGCTCCAGCGGACATCCCCTCTGCATGGCAATAGGTGACTTCCTTGAATTTGAGCGCGGCTTCCAGAGCCAGCCCGTGCTGGATTCCCCGACCTATGAAAAACCAGTTTCTCATGACACTGTGACGGCGTGCGAGATCGCGGATCAGGCCATGATCGCCACTGGCGATGCTGTCCAGGCGAGCGGGCAAGGCCGCCATGTCGCTTTTGATGTCGTCGAGTGCCTGGCCACTGAGAACACCCTTGCGCTCTCCGAGTCGCACCGCAACTCTCAGCATGAGTGCCAGCTGGGAGATCGTCGATTTGGTTGAGAGAACACAGATCTCCGGACCCGCACCCTGATTGAGATACTGATCCACTTCCCGGGCCATCGATGAGGATTCCACATTCAGGATCGCAGACAGGTTTGCACCTCGTGCTCGCGAAAGGCGAAGGGCCCGCAGTGTATCGTAGGTTTCGCCGGACTGACTGATGGCGAGCACATGGTCCGAATCCCTGAGCGGTACCATATGGGGCAACTCGTCGGAGGACATCGCCGGAGTGAATTCGTCCGCCAATTCACTGATCATGTATTGGCCCATCAGGGCGACAAAATAACTGGTCCCGACACCGGTCAGGACGGTTCTCTCCGATTGCAGAATCGCATCGACGATGGCGTCGATTTTTTCTTCCTCGATGGAAAGGGCGGTTTTGACCACCGTGCCGTTTTCTGCGATCTCCTTGGACATGAAATCGGGATGTCCACCCAGGTCCACCGCCTGGGCAGAGATGTTGACGGTTTCCGGCTCGCGTTTGATTTCATGACCATCGGCAATGGAGATCAGTCGGCAACTGTTTCGGTCGATACGGGCCATCTCGCCATCTTCGAGCCAAATGACCTGGTCTGTCAGTCCACCGAGAGTCAAAGGATCGGAAGAGAAGCAGTGGAAGTCTTCCCCGACACCGACCAGCAATGGACTCTCGTTTCGCAATGCGTAGAGGACACCCGGTTCCTGACGTGTCATCACTCCGATGGCATAGGTGCCCTGCAATTCTCTGGCGCACTCCAGAATCGCGCCTTCGACTTTCAGACCTTTCTTGAGGTTTTTCTCGATGAGGTGGGCGATGACTTCCGAATCTGTTTCTGAAAGGAAGGTGTGTCCTGCGGAAACCAACTCCGATCGAAGCGATTCGTACCCCTGCAAGATTCCGTTGTGCACGATGGCAATATCGCCGTAGGAATCGACCAGGGGATGGGCATTGAGTCGACTGACCCTTCCATGGGTGGCCCAACGGACATGACCGAGTCCCCAATGTCCCTGGAGTTCCGAGAAGCGTTCTTCGGAGGCCACTCTCTGAACAGGGCCGGCTCCCTTGCGGATTTGCAACTGACCATCTTCACCGGCGATGGACAGCCCGCATGAGTCGTATCCCCGGTACTCCAGTTTCTCCAGAGCTTCCAGGAGTGTGGGGGTCACGTCAGATGGGGATGAGATTCCAAAGATTCCACACATCGTCAAGACTCCTCGTCAGCAGGCCCTCTGTAGGTACAGCCGGTGTTGCATGTTTCATGGACGGTAACGGAACTCAGGCCGGGGAGGTTCCCCGCGATCCGGTTCCAGATCCAGACCGCAATCAATTCAGAGGTTGGGTTTTCCAGTCCTGGAATCTCGTTCAGATAACGGTGATCGAGTTCTTCGATCACAGGATTCACGACCTTTTTGAGGTCTGCGAAATCCATCAGCCAGCCGGTGGTTTCGCCGACGGGACCTGTGACCCGGACTTCCACATGAAATGTGTGGCCATGCAATCGGCGACACTTGTGATCCTCAGGGACATTGGGCAGGGAGTGTGCCGAGTCGAAAGAAAACTTTCTCAACAGTTCAATCTCGTGACTCATTGGGCGACAGTCCTTTCCAATATCCGGAGGAAGACAGGGAGATCAACGACCCCGTTCCTGGGGATCCCATATGAACTTGTGCTGCTGAAGGTGAAGTCTCACCTTCAAGTGATCTTCCAGTATCCATTCTGAAAGTTGGGCTGCCTCCAGTTCTCCATGGACTGGAGAAAACAGAATGGGAACCCTTATTTCATGAGTTTCGACCAGCTGTTTAGCCCACAGATAGTCGGTTCGATCGGCGAGCACCAGCTTGAGTTCATCGCCGTCCTTCAGGTGATCCAGGTTTTCCAGCAGATTCCGATCTTCCTCACCGGATCCGGGAGCCTTCAGGTCCATGATGATGCCGACCCTCGGGTCCAGGTCTGCGATGGAATAGGCTCCGGAGGTTTCGAGAAGAACCTCGTCGAATCGATCACAGAGCATCGTCAACAGAGCACCTGCATCCGGTTGAGCCAGGGGTTCACCCCCGGTGAGTTCGACCAGGCCAATTCCGTGTGTTGCAGTGGTCTCGCAAATTTCTTCCAGAGACATTTCGTCGCCACCCTTGAAAGAGTACACGGTGTCACACCAACGACAGCGGAGGGGGCACCCTGCGAGGCGAATGAAGACGCAGGGGATTCCAGCGCGCGTACTCTCTCCCTGAATCGAGGGGTAGATTTCGACGACTCTCAACTGGATTCTCCCAATTCATCCAACAATTGGCGGATGTCTTCGGGAATCTCCACCGCTTCAAATTTGCCATCGGTTTGGGGTTTGCAGCAGACTTTGCCGACCTTGGCAATAAAGCAACATTTGCTTCCCTGAAAACCTTCAAATTTGAAGTGGACTGAGCGAGCGGAGATTTGGGTGGTCGATACTCTCAGGGTCAGGGAGCCGTTGTACTCAACTGGGGCCAGGAATTCGACCTCGAGGCTACGACTGGGAAAGCCGATCTTTCGCTCGGTGAACAGAGAGTGATAGGGAGTCTCCCCGCACTCAGAGAAGATGGCTTCAAAAGCCTGATGGCATTTGTCGAGGATTCGGGGGTAGTAGACGACCCCTGCTGCATCGACGTCATCAAAACGGACGGGAAGGTTGATTTCGTAGGTCATCGATCCTTCTTCCTCCCTGTCATTCCTCAGGCTTCCTCTCAGTCATTCCACTGGGCGATTTGACCACATGGTGGGAGAAAATTCCCCCTGATCGTTCGAGAGGCCCATCTGAGTGCATTGCCGCCCCTCCATCCAGTCGATAAAATCAGGAATGAGCGTATTTTGGAACGATCGATCCCGATCCGATTCCAGCGACTTGAAAAGGGGAGCCCGTGCCACCGATCAGTGAATTGCCCGATCTCATCGGAGCATTTGAAGAAACGATTGTCACCGAAAAGAATGAGCGCCGCCGTCTGAACGGACTGGTTCGCGTGGTGGAAGACTACTGCGCTGGAGTATCCGACGACTTTCTGGGGCAGTTCGGCGAGAGCTCCCAGAAATATACCCGTCATCTGCTGCACGCGGATGCAGAGGATCGTTTCTCACTGCTGGCTCTGGTTTGGAAACCGGGACAGGGAACACCGATTCATGACCACCCTTCCTGGGGTGTGATCGGAGTTCTTCGTGGACGCATGCGTTTCACCAATTACGCCCCCTCTACTGAAGAGGGGCAAAACTGCCTCGTTCCGGTGGAGACCTTCATCGGTACGGCAGGATCGGTTGGAACGGTTTATCCGCCCGCCATGGATCTTCACCGCATGGATAACTGCTCCTCGGATGAGGTCGCAGTGACGCTTCATGCCTACGGTTGCCTGGTGAAAGAATTCCACATCTACAGCCCAGAAACCGGGGAGCGTCGCGAAGCGACCAGTGCTTTTGATACAGTGCTCGAAGGGGCGATGCCCTAGGCAGCCCTTCAGAACTGGACTTCGATTCGTAACAGATCCCACCTCCGGACTTGCGTTGACCCCGTCCGCAGAGTGTCATCCTTTCTTGAGGAATAGAAAGGGGCACCGTGCGTTTCGGCGTCGTTACCATCAATCCTGAACTGACATCTTCCCAGCGTATCCTGACAGCGGGTCGGGAGCGTGGGCACGAGGTGCACCTGCTGTCCTTGCTCAATTTTTCCGTTTCGACCGGAGACCCCGCTCTGCTCCACTCCGGAGAACCGTTACCACCCCTGGATGCGGCGATCCTGAGATTGGGAACCCAGTTGCCTGGCCTTGCGATCGCAGTGGGGAAAACCCTGGAGTCCCTTGGGGTTACTTTGCTTGATCCTGTTTCCGCACTGGAGCTCGCCCGTGACAAATTTGAAACACTTAGAGTTCTGAACTCGGCGGGATTGCCCACTCCCAAGACCGAATTGGTTCGTGATCTTGACCAACTGGAGGCGGCGGTGGATCGGGTCGGGGGAGTACCTGTGGTGATCAAACCCCTGCATGGAGCTCAGGGACAAGGAACGATTCTTGCCGAGAGTGCAGCGGGAGCAGTGTCGATGATGCAGAGTGTTCTGTTCCAGTCGCGGGAGTTTTTGATTCAACAATACATTCCCTGCGCGGGTGAAGACATCCGGGTCATCGTCGTCGATGGTGAAGTGGTGGCAGCGATGAGAAGAAAAGCACCCGCCGGAGATTTCAGATCCAATCTCGCCCGTGGAGGCAGTGCCCGTGTGGAAGAGGTCACACCCGAGTTGGGTGAGTTGGCGGTCCAGGCAACCCAGGCTTTGGGCCTCCGCAGTTCCGGAGTGGATCTGTTGCCGAGTACGGATGGCCCGGTGATTCTGGAAATCAACGGGTCTCCCGGTTTGGGGGGAATCGAGAAGGCCACCGGGTCGGACGTGGCGAGCCGCTGGATCATGTCCCTTGAAAACCGGTGTTCTGAAGCGAAATGAATCGGAAGGAAATCCCATGTCTGAAACCTCGAGTCTGAGCAAGGACGAGATCTGCAAGACCCTTGTCGAGTTGGGACACATCCTGGAGATCTCAGGATCCAGTCCATTCAAGGTGCGCGCATTCGCCAATGGTGCACGGGCCCTGGAAAACTGGCAGGGGGATCTGGTCTCGCTGGTTCAGGACGGAAAGGTGACGTCGATTCAGGGAATCGGCAAGGGGCTGGCGGGTCTGATCGAGGAGTGGGTCCTGGAGGGGGAGAGTGAAGCGGAGGAAGAGATTCGCAGTCTCGTTCCTGAAAGCCTGCTCGACCTTCTGAAGATTGCCGGACTGGGCCCCAAAAAGGTCCGTGTCATCTATGAAGAGCTGGAGATTGAAACGGTCGACGAATTGGAAGAGGCATGCCAGGAGAAACGCATTCAGGCTCTCGCCGGGTTCGGACAGACTTCGGAAAACTCCATCCTGAAAGGGATCAACAACCTGCGCCGCTTTGCCGGTCGCCATCTGGTGTCGCAGGCTCGAGCCGTCGCCCAGAGGTTTCTGGACGCCGTCAAATCCGTACCCGGAGTGGAACGGGCGGAAGTGGCGGGTTCTCTTCGCCGCAACAGGGAAACCATCGGTGACATCGATGTTCTGGTCGGGACACTGGACCCCATTCCTGTTCGCGAGGCCTTTATGGCTGTTGAGGGAATTCGCGAGGTGATGGCAGAAGGGGAGACCAAGTCGAGAATCCTCTCGGAAGAGGGTGTGGGGGTCGATCTGCGAGTCGTTGAACCGGTCGCCTTCGCTCCAGCACTGCATTACTTCACCGGCAGCAAGGAACACAACACGCGATTGCGCCAAAGGGCTCGCGAGCGTGGCTGGAAGTTGAATGAATACGGACTTTGGGATGAAGAGGGTGCGGCCCTGCCGACTCCCGAGGAAGAGGATATTTTCCGACATCTGGACATGGCGTGGATCCCCCCCGAGTTGCGGGAGGATTTGGGCGAGTTTGAAAAAGCGGCAGACCTCCATTCTCGCTCCGCCGAATGGGAGCCGCTGATCTCTGAGCAGGACGTCAAAGGTGTGCTTCATTGCCACTCCATCTGGTCAGACGGCAAGGCGACCTTGCGTGAAATGGTTCAGGCGGCTTCGGACCTGGGTTGGGTCTACTACGGAACCGCCGACCATTCGCGAACCGCTTCCTATGCCGGTGGATTGAGTATTGAACAACTGGCCGAGCAGCGAGCCGAGTTGGAAGAGATTCGCGGCGACTTTCCGCACATGACACTTTTACAGGGGATCGAGAGCGACATTCTTGCGGATGGTTCCCTCGATTACCCCGATGAAGTGTTGGCGGAGTTGGATTATGTCGTCGTCAGTGTGCACTCCTCCTTCAGTTTGCCCAAAGCGGAGCAGACCGCCCGTATCGAAAAAGCACTGCGTCACCCCGCGACCACGGTTTGGGGGCATCCTACCGGTCGCCTGTTGCTACAGAGAGATGGCTACGAAATCGATCTGGACCACCTGCTGTCAGTGGCGGCCGAAGAAAAAGTGATCGTGGAATTGAATGCCCACCCCCGTCGTCTCGACCTGGATTGGCGTTGGGGGAGAAGAGTTCTCGAACTGGGGGTGGACATTGGAATCCATCCCGATGCACACTCCACTCAGGGTTTGCGTGACGTAGAGTACGGGGTCGCAGTCGCTCGCAAGATGGGCTTCAGTCCCAACCAGGTGACGAACTGCATGATTCCGGAAGAGTACCTGAAGCGCCTGAACCTTTGCCACAAGAGTTGAGAACACCTGAGAGGGGACCCCGATGAGCCGAGAACAAAAAAATCCCGCTGACAGCGCCGTGGAGATGCGTGAGCTGGTCCTGCCCAATGACACCAACAGTCATGGCAATGTCCTCGGGGGTAAAGTGCTCCATCTGATGGATCTGGCGTGTGCCATGGTTGCCATGCGACATTGTCGCAGGCCTGTGGTGACGGCAGCGATGGACAACGTGGAGTTTTTGGCACCAATTCCCGGTGGACACTTCATGATTCTGAAGGCGATGGTCAACCACACCGGTCGCAGTTCCATGGAGGTGGGTGTCCGTGTGGAGGGGGAAGACCCTCGAACCGGCGATATCACCCACACCTCGAGTGCCTATCTGACTTTTGTCGCCCTCGACGACCTCAAGAATCCGGTGGAGGTTCCCGAACTGGTTCCAACCACTCCTGAAGAGGAGCGCAGGTTCAAGGAAGCCATCGGGCGCAGTGAAGCACGGCGAAAGCATCGTCACAAAGGGGATTGAGCAAGATCCCCAATAGGGACACGCTCAATTTTTGAAGGAACGAACCCTCGTTCTCAAGACTCCCACACCGTCATGAGCCGGATCGACTCGGGAGGCGCGCTCAAGGCAGGCCTTGGCCGTTTCAATATCTCCCGCAGAAACGGCCAACAATCCCCGATTGACGTTGGCGAGCAGATTTTCAGGTTCAACCGCGAGGACTGCGTCCAGCGCCTGTTTTCCAGTCTCCCTGTCATTGAGTTGTGTGGCCACTTCAAAGAGACGGAATGCCATGGGGACATTCTGTTGATTGAGAGAGAGGGCGGTCTGCAGGCTGCGCTTGGCCCCCTGAAGGTCATTCAAAATCTGCAGGCACTTGCCGAGAACAAAGTGGGCTTTCCAATCGGATGGTGTATTGCCGATGACTTCGTTGGCGATATCGCGAGCGCGGCGGATTTTTCTCTGGGCAGATGAATTGGCCCCCTGGGTCTGCAGATCCTGAGCTTCCTGAACGAGGATATCCACCAGCAAGAGGTTGCTGCTGTCAGTCTTGAATTCACTGGAGGTTTCCTCGAGTACCTTTCGGGCCTCTGCAGAGCGCCCGGCAGCATGCATGCACTGGGCAGCCAGATTACGGACACCGGGATCGCCGGGGAAAGCATTGAGCAACGGTCGCGCCAGCTGGTCTGCAGCTGCGGTGTTGCCACCGCGAAGATTTGCCCGAATTTGACGAATCTGATGATCCCGACCCGTCTTCTGTTTCAGAAACTTCTGTTCCTGTGGATCGAGAACGATGGCGCGCTCACTGGGTGTTGCCAGCATAAGCATGTTTTCCACCTGATCCGGAACGGCATTCCCCTCCAACAGATAGACTTCTCCGAGAAGACGATAGTAGAAGGGAGTTCGGGAATCCCTTTCCGTGATCGCTTTGAGAATATCCAGAGCCTGTTTGTGCAATCCCGAATCGAGCAGGATTTCTGCCTGGGTCGCCAGCAGGGGGTTGGAGCGGGGGGCTTGTGTCAGGCACTCGAGGATCAGACCCCAGGCTTTCTCCATCTGTCCCAGATCGAGGTATGCGGTGGCGAGAAAGTGTTTGGCAGGGAGGTAAGCGGGAAACTTTCGGGTGACCTCTTCCAGACCGGAGATGAAGTCGGCCTTGTTGAGGCCCGATTCGTACTCGGACCTTGCAGTGCGGTAGTGCCAGAGTGATGAACCTGAATCGAGGAGTCGTGCATTGGAAAACTCATGGGCGGCTTCTTTGTGCAATCCGTGAACACTGAGAGCGTAGGCGTACCTTGCCCTGTCTTCAGCATTCTTTGGGGAACGGAGCGCAGAGCTGCGTGCCTTGTCAAGAGCGGCTTTCTGCAAGGTGTCGTATCTTCCGGCCTGCTTGAAATCAATCACCGGACCAGGCTCTGGCCCGGAGCAACCTGCAAGCAAGAATACCAGTGAGATGAACCCTGTGAGGCTGGGAGTGGCCCTTCGAAACAGAATCATGGCTTCCCGACACTCTCTTTTTTGGCCTGACTGTTTTTGAATGACTCGATCTTTGCTTTCAGATTCAGGGATTCCGTGTGGTCCGGGTTCACTGAAATTACCGATTGCAGATCCTTCTCCGCCTCAGTGACCCTGCCCATTCCGAACAGCAATGAAGCTCGATTGAAAAGTGCACTGATTCTGCCCGGCTCCAACTTCAGGGACTTGTCATAGGCCTGCAGGGCCTGATCGTATTGTCCCAGACGGAAACAGTTTCTTCCGATTCGGTCATGAACCGCAGCCGCCTCGGGGAGTCCCTCAGCTGCGATTTCAAGATAGACATTTGCACTGGCAAAGAATCCCTTTGCCTGCAGATCCACAGCTTTTTCGAGACAGTGTGAGGGAGATTTATTGAGTTTGTTCTGAATCTGAATCAGTGAATCACGGATGTTGATGGGGGTTTCGGTCAATTCTCCACTGCGCAAGAGAGCGAGGGTTTTCTGCAGTTTTTGGGCTTCTTCCCTGTTGCCGGATCGCAACTGGGCCTGTGACAGAGCGGTCAACGTTCCCCGATCCAAAGGGTATTGCTCTTTGGCCACCGAAAGTGGAGAGAGAGCCTCTTCCGGCTTGTTGAGCGCCAGAAAATTCTGGCCGACCCTTCTATGGGCTGCCGGGCAATTGGGAACCTTCTCAAGATACCTGTTCAGAAACTGATTTGATTCAGCGATTTCACCCTTTCGATTCAGGAGTTCTCCGATTCGGTAAAGGGTGACGGAGTGATTCGGCTCGAGTTCGAGGTAACGTCGAAAGGACTCGAGGGCTTCATCGACTAACCCCGCCAACTCAAGGGAATAACCCAGATAATAGTGGCAATCGTGCTGGGTGGGATCTTCCTTGAGAATGTTGCGCAGTACCTTGACGGCAGATTCGTGGAAATCGTAGGCCGCGAGTTGAATCGCCAGTGCCAATTGTCCTTCTCGCTGATTTGACCCGGAGCGGCTTAACAGTTCGCAACCGCGGATTGCTCTTCTGACTGGAAGAACCGTTTCCGAATTGATCAGGTCGTTCAAATTCAGGGGGGAGTCGGGGGCGTTCACGTCAGATTGAAAGCCAGACCCTCCGACTTGCACCAGCAGCAGAAGTGCCAGCAGGATCAAAGTGATTCGGAAGTGTCGGGGGGGGAGCCCGACGATTTTCTGATTCATCGTCTATTTCCTTCTCCGAATTTTAGCGTGATTCTTTGATTCCACTCGGGGACCTGGAATTCCTCTTCGATCCCCCCTGGCCAATGAACCGTGATCTGGTTTCCGGGGTCAATGGCTCCGAAGTGTACCTCATGGGGAAAGGAAGAAGCATACCCTCGGCAAGCGGAATAGATTCTCAGCAGGGGAACATCCCCGTCGAAAGCGATAACGCTGGCTCCTTCGGCCACCGGATCCGTTCCTTCCCGTAACAATTGAACGGTTAACCAGGAGCCGCTGCGAGGGGCATCATTTCTGAAAATCTGACTCGGTTCATGAAGGTGGGTGATCACCACATCCAGATCACCATCCCTGTCGAGATCGGCGTGCAGCAACCCTCGACTGACCTGGGCGGACTCGACAAACAATCCACCGCGTTGATCGTCGACGGTGAATTTTCCATTTCCGTCATTCAGGTAAAGGAGATTCGGTTCGGAGTATTCCTTGAGGGGGGCAGGGGTCTGGCAAGGAAAAGGATTGTCTCCCCGGGTGATTTTTCCGTTGGCGATCAGCAAATCGAGATCACCATCGAGCTCAATGTCTGCTGCGGTCAAGCCGAAGCCGGTATAGGCCATGCTGCTGGAGGCGAGTCGGGCTTGACCTGTTTCGTCATTGAACCCCAATCCATTCCCGAGATTTCTGTAGAAGGTGTTACTCTCCATCAGCAGGTGAGTCACAAACAGATCTGCCAACCCATCCCGATTCAGATCAGCGGCAACGACTCCCATCCCCGCCTCTGCCTGGCCATTCATGTTGAGAGCGGCACCAAGGAGGGAGGCTTCATCGATGAATCCGCCCGATTCCTGATTGCGGTACAGATTGTTTTCATAGGCGTCGTTGGCGAGATAGAGATCGGTGCGACCATCTTCATCAAAGTCAAAAACGCTGACTCCCAGGCTTGCCGCTGCAGAGTGGTGGATGCCTGATTCTTTGCTGATGTCACGGAAAGTTCCATCACCCATGTTTTCAAGAAAGACATCGAGAGCAGGGGGGAAAGCTTTCGGGCCACAAAACTCAGGTCTGCCAGCGGCGTCATAGCAGACCGTCTCGGGGTCAAATTCGAGGTACTGGGTGATGTAGAGATCAAGATCTGAATCCTGATCAAAATCGATCCAACCCGCCGAGACAGAAACTCCTGCGACTTCAATGTCTGCTTCGAGTGTCACATTGTCAAAAGTACCATCCCCATTATTTCGGTAGAGGGCATCCTTGCCAAAGTTACACAGGTAAACATCGATATCGCCATCTCCATCGTAGTCTGCACAGGCGACGCCCATTCCATGGCCCAGATCACCCAGACCACTCTGCTCAGTTGCGTCGACAAATTTCAGTGGAGATGTCTGAAGGAAGAGTCGATTGCCAGTGGGCGGCTTCTTGACTTCCCCGTGACTGAGATCATTGGCCTGTACGAAGTAGAGATCGAGATCCCCGTCACCCTCCACGTCAAAAGCGGCGAGCCCACCTCCAACAGCTGCAATGATATTACCTTGTTCAGTGATGTGGGTCTGATAGGTGAAATTAACACCGGAATCGGGAGTCACATCTTTTAGCCAAGCAGAATGATTCTGTGAGAGTGGTGTCGGGGCCGGTTTCGTGGGGGCGATTTTAGGGGGGGCAGTATCGGGCGAGAGGCTGTTCTTATTGTCTTCCGACAAATTTTCAGTGCAGCCTGTAAGAAAAAAAATGATCAGAAGAAAGAAGTGCCAATGCCTTGAAAAATTCACACGCTTCTTTCCCAGCAAAGCGATGGATTTGCCTTGCGAATGAAATCAAGAAAACTCTCAGAGAAGACGTTTTCGAGAGTCCTCGAATCTGCTTCGATCACACTGTGAGACCATTTAAAAAGCCCCAATTTAACCGTTTTCATCATACGAATAGAGAGATTGGATTGCGACAGATTTGTTGTTAGTGGGCTCTTCAAGGGAGTTTCGAACTGTACTTTAATGGGTTTCAGAATTGATAGAGAAACCTGTTGAGTCTGATTTTGTGGAGAAGAGGGCTAGTGGGATTCTGGCCGAACTCAGAAGAGTTCACTCACCACCGAAGTAGAGATTTTCGGAACTGCTTTCGCCAAGTGCAGTCTGATCTTCGAAAAATCTTTAATTTGTCGACTGAGGAGTGGGACGTCCTGTTGGTTCCCATGAATGGTTCTCTCGCCATCGAGTGTGTGATCCGAAC
>CAJXMG010000047.1 GCA_913056395.1 uncultured bacterium | reverse complement strand
GCCAAGGCCCTTCGTGAGGGAACAGATCCATACATGGAGGCGGACAAAATACAGGCCCAGAATCGTGCCTTGGCCAGGTCTCAACTGGTCTGGTCGCGGAAACTGCCGATCGAGTGGTATTCACCGGAAGAAAAAGATCGAGTGGAAGACCGAATCGGTGAAGCACTCAAAGCAGCCGCTGAAGGAGAGCCTCTTCCTCCTGCTGATCCTGAATTGCTGGCCCGAAAACGAAACGTCTGAGGCTGAGCCTCTCCGGTGATTCCCGGGGTTGAAGAGAAGCAGTGAGCAAAAAAATGGAGACCGGCTCAGGCCGATCTCCATTTTTTTACTCATATTTCTGCAATAGCAGAAACTGAAGAAAACTAGTACTGCTCGATTGGGCGATCATCGAGATCGAAAACGATACGATCGATGTCGGTACGGGCATTGCGGATATCGTCACCCATCTGACGGAACACGCGCTTCCAATAAAGACTGGATGAGACGGTGGATTTTGGTCCGGACGCACATCCGGAAAGGGTCAGGGCAAGCCCAAAGCAGAGCAGCAGAGCGAACATCTTGAGTTTCTGACGGTATGGACGCATGGTCCCTCCCTCTCTTGATTGCAAACATGTAATTCGGACCAAAAAATCGGAATGATCAGGACCGGCGATTTTCCTGTATCTGGAATCTCTTTTACTGGAATCACTCTGTGTGAATCCAAAGAAATTCAGCCCACAGTCAATCAGGGCTCCGGGTCGGTTTCAGTTCCGTTCATTTCTTTCCTGATTCACGGGAAACCCGCGAAAAACAAAGATTAAGCCGATCTCCGGGCCAAGTCAACGCCCATGGGAAAGCAACCCAGAGTTCCTTCCAGAGGAAATCATGGCCGGGAATCTCCGGGGTTCTTTGACCCTTGTCCGGGGGAAGGCTAGGATTCGCATTGTGGAACAGTGGAGGGACCTCAAGGCGCCGGGAATCCCTGATTTCACCCCTCTGAAGAGGGTTTGCTGCAAAACCGAGAGCGAGGACGACGTGGCCGAGGACCGGATCCGCGAAATCAAGATCGAGAAGATTGGCAAATTAAGGGATGCTGGGCACCACCCCTATCCTGAACGGTGGGAGCGCTCTCACACTCTGGCGGAAGCCTCCGGGCTTGAGGAGGGGGCCACAGGTGTTCGTATCTGCGGTCGAATCGTCAGTCGCAGAGACTTCGGCAAATTGACCTTTTTCGATCTCCAGGACCTTCATGGCAGAATGCAATGTTCTGTCCAGAAGGACGATCTCGGTGCAGACTCTTTCAAGGAGTTCAACAAGCTCGTCGACATCGGCGATTTCGTTGGAGTCGAGGGAGAAGTGTACAAGACCCGGATTGGTCAGCTGACGGTTCGCGCCAGTCAGTGGACCTTCCTTGGCAAAATGTTGCGTCCGATGCCGGAAAAGTTCCATGCGATTTCTGATCGTGAAATCCGCTATCGTCGTCGCTACCTCGACCTGATCAGTGATGAAGAATCCCGAAACCGATTCCGTCTTCGCAGGGATTTCATTCGGGCATTGCGCGACGGTCTCGATGAAGCCGCTTTCGATGAAGTCGAGACACCGGTTCTGCAGACGAAACCATCGGGGGCTTTGGCGACCCCTTTCGAGACTCACCATGCAGCTCTCGATATTCCGGTGTACATGAGGATTGCTCCTGAAACCTATCTCAAGCGCTGCATCGTTGCCGGCTTTGATCGTGTTTATGAGTTCGCACGTGTCTTCCGAAATGAGGGGATGGATCCATCCCATCTGCAGGACTTCACGATGCTCGAGTACTACGCCGCATACTGGAATTACATCGACAACATGGATTTCACCGAAAACCTTTTGCGCTCAGCGATTGAGAAGTGCACCGGTTCTCTGGTGGTTCCCCATACTGCAGGAGACATCGATTTTGGAGGAGAGTGGCCTCGCAAGAGCATGACTGATTTGGTTCAGGAGCATGCGGGAATCAATCTTTCCGAGTGCCCCGATGCGGATTCGCTCCGGGCCGCAATTGCTGGGAGAGGAATCTCTCTGGATGACGTCGATCACCTCGGCAGGGGAGCGTTGATCGATCAGCTGTACAAAAAGACGGTCCGTCCCCACCTCAAGCAGCCCACATTTGTCGTTCAACACCCGGTAGATCTGTCACCGCTCGCGCGAAGCAATGATGACGATCCGACCATTACAGACCGATTTCAGCTGGTGATTCATGGCTGGGAGGTGATTAATGCCTATTCCGAGTTGGTCGATCCTATCGATCAGCGTGGACGCCTTGAGGAGCAGGCGAAACTGCATGCGGATGGCGATGATGAAGCGATGGTGATGGAAGAGGACTACCTGATGGCGATGGAGCATGGCATGCCACCGATCTCAGGTTGGGGCATGGGCATCGATCGCATGGTGGCGTTGCTTTGTGGGGCAGAGAACCTTCGGGATGTGGTGCTGTTCCCGCTGTTGAAACCTGAAGAGGGGAATGCGGTCGAGGAGGCACTCTTCAACGAAGGCGAAGAAGCCCCCGCCATAGAGGGGGCAGACGCCTGAGGTTTTTGCTGGCTGACACTGGAGTCTCGCCAAGTTGAGGCCCTTTCTCAAGGGTCACTCCTGGAAGGGGTCCCAGCCCTTCTTTTCGGGAAGAGTCTCGATCGCCTCTCCAGCCCGTCGCCATTCAATTACAGGGCGATCACGGTGGGTTACCGCATTGCCCAGCCAGTGAAAGGGAGTTCCCGTTTCCACGGCGACTTCTTCGACAGTGGCGGTCTCCACCGGGTCGACGATCAGGAGCAGCTCGTAGTCTTCACCACCAGCCACTACCTGACTCAGGGTCGGTGCGTCTTCAGAAACAACGAGTGGAGTGATGTCGATCTGGGCAGAGACTCCACTGGCCTTGCAAACCCTCTGGAGATCGAGCCCCAGTCCGTCGCTGAGATCGATGGCACAGGCGGTTCGTTTCAGCTTGCGATTGAGTGTCGTTGCAAAGAGTTGCCTTGAGGCGGGGGATCTCCACGGATCAGAGTCTGTCACGGGAATCCCACTCTGGAGTTGATCAAGGGCCTGGGCAGCCTTGCCGGGAAAACCGGTGACACCGATTCTATCTCCCGGTCTTGCACTGTCCCTTTGCCAGCTGCGATCCGCTTCGACATGTCCGACGACGGTTGCATGCAACGAGAGACCGTTGGCACATCTTGTGAGATTGCCTCCAAGCAGGGTCATCGAGTGAAGTTGCATCTCCCTATCGATTTCCTCCCAGAATGCATCCGAAAAGAAGCCGGGAAGTTGATCACTCTCCAGTGAAAGCAGAACACCTGTGGCTGTTCCACCCATGGCGCTGATATCACTGAGACTTCCACGCAGCAGTCTTCGCGCAAGAACCCCGGGGGGGTGCCAATCATCGAGCCAGTCAATTTTGAAGTGCTGGCCGCTGACGAGAGAGTCGACGGAGAGAACGGTGGCGTTTCCTGTGGGTATCGGCAAGACCGCTGCGTCATCTCCTGGCCCGGAGAGGGGGTGGGCTGGATTACTTCTGGGATGAATGTAGTGGGCGATCCATTCCTCTTCAGTCATCACTGGCGTCCCCTTGGAATCCGGGAACAGGCGCTGGCATCTCTTGCATCAACAGCAAATCTATTTCTTCCTGCACTTCTCTCAGTGCTTCCTCTGAGAGCATGCCCTCCCTGAAGGCCTGTTCCACTGCGGCTCGCTGGCGATGCAGTAGGCGAATCAACACATCTCTGACCTGATCTGCAGCCAACTCGGGGTGATCTTCCAGAACCTGACGAAGGTCTCCATGGATGTTCTCTCGCATCCGTCCAAGCCGACGATGGAGGGCTTCAATTCTGTGAGCATCCAATTCGGTTGATCGGGCGACATCCTCCAGTCCTTCGAGGGCGGTATCGACGGCGATCGCTCGAGCCTGAATTCGCTCCCAGCGAAGTCTGCCCTCTTGAGGTTTGATGATTCCAAGCCGAAGCAACAAAGGTTGGAGCGTTGTTGCCTGAATCAGCATTGAAAACATGACAACTCCAGCGACGACCGCTTGCATGGTCGGAGCCGTTTCCACCAACACTTCAGAGCGGGAAATTCCCAGAGCCAAGGCGATGGGGACTGTTCCCTTGAGGCCTCCCCAGTGAATGACGTGGAGCCATCTTCTTGGGTAGGCACTGCGCAGGGAATGGTCGATCCCGCCGATGGAGTAGGTCATCAGGGCGCGGGCTGCAACACTTGCCAACCAGACGAGGAGCACCAGATCCATATTTTCCATCACGAGAATCGGATCGACGGCAAATCCCAGGGCCAAAAAGGCCAAAGAGTTGACGACAAAGCCGACCACTTCCCAAGTTAATCCAAGACTGACCTGTGTGGTTGCGTTCATGCGATTGCGAGCGATGGAGTTACCAGCCATCAGACCAGCAAACACGACGGCGATGACTCCTGAGGAATCAAGCCTCTCAGCCAAAAGGTAGGATCCATAGGCGAGCAGGATCGAACACAAAACCTTGACGAGCCTCTCATCGATGTGACGCAGGAGCACGTTGAAGGCGGCTCCCAAGATGATTCCGATCAGAGAACCGAGGCCGATCGTTTGTACAAATGCGAGAGTTCCCTCCAGAGGGGTGATTTCAGACCACCCCCGGTCGATGCCTTGAAGGAGAAGGAAGTAGAGTGCGACCACGACACCGTCATTGAAGAGGGATTCCCCCTCGACGATGGCAGAAAGTTTTTTCTCCACCCTTTGCTCGCGAAAGATGGCGAGCACGCTGACCGGGTCGGTGGGGCTGACAATTGTCCCCAAGAGCAGTGCGATTTCCCATGGCCAATCGGTCACGGATCGGATCGCCGCAGAGGTGATCAGGATCACTCCCAGAGTTCCCAATAGTGCCATCGCTCCGATGAGGGGGCCCTGTTCTTTCAGTTGTCTGAGAGAGGTATTCATGGCGCCCTCAAAGAGGAGGGGGGGGAGAAGGATCAGAAGAATCACTTCTTCCGTCATCTCAAAGTGCCCTCCGCCAGTGGGCAGAATGCCCTGATGGCGCAGAATGCCGATGACCATTCCTGCAATCACCAGGCCTACTGTGTAGGGGATTCGCCACCGTCGTGTCAGGATCGCCACTCCCATCGCTCCCAGTAGCAGGAGTAGCAGGTCATCCAGAAGTGGGAGTGTCGGTCCGGAGTTGGCGATGGTGATCATGGATTTCCTTCCCCCTGAAGAGTGCCCCGTTGTGAAAGCCGGGGCAAGAGACCTTGTCACTTCAGAGCGGTTCGATTCTGATGGGGGCGAAAGGACGGCGAATGACCTTCAGTGGGTGCAAAAAAATCGGACTAAATGGACCGGTCTGGGCTGCGGGAATACTGTGGCTGCTCCTCAGCGGCTGTCGTCTCGAGTCGCCTCCTGTCACTCCGAATGCTGTCACTAAGGACGAGAACCCTGTCGACTGGCGTAAGGCAATCCCGGAGCAACTGATCATCAGTGGTCAGCAGGCGGGGGATCCTTGGGCTTTGGCCCATCTTCATTTGGCTCTGCCTGAAGAGCCTGCTTTGGAGAGTCAACGGCAGGAGCTTTTCCGACTATTGACCGATTCCAACGCTGAGATCCCGGTACATGGGCACGATGGGCATCGGGGAGAACAGCATCCTCACCTGCTTTTGAGAACTGCCGTTCTGCTCGCCGGTGAGACTATCCCCGATCCTCTTCTCGCCAGAGTTCGATCCGATCTGGCAAAGACTTCGTTTCCGGTTCGTTGGCAGGAAGTCAATGATCTGGCCTGGTTGGTGGAGTCTGCAGCCCGGGCTTCTCTGCCCAGAGAGTCATCCGCAAACGGAACGACACTGGCGCTTTTGTATGAAAAAATGATCCTCGACCTCGAGGCTGCAGATCGGGCGATCGGCAGTGTGTTGAATCAGGCTCCCGATTCTGGAGTCAGAAGACCGGATGGTCTGGCAGGACCGGAGGAATCCGGCTGTTGGGCGTACACCTGTTCAGGAGCCCATATGCTGGGTGCGTTGGTGGAGTGCGATCTTGCAGGGTTGCTCAGCAGCGCCCAGAAAAAACGTCTCGCACAGCTTCTGAAACGGTATCGCCAAAGAACCGACTGGGAGATCGCCTATCGCAAGTCCGAATTGAATCGGGCGATTCAAAATGGTGTTTCCCCACGAAGAGCCGTTCGGGAGTACGGGCTGGCGGTCACCAAATTGCTGGGACATGCTTTGGAAATCTCAGCGAGAGCGAGTCTCATGACTCCAACAGAGGATGGACGGGAGTTTTCCGTCACCTTTGGTCGGTGGTCCGTCGAGCTGATGATGCAAGTGGACGATCTCTTTTCGCAGAGGGCCGACGTTTCGACAGTGGAGATCTATCAGCCTCTCGAGTTGTTGACTTCGAATGTCCTGACTCCCCAATCACTGGTGTGGGAGCGTGCTTTTGGAGATTTATGCCATCTTTTCAGAGGGTTGAGACTTTTGAAAAACCCACAACGATTTTGAAGGAGCAACTGTGGTTTCCCATCGATTGAGCCAACTGGGCGCTTATGCCATGGCTGCCGTTCGACAGCGGACTGCGGAGTTGAAAGAGCGGGGATTTCACCCCGTCGACCTGGGAATGGGAGATCCATCCCGGCCGACGCCGGAGTTGATTCGCAAAGCGTGTGCAGAGGCGGTAGAGAAGCATGCGGCCAGTGGTTATCCGCCATTTGGTGGCAGTGAAGACTATCGCCGGGCGGTTGCGGACTGGTTTGAGGGGCGATTCGGAGTGGCGATCTGTGCCGACACGATGGTCGTTTCGTCGGTCGGATCGAAAGAGTCCATCTTTCATTTGCCGGAAGCATTTGTGAATCCGGGGGATCATGTGATTTGTCCCGACCCGGGGTACCCTCCCTACGCTGCAGGTGCGCTCTTCGCGGAGGGGATCCCCTATTATGCTCCAGTAAACTACGGCAGTGATTTTCTTCCGGATCTGAGTGCCATTCCCGATGAGGTTGCGGAATCTGCAAAGATCTTCTGGCTGACGACTCCCTCGAGTCCTTCCGGGAAGATCGCGTCTTTGGAATATCTGACCGAGTGGGTTCAGTGGTGCAAGGATCGGGACATCATCGCCTGCAGCGATGAGGCCTATTCAGAGATCTACTTTGGAGAGCCGCCCCATTCCGCATTGGAAGTTTCGACGGAGGGGGTGCTCGTCTTCAACTCCCTCTCCAAACGTTCCGCGATGACCGGCTACCGTGTCGGTTGGGTTGCCGGAGATCCACAACTGGTCGCCGAATATCGTAAGCTGAAGGCAAACATTGATACCGGCACCCCCTGGTTTATTCAGGATGCAGCCATCACGGCCTATTCGGATGAAACCCATGTCGTGGAGATGCGTGAAGAGTATCGGTTGCGAATGCAGCTCTTCGTTGAAGCCTTTGAATCAGCCGGTTTGCCCCGTTGTGAGTCTGAAGCCTCCATGTACGTCTGGCAGAAGACTCCGGAGGGGGTGACCAGTGGCCAGTTGGCGGAAGCTCTCCTCGACGAAAAAATTCTGGCTGTGACGATTCCTTCAGAGGCACTGGTGGGGAACCCGGAAGCCCATGGACCCGACGAACAGTTTGTTCGCTTGTCGATGGTCGCCAGCTGGGAGGACAGCCAAAGACTCGCGGATGCGATCTCTCGACACCTTCGTTTTTAGGGTGCAGTGAGTGCTAAGAGGAGCCGGTTTCGTTGCGCAGGAGTTCCCTGGCCTTGCTCAGGGATTCCGGGTGAGCGATATCCTCGAGGTTTTCGAGAAGTTCGTTCAGGTCGTCCCTTGTCGCTCCACAGCGCAGTGCGCCACGTAGGTGGGAGTGAAACGGGGTCATTCTCGATTGGGCGAGCAGTGAACTGACGGCGAGAATCTCCAGTTCAACGCTACTCAGGGGGCCGGATCCCATCACCGTTTCGTAGGCGAATCCCAGTATCCACTCCTTCAGATCGGGGTGGCGGCGCTGGAGTTGGTCAGCCACCTTTTCGGAAGCTCCTCCATATACCTCTTCAAAGACGTTTCGGGATTGGTCCTCTCTGGCTTCCATCGTCGAATCGGGGGCAAGATCCCGAAGCCATCCCAACGCTTCCACTGCCGCAGGAAAGCCGCTGTAGGGGATCGATTGGAGGATCACCTCGGCGACCTTTTCGGTTTCCGTATTTTCAAGTGCCCTTTTCAGGGCCTGAAGGGGGGAGAGACGCTCGGGGGCGGCAAGGGAGAAGGTCAATCGGCAGCAGTCCGTGTGCAGTTTCTGGACCATGTGAAAACCTTTCCAAATACCCTGTCAAAAGCCCGGTCTGGGGGATTCTCCACCCCATATGCATGGCTACCTGCGAGGCCGGTTCCAATCGGTGGGAGCCCCTTGCCCACCCTTGGCGGGGGGATTAGTCTCCACGATGGGTCGATCGTACGACGAGGGGAAATCATGTCAGAAAACCATTCCACACAAAAGCGGTCTCAACGTTGCCTGGCCTTCATCAACCAGAAGGGTGGGGTAGGCAAGACGACGCTCGCCATCAATTGTGCCGCGGGCTATGTGCGCATGGGTTACCGGGTTTTGCTGATCGATCTCGATCCACAGGCGCATTTGACCACCTCACTGATCGTGGCCGAGGATG
This sequence comes from uncultured bacterium, assembly GCA_913056395.1. GTDB lineage: Bacteria > Planctomycetota > UBA8108 > UBA1146 > UBA1146 > UBA12191. The sequence continues at coordinate 5,059 of CAJXMG010000047.1, read as the reverse complement.
AAACCAGCCTTGAGCGGATGTCGGAGCACACCATCGAGGCTGCCCTGCGTCGTGAAAAAACGATTGAGGAATGCATCTTCGAGGTTCCCACGGAGGGCTTCAGTCTCGTTCCTTCCGATATCAATCTTTCTGCCGCAGAGAATGATCTCTATCAGGAGCTGGGGCGTGAACTGTTACTCAAGGATGCCCTCGAGAAGCTTCCCGAGGACCGTTTCGACCTGGTGATCCTCGATTGCCCACCTTCTCTGGGATTGCTCTCCCTGAACGCCCTGGTTGCTGCGGATGATGTGATCGTTCCGATTCAGGCGGAATATCTGGCCCTGCAGGGAATGGTCCACTTACAGAGGGTTGTTGAGCTGGTCCAGCAGAGATTGCATCCGGAGCTGACCTGCAAGGTTCTGGTGCCGACGATGGTCGATCCTCGGACCCGACTCTCCAGAGAGGTCATCGACAGTCTCAGGGAAACCTACCCTGAAGAGGTGACCCGTTCCGTGGTCCATTCCAGGGTCAAGGTGGCGGAAGCCCCATCCTTTGGCATGTCGATTTTCAACCATGACCCCCAGGGGCCGGCGACGATGGAGGTGGAAGTTCTCTGTCGGGAAATTGCCGAAAAACTGGGCATTCAGGAGCCTGCTCTCGATCTCGGCTAGGATCTCAGGAAAATTCTTCAAGTTCACCGTCCTTCTCGCCGAAGTAGGGGTATCGGAACAGTTTCCGACACGACAAGACCCCGAAAGGAACGGTGAAAACATGGCCAGGCCGATGAATCAGGAAGAACTCGAGTTCGTCAAAGCCATCGAGGATTTCAAGAAGTCCGAGGACAAGCTGTTCCTCTCCTGGACTGAAGTGCTCTCCATCGTCAAGGATCTCGGGTACACCCGTACCGTTAAGGCTCGTGCAGCGGCCACGACCAAGGGTGGAACCCGCAAATCCAAAAGTTCCAAAACCACGGCCAAATCCCCGTCAAAAGCCAAGAAAAGCGCCTGAAGGACCCGATTTACCGACCTGACTAAGTCCTTGTCTCCTTTGAAGAAAGGTGAATTCTCGGCGTTGCGGGGGGGCAAGTCAGATGATAGCCTCGAAGTCACAAGTTCAGTTACTGATTGGAAATAGGTCAATTTACCTGTTTTTCGGTCAGTCAGGCGATTTCGGGGGCTGTTTTGGCAGTACCGAAACCAGCATCCACCTGAGACCTTCTCCTCGAGGCTCGTTGCAGAGCCTCCTCCAAGGGCCACAGGCGGGTTGGGATAAGATTTATGAATACGATCACCAAAAGAGACCTCGTTCAGCGTATTTCAGAGACTACCGGAGTTCAGCAGCAAAAAGCCAAAGAGGTGATCCAGCAGTTTCTCGATGCCATCATTCAGGAATTAGCCGCAGGCAATCGCCTCGAATTCCGTGATTTCGGCGTCTTCGAGCCGAAGTCGAAAGCGGCACGGATGGCCCGTAACCCGCGTACGGGAGACCGCATTGCGGTCCCTGAAAAGGTGACCGTCAAATTCAAGTCCGGTCGCATGATGAAGGAAAAGTTGCAACCTGAAGCGGCGGAAGATTCCCCCGAAAGCCCCGAGTCTCCCTCGGCCCTCTCCTGATCTGGTCGAGTCAGGGTTGATGCCCGCTGAGCCTGGCCAACACTATCGCATTCCACTTTCCCGCCCCCGCATCACCGATAGGGATCGACAATCGGTTCTCTCCGTCCTCGAGAGTCACCGTTTGGCCGGGGGGCCCTGGACTACAAGATTCGAAACCATCTCCCAAGAAACTCTGGGTGTCCCTACTGTTGCATGCAGCAGTGGAACAGCCGGTTTGATTCTCGCCTTGAAAGCGCTGGGAGTCACCGGTGGTGAGGTCATCACACCTGCACTGGGATTCATTGCGAGTGCCCACGCCATTCGCGCAGTGGGAGCGACCCCGCGCTTCTGCGACGTTTCTCCTGAGACCCTCTGTTGTGGCCCCGAAGAAGTCGAGCGTGTGTGGACGGATCAGGTTCAGGCGATCATGCCAGTGGACCTCCTCGGCGTCCCGGCACCTGTCGGGGCATTGATGGAGTGGGCAAAGACCAAGGGGGTTCCGGTGATCGAGGACGCCTGCGAGGCCTTGGGAACCCGGGTGGGGGGCAAGCCTTGTGGATCGCTCGCCGATGCCGCCAGTTTTGGGTTCTATCCCAACAAGATCCTGACGATGGGTGAAGGCGGACTGGTTGCCTGTCGTGATGAAGAGGTGGCCAGCCGGATCAGTCAGTTGGCGAATCAGGGGCGAACAGGACCCGGTTTTGCCTTTTCGGGAGAAGGATTCAATTACCGTCTGACCGAACTTCAGGCTGCACTGGGGGTCAGCCAGTGGGAAGGATTGGAATCCCGTATCGATGATCGCCAGAGGGTCGCAGATGACTACCTGAAGCTCCTGGAGACGGTGTCAGGAGTGGTGCCGGCCCCTGCACCTGCCCTCGATCAATCCGGTGATTGCCGATCCTGGTTTACTTTCGTGGTTATCCTCGAAAATGCCGGATGGCGATCCTCGGTCCGTGAGTATCTGGCAACCGAGGGGATCGAAACCGGTCTCTATTTCCCCTCGATTACCGAGTTCAAACCCTACGATCAATCACCCCGCGGTGATCTTGCCGTCACAGAGAACGTTTCTCCGAGGATGCTGGCACTGCCCTTCCACGCCGATCTGGAGTTGTCAGAGGTGGAAGAAGTGGTGAGGTCGTTGCAAGAAGCGTTGATCCGGTGCACTTGATGCCGGGGATCTCTCGCCAAATCTCTGGCGAGGGGGCATACTGTTCTTATTCCATTTCGTGGGGTCAGTAGCTCAGTCGGTTAGAGCAGCGGACTCATAATCCGTCGGTCCCTGGTTCGAGTCCAGGCTGACCCACTCTTTTCATTCTGAATCTTCAGCAATTAAAAAAAACCACTTTGGATCCGTGGGACCCAAAGTGGTTCGTTGGTGTTTCTGGCAAATCAGTTTCGGGGAACCATGCGTGCCCTGAAGGCCAAAATGCTCAGACCCAGTCCACAAGCCCATGAAATCAGGCTCAGGGGACGGGGAGTTTTGGAAGCGGGTTGTTCAGCCTGGGATACCTGAGCCACTTCATTGGCGACGGTACCGCTAACTTGAATGACGGATTCTTCACTGCCATTTTCGACAAGTTCGGAATCCTGCTCTGCGCTGACCAGGTTCTCTTCTTCCACTGTTTGGGAATCGGCCGTTTCTGATTCCAAAACCATCTCTTCAAATTTCTGGCAGCAGTCCATCTCCTCAACCTCCTGTTGAGCGGCTATGGCCTCCACTTCCATGACCTTCTTCATTCTTCGCGATTCTGTTTCGATGAAATCGAGAAGCAAGTCCACTTCATGATCGTTGATCCGAAGGTTGGGCATGGGGAGCTTGTTATAGGCTTCAAATAGCTCCGTGGCGATGGGGTCTTTTTCCTCGAGCATCACATCCGGCTCTTTGATCCAGCGGACCAGCCAGTCGTGTTCGCGTCGAACCGTGACGTCCATGAGATTCGGCCCCGGTTTCATCACAGAACCCGGAGTTCTGCCAATTTCGTGGCAAGCCGCACAGCGGGTACGGAAGAGAGATTCTCCCTGGCTCAATTTTCTCAACTCCGGCGCGTCCTGATACATGTTCGTTCTGCGCATGGGGTTCTTGTAGTTGTGAAGCCAGGTGCCGATTTCGGTGGCGAGAATGTAGGGATTCTCGAAGGGGGACTTCTTCATCCACCGCCCGGTTTTCTGGTTACCGACGATCATGCTGAGATTGTGATCGAGCGGGTCCTTGTTCACCTCATCGATGTAGAGACCCAGCTTCTTCCTCAATAGGAGGATCTCTTCCTCCTTGCCGGTGTAAAACTCCCAGCCCTCTTCAATCTGGTACGTCTGCATGAAGTCGGAGAGGACTTCAGGGGTGTCGTAACCGGGGTCGATGGTGATCGAATACATGAAGACGTCCTGGCCCACACGGTCGCCGAGAATCTGGTAAACCTCAGAGAGGCGGGCAGTCTCAAGGGGGCAGGCATCCGGGCAGCGGGTGTAGATGAAGTTGATCATCACCACCTTGCCCTCAACCAAATCGTCAAAAAAGCGTACTTTTTCACCCTTGCTGCTGGTCAGCTCAACGTTGGGGAAATAATTTCCTCCCCACTGTGAACTCGCCATGCGGCTGTCTTTTGACTCAGGCGTTTTCTCTTCCTGAGCGTGAGTGAGGCCCGGGGCCGCTGACAGCAACCCGATCAGGGTCGTTGTCAGAGCCACGAGGCAAATCTGTTCTCTTTTCATCACTGACATACTCCAAAGCTCTCACAGGTCAAAGCGTCCTCAGTGGTATCGGTTCCACAGCCTTCGCTGGGAATCGGCAGGCTGCCGCCATTGCCACTGAAGATGTATCCAAGCAGGTGAGTGGCATCAGCCACGTCCACGGCTCCGTCGTCGTTGGAATCCGCGGCTTTCACGCAGGTGATCGGGAGGCCGTTGAAAATGTATCCCAACATGACCACCACATCCGTGACATCCCTGTTCAGATCCGCATTGATGTCGCCACGCAGGAACGGTGTCGGCTCGCATTCGTCCGGAATACCGTTGCCGTTGTTATCCGTCGCACCATTGGCGATCTCACAGCTGTCGAGAATTCCATTGGTGTTGCAGTCTTCGCCGACCAGTTGGTCGACGTCGCACTCATTCACAATGCCGTCACCGTCGATATCGGAGTCACAGGCGTCGATGGTGCCATCGGTGTCGGTGTCGACCTGGCAACTGTCGTCCTGACCGTCTGCGTCACAGTCGGCTCCCGCCGTCAAATCGACGTCACAGTCATTCAGAATTCCATCGCCATCGATGTCTGCATCGCAGGGGTCGATGGTGCCATCCGAATCGGTGTCGACCTGGCAGCTGTCGTCCTGACCATTGAGGTCACAGTCGGCTCCGCCGGTCTGGTCGATATCGCAGTCGTTGGCGATTCCGTCACCATCGAGGTCACTGTCACAGGGGTCGATGGTGCCATCCGAATCGGTGTCGACCTGGCAGCTGTCGTCCTGACCATTGAGGTCACAGTCGGCTCC
>CAJXMG010000046.1 GCA_913056395.1 uncultured bacterium | reverse complement strand
TGGTCCTACATGAATTTGGCAAAGGAGATCCTCAAACATGAATCGCAAACTCGGACGCGGGCTTGATGCCCTGATTCGCAGGTCGGAACAAACGTCCCCTCCTGATGCCCCCTCCTCAACCGCTCAAACCGAGCCTGAGGCCCCCACTCATGGCCTTCAGATCCGTTTTGTCTCTCCTGAGGAGATCCACGCCAATCCTGACCAACCACGTTCGGTGTTTGAGCCACAAGCCATCGAGGAGCTCTCCCGCTCTGTAGCTGCGGACGGAGTCTTGCAGCCCCTCGTCGTCAGAGTTCGGCCTGAAGGAGGGTTTGAGCTGATCGCTGGCGAACGCCGTCTTCGTGCTTCCAGAATGGCCCAATTGGAAGAAATTCCTGTCATCGTCCGAGAAATCGAAAACGACCGCATGCTCTCATTGGCTTTGACCGAAAACCTCCAACGGGAAGATCTCAATCCCATCGAACTGGCCCGCGCCTATCAGGCTCTTCAGGAGTCCTTTGACTGGACTCAGGAGCAACTCGCCGAGAATGTCCAAAAGAAGCGCTCCAGTGTCGCCAACACCTTGCGCTTCCTCGAACTGGAACGGGATATCCAGCAGAGCCTCATGGATCGCAAAATTTCATCGGGGCACGCCAAGCTTCTTCTTGGAGTTCAAAACCGTGAAGAGCGTAAAGAGTGGCATCAGAAGTTACTGTCCAAAAAGTGGACAGTCAGAGAGTTAGACGGGGCGATACGTGGTGAGGAAACCCATCCAAACACCCCAACGGTTACCACTCCGGCCAAGTCCAAGCCAACTAGTGGGGCTGGAACCCACATCAAAGAGGAAGAAAAGCGATTGGGTGAGTTCTTCGGGACAAACGTGTCTGTTATTCAAGGGGGCAAAAAAGGCCGCGGAAAGATCACCATCGAGTTCTATTCGACAGAGGACTACGAACGAATTACCGACCTGATCGTGCGAGGGTCCTGAATCCGTTGGCCGATGTGGGGATGGGGATGGAATCCTTCTCCGGTTCCTTTTCCACTTCCCACAGTCCTCGGAGCTTTCTTCATGCTACTTTTGTCGTGCCTGATTCTGTCGATTGCCCTCATGTCCTGGGCCATCGGTCAATTGCGTGGCGACCTGCTATCGCGGGGAGTGCTCAAGTGCTTCCTGTTTCCATCACTGATCCCTGATGTTCTCGCACGGACCATCGCATGTCTTGCAACCGCTACACCGATACGAGGACTCTCACCTTGGAAAGATGGTGAGCCGCTTTTGCTTGAAGGTGACAGCCCCGTCCGACGCCTTTCCTTACCGCTAACCAGCGTCCTGCGAGTCTCAGTTTTGATCGCTGCAAGCGTGACATGCGTGATTAAAATAGAGTCTTTAAGCAATCTGCTGCCAAACCCAAAAGCACTCGAATTCGCTGCACAAAGGGGCCCTGAGGCCTTTTTTGCGAAACTCCTGCCGACCGCAGCAGAAGCCTCCGCCCTTGGATTACCGGCCCTACTTGCGGTCGCAGCATTGGCGGCCATGACCCTTGCCGCTGGACTCCGGAACAGCGAAGCCGTCGCGACTCTTTTGGTGGGTGGTGGAACGATGGGCATCATGCAGTTCGGTGACTGGATCGGTTTACGATTCAGTCCGTTCAGTAATGGTTGGTTTTTGCAACGCTTCTACGAAGCGGAGTTTGGCAAAGCATTGATCCTGCTACTGATTATTTCTCTCTGCCTCACAGTTCTGCTCATGTTGTTGCATGCCGTACCTGCCAGTATCGGCCGCCTCCGCCCCAGACCCGTCAGCGCTCAAGGGCGCCTGCTGACACGAGCCTGATCAAAGGCAAAACAGGCGCAAAATCCCCAGAAATGGCTAATTTAGCCAGATAACGGCCAACAAAGGGGACTCATCGAACCACTTTCCTTGCCGAAGGAGAACCAGATTGCCTATGATGTCGGTTCCTCTATATGGAGGCCAGACTCAGGAGGCAAACGATGGTTCCCCATACAACAACACGCTTTGATCTCTCACTCGATGCCCGAGTTTTCATCCTCCTGTTGGCATGCTTCGTCTGCGTACCATCGGTTCACAACGATGCTCTTGCAGCAGAAAACACCGACAAGGATGAACGCATCTTTGACAGCGGCGAGTTGCGCAAACTGAGTCTCGTCGAAGCGATCCAACTTGCCCTCGAACACAACCTCGGTCTGCAGGTTCAACGCGTCTCACAAGGCAAGGCCTACCTCGATCCCATCATTGCTGAAGCCGCCTTTGATCCGCTCTTCAGCACTGGATTCACCCTCAGCGAATCGGAGACCACATCGACGAGCATCATCGACGGAGCCGCCGTCGGAGAATCGTCGAAAAGATCCAATGACAGCTATTTCATGGGCCTTTCGGGCCTGATGCGCTACGGCACCAGTTGGCAATTCCGGCTCAGTGGGAACCGCTCAGAGACCTCCGCTGTGAGCCCCTTTTTCTCGCCCTTGAACTACCGCAGTGGTGCCGAGTTGACCCTCAGCCAACCGCTTCTGAGAGGCCGGGGCCAGGAAATCACTGAGACCAATTTGCGCGTTGCCCTGCGTAACGCGGAAGCCTCCAAGTTGGCCACTGTGCGCGCCATGGAAACCACCGTCGCTGCGGTAGAGAGCAGTTACTGGGATCTGGTCTACGCCCGTCGCAATGTGGAAGTGCAACGCAGCGCTCTCAAAGAAGCGGAGGAGCTCCTCGAACTCAATCGCAGGCGCCTCGACGTGCAGGTCGGCACTCGCCTCGACGTCATCAGCGCCGAGGCCAACGTTGCTACCCAGAAGGCCAGTATCATCTCCGCTCTAAATGCCCTGCGGGATTTGCAAGACATCCTCCTCGACAGCATCAATGCACCCGAGTTCCGCGGGGGCACCGACGTCGCATCGATGCTCAAGGATTTTGAGATCATCCCGACGACCGCCATCAACCCAACCCAATTCGATCCTGAGCTGGAAAGTGTCGTCAGAGAAGCCCTCGCCCGCAGGCTTGAATTGGCCCAGAGCGATCTCCAGATCGCCAGTAGTGAGGATTTGCTCAAGGTCCGCGAGAATGATCTGCTCCCTTCCCTCGACCTTTCAGGCAGCTTTAGCCAGCCCGGAAACGGACTCAGTTTCAGCGAGTCCTGGTCAGATATCGGCGACGATTACTCCTGGAGTGCCGGGCTCAACCTGCAGATTCCGCTGGGTCAGCGAGCAGCCCAAAACCGGGAGATGCAGGCCCGGGAAGACCTGCGCCTGGCGAGGTTAAGCAAAGAGCAGATCTCCAACGGCATCATCCTCGAAGTCACCCGGGCGATCCGAGAATTGGAAAGCGCACGTCAGGCGGTTGAGACCACCGAGGCCGCCACACGCCTGCGCCGTGAAGAACTGGATGGAGAAAGACGCAGACTGGAAGCGGGGGTCTCCACGGCCTATCAGGTGCTGCAGGTGCAGAACAGCCTACTCTCTGCCCAAGTCCAGGAGCTGCAGTCCAGAATCCGCGTCCGCAAGGCGATCACTGGCTACCGCAATGCCACCGGCACGATCCTTCGGGATTACGGTATCCGTCTGGATGAACTACTTCAGCCAGGGCCTTTGCAATAGAGCGCAAACACCCTCTGAACCGCTATTAATGTCGTAACTGTCACTTGTGACTGTTGCGTAATGACCTTCTACCCGGTCCAAACTTGCCTTAAGATGACTCCTGTATTATTCGACTGTTTGTTCGCTGCGAATGCGTCATTTCCGGTGGTTGAGCCGGGTTTATCAATCGTGACCTATCGCTCCTGAACCGTTTATTCAATCAGCTTTTACGGACCCTCCGGGCCCGATTGTACGTGGAACACGATGTCCTCTATCAGAATCCTTCTGACTACACTGGGTTTGCTATTGCTTCCCAACGGTCTCAGTGCTCAGGAATTCACCCTGAGCCTTGAAATCAGTTCATCCCTGGGTTCTGTAGGGGGCGGCATCCAGAATCTGACCTTTGGTCAACAGGACGGAGCCTCCGATGGATTCGTCGACGGCGAAGACGTGTACTCCACAGCGCCCACCAACAACGGTGCATTCCATGCATGGATCAACATCGATGGCCAGGATTGGCAGACCTGCCTGAGGTCCCCATCCAGTGAAGAGCAGATCTGCGTCATAGGCCTGAACTTCTATCAGACCAACCCCATCTTCCTCCAGTGGGATTCCTCCACTTTGCCCGAGTCCGGAAACTTCATACTCGAAGACGCATTCGGGGGCAGCATCCTCTTCGTCGACCTTCAGCAGCAAGATTCGCTGCTCATCGACAATATCGCACTGACCAGCCTTGTCTTGCGTGTGACACCCCCAATCGTCGAATCATTTCGACGTGGAGACGTCAACGGCGATCAATCCTTCAACATGTCCGATGTGATCAGCGGGCTCGAAAATCTGTTCCTGTATCAGCCAAGTATGCCGATCACCTGTCTCGATGCGGCTGATATTAATGACGATGGCAGTTTCAATCTGGGCGACTCAATCTTTGGTCTTTACTACCTCTTCAACGGCGGCCCCAACCCACCGACTCCCTTTCAGGCGTGTGACGAAGACCCCACCCCGGACACCCTCAACTGCGCCGCCCCTTGTCCGTAAACACTGATCGAGCACATTCATTAACACACAATACGTAATGCCCATGAGGACCAAAGCGCTCTTCTTGAACAAATAGAAGCGATTTAATTCCGCTAGTACTGCCTGCGCCAACGCAAGCCCAGCCCTAAGGGGTCAAAGCCTTTTTGAATATTTTTTGAGATTACGTATTTTATGTACGCTTTTGTATTTTTTACATGGCTTACAGATTTACGGAGGTTTCAAACGCTAACTAATCGGATTTCGGCTTCTGGGGCTTCTTCAGAGCCTGTATCCGGGCATGGGGATCCCTGGGAACACTGCCGCGATCGTCGGGGACGCCGTATTCGGAAGCCAGCCGTTCCAGTTCCACTTCCAGTTCCTTGCGCACCTCCGCCATTTCGGGATCGTCCGCCCGATTCTTCATCTCCTGCGGGTCCGTCTTCAGGTCGAACAGCTCCCACTCGTCGAGATTGTAGAAGTGGATCAGCTTGTAGCGCTCCGTCGCCACACCCCTGTGACGACGCACCATATGCGCCGTGGTCCGGTCGCCGTGATATTCGTAATACTGGTAATAGTGGCTTTTGCGGAAGGGGACCTCTTTCCCTTCCAGCAGCGGTTTCATGCTGATGCCCTGCATCGCCTTCACTTCGGGGCGGTCCATCTCAACCCCGGCCAGATCGAGGAAAGTCTGGGCGTAGTCCAGATTGCTGACCAGCTGATCGTTCACCTTGCCCGCTTCCGTGACTCCAGGCCAACGGACGATCAACGGCGTGCGGTAACACTCCTCATACATGAAGCGCTTGTCGAACCAGCCATGTTCTCCAAGGAAGAACCCCTGATCCGACGAGTAGATGACGATGGTCTCTTTGCTGAGATTGAGATCCTCGAGGGTCTTCATCAGACGACCGATATTTTCATCCACCGCCCGTATGCAGCGCAGGTAATCCTTAAGGTAACGCTGATACTTCCAGCGGACGATCTCCTCGGAGCTCATCTGCTCCATCTTCTTCGTGAATTCCGCATTTCTGGGGCCATATGAGGCCATCCACGCCGCTTCCTGTTTTTCCGTGAACCCGCGCTGCTTCGCCAGTTTGAGGTCGTGGGGGGTCAGGGTGGTGGCGATCTCCATATCCTGAATCCGCGCCGCCGTCGTCCGTGTGGTGTAGTCATCAAACAGGTTGTCCGGCTCGGCGATCTGCACATCCGCAAACAGATCCAGATGCCTCGGTGCCGGCTGCCAATGACGGTGGGGAGCCTTGTGCTGCACCATCATCATGAAGGGACCCTCTTCCGACTTGCGCCCCTTGAGCCAATCGATGGCCAGATCCGTGATGATGTCGGTGGTGTAACCCTCGTGCCGCCGCTCGTCGAAGCCCTTCTCCGAATCGGCAGGAAAGCGCATCTTCGGATTGTAGTAGGGGCCCTGGCCAATCAGCCGTTCATAGTGATCGAAGCCGGTCGGCTCCGATTTCAGATGCCACTTGCCGAAGAGGGCGGTCTGATAACCCTTCTGCTGCAACAGCTTTGGGAAGGTCACCTGTGCACCATCGAAGCGTTCAGCGTTGGTCAGCACTCCATTCAGATGGCTGTGCTTGCCGGTCAGGATCACCGCCCGGCTGGGAGCGCAGATGGAATTGGTCACCGCACAGCGGGAGAAGCGCATCCCCTCTGCGGCCAGCTGATCCAGATTTGGAGTGTTGTCCCCGGGGAAGCGGCTGCCATAGGCACCGATGGCGTGGGAGGCGTGATCGTCAGTAAAGATAAACAGGATATTGGGAGTGGTCGCTTCCACCTCCCTTTGCAGGGGACTGCCTGCACAGCTGACCAGCAATAACAGGCCGGCAAGAAGGAATCCAAATATCGTCCGCATTCCACACCTCCGATTCATACGGTCCCTAAGCCGTTCCTGATCATCGGTGCTGGGGGAGCAACCTCAACCCATTAGCAGGTCTGGCAGCACGGGCCCGGTCGCAGCAGTCGACACAAGGTCACCGCCAACAGGCCACCCGCCAGAGGTCCAACGAAGTAGATCCACAATGGGGCCATCTCTCCTGAAACCAGCGCCGGCCCGAAACTTCTCGCGGGGTTCATCGAAGCGCCGCTCAGTGATCCGGCAAACGCTACCTCAACAGTGACCGTCAAACCGATGACCACCGCAGGAATCGGTCCCTTGGCCCATTCCTGATCAATAATCCAAAAGATCACGCCGACGAGAAGGGTGGTGAGCAACAATTCCATCCACAGGCTGCCAATCAGCCCCAGACTTCCAGGCTGGTGAGCCCCTATGGAGGACGCCTCTGTAAAAATCAGCCTCATGATCGCACTCGCTACCACCGCGCCGGCAAACTGGGCGATCAGGTAACCGGGCAACTGCGCCTTCGGCAGCTTCCCCGCCCGAACCATCGCCACCGAGACCGCCGGATTGATGTGTGCCCCGGAAGTTGAGCCAAATAGCAGAATCATCAATAACACTGCCACCCCAGAGAAGAGGCCATCGGCAAGGGGGCCAATAGAATAGCCAAGGCTGGCCAAAGTCCCGGCGCTGGTAGCGCTGACCACCAGACCCAATGTCCCGAAAAATTCCGCAAGATATGGATGGAATTGGGTTTTCATGACCACACGTTCTCTCAATCCTCAAGATCAGTGCGCTGAATGCTGCACAAGAAATCCCACCAACAGGATAACTGCAAGGTCTCTTTGCAAAAGCAGGGGCACCAGTATGAACCTCAGCCGACCAGCCGGGTTGCTGGGAGTGCACCCCAACTAAAATCCCGGTCCAAAACCCCGGTAAAAAACCCAGAGGAATGGGAAACGAGAACTCTTAACATTGATGATGATTCCAAGAGAAGGTCGAACCCATAAATCCTGTGAAACCCCATGCTGTTGGGGAGAACTCTTCTATCTAAAAGGGTTGTTTCTACCCCTTTTACACCTCGGAAATAGGCCTTATATTCGCTTTTAAACTCCCCGACACAAAAGCCATAATTATCAATTTTATATAGACTTATGCATTAAAAGCGGTTTCTTGCGGGGGCTATTTTTTACAAGTATTATAAAAACTCATAAAAATAGTGTCTGACATGTCTCTTGATTCTGATTCCCATAGCAAGAGAACACAACGCACCGGCCAGTTTGTAAAGCCGGCCATTGATTAGTGGACACGTTGGTTTTCTATTGTGACTGTGAAATTAAAGTGGGAACTGACGCTGGAAAATGGAGATCCAACAACGTCAGGCTTCCTTGGATTCAAGCAGAACTTCTCTGCTGTCCCGTTTTTGGATTTCCAAAATAAGAAGGTGGGTAAAACCATGAGTGACGACAACAAAATCTCCGACGCCGATCTTGAGGGTGTTGCAGGCGGTAAGGGCGGCATGTCCGACTACGATAAGCGTAAAGCCAAGTGGATGGCTGAGCAGGAGAGCAAGCCGGAAACCAAGCCGGAAACCAAGCCTGAAATCGACACCGGGAAGTAATTCCCATTAGAAGTCTCAGGACTCGAACTTTGTGAATCCTGGACTTTCATAAAAACCGATTGCCTCAACTCTTTGATTTGTTGAGGTGATCGGTTTTTTTCTTTTAATTTTGACATCGTCACTTGATCAAAGATCGGTGGTATCTTGTGTGCGGAGGTGGACTTAGGAAATGCGTAATTCCTTAATCATTCTAGGAGTATTGGAAGATCAGGACGTAGACTGGCTGGCCAGAGTTGGTCAAGTCCACACTCTGCAGACAGGAGACTGCCTCGTTGAAGAAGGCGTTCACTTCGATTTTTTGGGGATCGTGCTTGAAGGCTCCCTGAAGGTCACGTCTCTGGCCGATACAGACAAGATTCTCTCCATGATTTACCCTGGGGAAATTCTCGGAGAAGTTTCTTTTCTCGATTCCAGACCTCCTCTCGTAACCTTGTTTGCCCAAGAAACCACTCAGGTCCTCAAAGTTTCACGGAGAGATCTCTCCTCAAAATTGAGAACCGACACCGATTTCGGCAGTCGATTTTACAAAGCAATTGGCGTCTGCCTGGCACAGAGACTCAATCACCTCACCCAAAGCACACTGACCGCCGGCAATATCAAAGCCGCAGGAGTTGAAGATGCCTCTGACGAAGAAATCAGCGTCGTTGATCCGGATGTGCTGGAGGCGATCTCTCTCGCTGGCCGCAGGTTTGAGTACCTGATCGAACGATCAGGCACGAGCTAAGTTAAAACGAGCAACAGGAGTTCAAGTGTCCGCCGATAAGCCCTCCCTGTTTCAAAAGAAAGCTTTGGAGCACATCTCTACTCCAGAGCAACTGGATACGATGCTTGAGGTTTTGCCCAGGCGTAATTGGATCCCCGTCCTCGTCGTCGGTCTCGGTTTGACCTGTTTCATTCTGTGGTGCGTCTTTGGTCAGATCCCCGTCAATGTTCAAGCCAGCGGAATCATGGTCTACCCGGGAAAAGTGGTTCCCCTGCACAGCAACACCCAGGGTCAGTTGACAAAGCTGCTTGTTGGCCCCGGTGAATCGGTGGAGTTCGATCAGGTCCTCTGCGAAATCCACCAACCCCAACTGGAGGAGCAGCTCGCTGTCGAAACGGATCTCCTTGAGGAACTGCGTACAAAGATCCAACTCAATCAGCAGCTGAGAGAACGCACTCTGAATTCGGAAATAGCATTCATCGAGACAAAGAAAGCCTGGTATCAAAAACAGATCCAAATTCACACCGAGTTGACGACACTCCGTCAGGAAGAAAAAGAGGCCTATCTCCAGAAGCAGTTGGAGCAACTCAACAATCTGGAAAAAGACCTCGCTTCATTGGGAGAATACCTCGGCGAAAAGTTGACAAATTACGAGGACCTTGCGAAGCAGGAGATTTTCTCCACCTTCGACGAAGATCTTCACGATACGCGTCAGGAGCTGCTCTCAAACAAGGTTTCCCGCTCGGAACTTCAGGTCAAAAAACAGGATCTCGAATATCAAAAGATGCAGTTTCTCTCTGAGCACCAAACGCGTCTGGACAATATCGAGGAACTCAAAAGAAAACTGGAGGAGTTAGACGTCCAGATTGCACGTCTGGAACAGGCGGAGTTAACCGAGAAAACCCAGCAAAACCTGACCCTTCGCGAGGCAGAGGGCAAAGTTCAGCGACTCACCAAAACCCTGAATCTTCAGTCCGTTATTCGTGCTCCCTATTCCGGGACTCTTCTCGAAATCAACACCGCTCCAGGGCAGGTCCTTTCAACCGGGCAGCAAATTGGCCTGATGGAAAACAGCGGTGGCGCAAATGCTCTCGTTGCAGTGGCCTACTTCCCCGTGAAAGACGGTAAAAAGATCACCGCAGGTATGCCCACGCGAGTAACGCCCACCACCATCAAAAAAGAGCGCTACGGAAGCATCGTTGGCAACATCACTCAGGTTTCCACTATCCCACGCTCCACCGATTCGATTGCAGCAACAGTCGGCAACAAGGAGCTTGCCCAAAGCCTGAAAACCGGCGGAGCGATGATTGAAGTTCGCAGCCAACTGACCCCCTCTGAAGAAACCAACAGTGGATACAAATGGACATCCGGTGGCGGCCCGGAATTGAAGGTTACCTCCGGGATGACCTTTACCATGGATACCACCATCGAATACCGCAAACCGATCACCTTCCTACTTCCTTTCCTTAAGGAAATGGGGGGGAAGTAAATCTTCATGGCCAAGTTCTCAGGAAAACGGGTAAAGACTCCCACTGTCCTGCAAATGGAAGCTGTGGAATGTGGTGCAGCCTCCCTTGCGATGATTTTGGGATACCACGGGCGCATAGAGCCTCTCGCCCGACTCCGGGAAGAATGCGGAGTCTCCAGAGATGGCAGCAAGGCGGCCAATGTTTTGCGCGCAGCACGCCGTTACGGGCTTGAGGCCCATGGACTGAGAGCCGACACGGAAGCTCTTCGAGCAGTACAGATGCCGTGCATCCTTTTCTGGGACTTCAACCACTTCGTCGTTCTCGAAGGATTCAAAAAAGATTGCGCCTACATCAATGATCCGGCGATGGGTCACCGGGTAATTCCCATCGAAGATTTTGAGCGCAGTTTCACGGGAGTGGTCCTGGTGATGCAGCCCGGTGATGAGTTTGAGAAGGGGGGCAAGAGGCCCAGCCTCTTTCGTGCGATCCGCGAACGCCTCGCAGGCTCCTCAATGCCGATTATCTTCTGCATCCTCATCGGTTTCCTGCTGGTCATCCCTGGAATCCTGTTCCCCGTCCTGATGCAGGTTTTTCTCGACGAAATCATTCTGGAGAATCGTACCAGTTGGGCCAGACCCATCATCTTTGCCATGCTCTTCGCCATCGTGCTCAATGTGGGTCTCAAATATCTGCAGATGACTTCATTGAGGCGACTGCGACTCAATCTGACAATTCGCCTGTCGAGCCAATTCTTCTGGCATCTATTGCAACTTCCCAATGAGTTCTATGTTCAAAGATTCGCAGGAGAAGTGGCCAACCGAAGTCAGCTCAACCAGGACATCGCCAACAATATCTCAGGAAGATTAGCGCAAACGGCGATCGATGTAGTGATGGCCGTCCTCTATCTGGCGGTCATGCTCTACTACGATGTCCTTCTGACGGGTATCGGTCTGTGTGTCGCAGTTCTTAATTTCCTGATCCTGCGCTGGATCTCAGAGAGCCGCATTGAAGCGTCGATGCGGGTTCTCCAGGAATTCGGCAAAGCCCGGGGAACCGCCATGGCTGGCTTGCAAGGCATGGAGACCATCAAAGCCAGTGGCCTCGAATCAGGCTTTTACGAGAAATGGTCCGGTTATTACTCGAAGGCCATCAATGCCCAGCAAAATCTGCAGGTGAGCAACACCTTGCTCGCTTCCCTGCCCAGTCTGCTCAGCTCCATTGCCACCTTGCTCGTCATCATCATCGGTGGCTTCCGAGTGATCGATGGTGCATTGACCATCGGTATGCTCGTCGCCTTCCAATCGCTGATGAACAGCTTCCTCGCACCGGTCAAAAACCTTCTGGACCTCGGTTCCGAGATTCAGGAGATGCGAGGGGATCTGGACCGCGTTGACGACGTACTGAAGTATCCCTTCAAGGATCCCAAAACCGATGCTTCCAGCAGCAACGACGACGATGAAAAGGTTTTCCTTAAAGGCGATATTCGTTTGGAAAATGTGACCTTCGGATACAACGTCCTAGAACCACCGCTTCTGGAGAATCTGAATATTCACATCAAGCCAGGAGATCGTGTCGCTCTGGTGGGAGGCAGTGGATCCGGGAAATCCACTTTGGCCAAGTTGATCTCGGGGGAACTCCAGCCTTGGAGTGGCACCATCTATTTCGATGGAATCCCCCTCGACGAGTTGCCGCGTAACCTGTTCGTCAACTCCTTCTCTTTCATCAGTCAGGAGATTTTGCTCTTCAGCGGATCTGTACGCGACAACCTGACCCTTTGGGATTCCACTGTTCCTGAAGAAGACATCGTTCAGGCGTGTGAGGATGCTGCCATCCTCGATACCGTCATCGGCTTGCAGGGCGGCTTTGATTGCGAACTGCTGGAAGGCGGAAACAACCTGAGTGGGGGACAGAGGCAACGACTGGAGATCGCCCGCACGCTGGTACCCAATCCAACGATCCTGATCCTCGACGAGGCCACCAGTGCTCTCGACACAGAAACAGAAAGGGTCGTCCTCGATCGCATGCGCATGCGTGGCTGTTCCTCCATCTTTGTTTCACACCGATTGAGTACGATCCGCGATTGCACAGAGATCATCGTGCTCGAATACGGAAAAGTCGTCGAGCGCGGAAATCACGACGAACTTTGGAAAAAAGATGGTGCATATGCCCAGCTCCTCAAACTCGATGACGAGTTTTCAGAGGCGGAGGCATCATGAATCCTCTCTTTGAAACCATTGAATCCCACGGCGAGTTGCATAAGGTTTCAGGCCCTCTGTCTATATTGACGAGAAATCGAGACAGTTTTTGGATCGTCGTTGATGGGCACGGGGAGGTGGTCACCACTGACGTGCTCAATTCTCAATCCGCCGGACGCCGCTACCCGCTGGGGGATTTAGCCGTGGGAGATACGGTTTTCTCCATCTCCACCGGAGGTTCCGAGGACGAATACTCCTGCATGATCAGCTCACAGGAATCGATGAGTCTTCTTGAACTGCCCATCCATCGATTGGAATTGGTCGCCTCCACCCTGAACCAGAGCCCCTCCCAACTGATCCGATCCTGGTCTTCTCGATTGACACCCCTTCTACAGGAAGGCAAGGCACCCTCCAATTGTAGTCGAGTGCAAACAGACTCTGTTCAATCCATCTCGCCGGCCCACCGCATCACGACTCCTCACCAAGAAGGTTGCTGGCTGGAAGTCTCAGAAGGAAGCGGAGAAATCTGCCGAGAGCTATCGGTATCCCATACAGATTCTCCACTCCTCTTGCCGCGAGGGTGTTGGCTTGAAGCCACGGAAGAATTGACCTTTGAAATCGTTGACGATTCGCGAATCCAACAGGATCAAGCTCTATCGGCACTACAGAAGTTGAACGCCCTGATTCAGCAACGCAGAGATGCCGCACGATCTGAAGAGGACCAAAAAAATCTGCAGCGAGTCAAGCGCCGTGAAACCATCGAAGAAAAAGGCTCTGTGCATGCACTAGCCAACATGGCTTCTGTTCTCAATCCTCAAGTCGCACTTCAAAACCCTGGGGAAGATCTCTACTCTGTCATGAAAACCGTCGGTGAGGCCAAGGGGATCCCTATCCTGCCGATGGCCGAATCCACCGATCTGGAAACACTCAATGATCCTGCAGAAGCCATCACCCGCGCCTCACGCATCCAGCACCGCAAAGTTGTCTTCAGAGGCGAATGGTGGAAACGGGACGTCGGCCCACTGGTAGGCTATCTGCAGGAAGATGGCCGCCCCGTAGCGATCCTTCTCGACGAAAAGGGCCGCTATCGGATCCACGACCCCAGGGATGGATCGAAAACTCTCATCGGGCCTTCTACCCAACAACGGCTTCGCAAGCATGCATTGGTGCTGATTCGAACCCTCGGCGAAGACAAGACGAAACCCACCGATCTCATTGCGTTCAGCATGCGTGGGAAACTCTCGGACATTACCGCTTTTACTTTGGCAGCGATGGCTCTGACCGTCATGGGTATGCTCTTTCCCCAGGCGATGGCCATCATCCTCGATAACGCCATTCCCAATTCCAACGCACGATTGCTCTTTGAATTGGGCGCAGCATTGCTGGCGGTCACTCTGGGAACAACTCTCCTCTCTGTCTTCCAATCCTTCGTTTCGCTGCGTCTTTCGGTGAATACCGATTTCGAAGCCCAATCCGCCATCTGGGATCGGGTTCTGCGCCTCAAAACTTCCTTTTTCTCCAACTACTCCACGGGAGATCTGCTTCAGAGAATTTCTGCTGCCCACGCCATCAGCCAAGAGTTCAGTGGGCCAACGATGCTCACGCTAATGACATCCTTTATGGCACTCCTGAATGTGGTTCTGCTCTTCATCTACAACGTAAAGTTGGCCCTCGTCGCCATTCTTTTCGCTCTGATCGTTGGTGTAGTGACCTTTACCGGGGGAGTCTTCATTCGCAGACACGCTCGCAAGTTGATGGAAGAGGAGGGCGAGCTTTTCGGCTTTGAAGTTCAGTTGATCAGTGCCGTCAGCAAGCTGCGGGTTGCCGGTGCAGAAAGGCGTGCCTTCGCCCTGTGGATGAACCGCATGTCCAAGCAACTGCACCTCTCCAACAAGGTGCAAACCATCGTCGACCGGCTTTCTCTCTTTAACTGGATCATTCCCATGATCAGTACTTTGGCGCTGTTTGTGCTGGCAATGCCGTTGATCACCGAGACCGCGACCGGTTCACCGGCACTCTCCATCGGTGTCTTCCTCGCATTCAACACTGCATTGGGCATCTTCCTTGGCGGGGCTCTCAGGCTCAGCAACACCATCGTCCAATTCCTGGATACCACTGTGCTTGCGGATCGGATGAGACCCCTTCTGGAAGCAGAAATGGAAACCACCGCTTCCAGCATCGACCCCGGCAAGATCAAGGGTGATATCGAGTTGTCGCGCATCCACTTCCGTTATTCAGAAGATGGTCCAAAGATCCTCGATGACGTTTCGATTCATGCAAAACCAGGAGAGATGATCGCCCTGACCGGAACCTCCGGCTGCGGCAAATCCACACTCCTGAGATTGATGCTCGGTTTCGAAACACCGGAGAGTGGTGAGATCCGTTTTGACGGTCAAAACATCGACTCCATCGATTCCACCGCTGTCCGTCGACAGTTGGGGGTGGTACTTCAATCGGGCCACATCAGTGCCGGAACCATCTTTGAAAACATCACTGTCGGTTCGGTCTACACCATGGAAGAAGCGTGGGAGGCGGTCGATGAAGCAGGCATCGGGGATGATGTCCGTGAAATGCCGATGCAGTTACACACCGTCGTCAGCGAAGGCGGAACCAACCTCTCCGGCGGACAAAGACAGAGACTGTTGATTGCCCGCGCCCTGATTCGCCGACCCAAGATCCTCTTCCTCGACGAGGCCACCAGCGCACTCGACAACAAGGCGCAGAATATCGTCAACGAAAGTCTCAACCGCAGAAATGTAACCCGCATCGTCATCGCCCACCGCCTCAGCTCCATCCGCGAGGCCGATTGCATCTACGTCCTCGATAAGGGACGTGTCGTCGAAAAGGGCAACTACGATGAGTTGGCCGCAGCGGGAGGCGTCTTCGCCGG
>CAJXMG010000045.1 GCA_913056395.1 uncultured bacterium | reverse complement strand
TGACGAAAAAGGTGTATCCGTCAAAAAACATCAATTAGACGGGAGATTTTTAAAGTTTGAATAATCGCGAGTTCGGATGGTTGAATCTCTGTGGGTAGTAGAATTTGATCCCCATTCAGAATCTCTACTATCTCTTGGCGTATGCCTGGGATCACGGATTGAAGGATTCGGGTCTCGACCGCATCCACGGGGACCGTTGTCCGGATCTGAATAACTTTCTTGCCGTGGCGCTTCTGGAGTCGACGACGAAACAGATTCGACGAGGACTCAATCGATCCTACGTTAACTTTGCTGAAGACACTTCGCGGGTTCGGGGGAAAATCAACTTCTCTGAAAGCATCAAACGGTTAACCCACCTGCAGGGCCGGCTTCATTGTGAATACGATGAGTTCAGCCGGGACATTCTTCATAACCGCATTTTGAAAACCTGTCTTGAAAAGCTCTCCAGAGATCCCCATGTCCATTCACGAACACGAAATGAACTGACCGATTTGCTGGATCACTTTTGGGACGTCTCCACGATTCGAATTCAACGGCAGTTGTTTTCCCGACTCCGCCTGCACCGACACAATCGAGCCTATCAGTTTCTGATGCACCTCTGTGAGTTGGTTCACTCTTCCCTTCTTCCTGAGAAGACGGTTTCTGGCCGCCTTCAATTCCATGATTTTCTGCAGGACGAAGTTGCCATGCGCATGATCTTTGAAAAGTTTGTTTTCAACTTTTCGAAGAGGCATTTACCAGAAGCAGAAGTTTCAGCGATGCAGATTCGTTGGGACAGAGAGATCCATGATCTGGAAACCGATCGACTGATCCCCGTGATGAAAACGGATGTCACACTTGCCTGGCCTGACCGCAAGGTGATTCTTGATTGCAAGTATTACAAGAATGCACTGGTGAAGGGTCGGCATGGAGGTACACGTTTTCAAACTTCCAACCTGTACCAGCTGCACTCCTACCTGATCAATCAGGCAGTTCATCCGGAATGGAATGATGTTGAGGGAATCCTCCTCTATCCATCCAACGGCTATTCCCTGAATCATGAGTTCACACTTCATGGGAAACACCGGGTTCAGGTGCTCACCCTTGACCTTCAACAACCTTGGCAACAAATTGAAGAGGATCTGATTTCGCTCTTGAAATCGGAAAGTGTCGAAGCTTCTCTCTAGACTGCACCATGAATCCATGGAGGTTGCACATGCTGCGTATCCTTGGGGCGATTCTGCCCACCTTCCTTTGCTTTCTTCTCCCCACCTTCCTTCTCGCCGGGGAGCCAGAACTGGAGGCTTGGCTCAAGGAGCAGGAGATGAGTGGGGATGCTCTGGGGATCTCCGTGCAGTGGCAGCGGGGGGAAGAGTCGGGGGCGCTGACGATGGGTCGGGAGATGGTGTGGGGTGCGGAAAAAGATGAAGAGGGCGACCCTGTGGATGGGGAGACCCGTTTTGAGATCGGCTCGATTTCGAAGGTACTGACCCATCTGCTGCTTGCCGAATCCATCGGCCAGGGGAAAGTGAAGGATGACACTCCTCTTGCTGATCTTCTCGGATCAGACTTTGCCTTTGCCCAGCCTGAGGTGGGAAAGATTACCCTGCGCGAACTGGCAACCCACTCCAGTGGACTGCCTCGATTGCCGGCGAATATGGTGCCGGTGGATGCCCTCGATCCCTACAAGGGTTTTGGTGACGCGGCTCTCATGAATTGCCTGAGGGACGTTCGATCAAAGCAACCCCTGCGGAAAGGGTATGCCTATTCCAATTTGGGGGTGGGCCTGCTGGGGCATCTGCTTGGGAAGGTTCATAGTGGGGATTATCGATCGACGGTGATCGAGCAGGTCCTCAAACCACTGGGAATGACGCTCAGTGATTTTACCGACAAGGATGTCATGGCCGGTTTTCAGAACGGCGAGCCATTGCCGATCTGGCACATTGAAGATGCCCTCGCCGGTGCGGGCGGTCTGTACAGCTGCACCGATGACCTGATGCGATTGGGTCGATGGGGATTGGATGCCTCTTCATCTCAAGTCTCTTTGAAGGTGGATACTCCACGTATGCTGGAAATCGTCGGCGAGGCGAGTGGCGGTTTTCAGATCACCCCCGTCTGGCATGTGGCGACTTCTGAAAAAGGCCCCATCTACTTTCACAATGGAGCCACCGGAGCCCAGCGCAGTTTTCTGGGATTCCGGCCGGACAGTGGTCAGGTGATTGCCCTGCTCGTCAGTGGTGCCGCCATCGATCCCACCAACATCGGTTTGAAGTGGCTCGGTTCCATCCCGCGCAAGGTGAAGCGACCGTCGGTCGACACCACCCTGATCGGGCACTACCGATTGACGGACGCGGTGACCATCGAGATTGCAGAAGTGGGAGACACACTGACGGGACAACTCACCGGCCAGCCCGCATTTGTTCTCGAACCGATCTCGGATGACTGGTACGCCATTACGGTCTCGGATGCGAGTCTTCGTTTCCTTCGCAAGGATGAAAAGGTCATCGCCCTGGAATTGGTCCAGTTCGGCATCGCCCAACGTGCGGAGCGGATGGAAAAACCTCCTGCAGGAAAGGGTGAAAATGAATCGATCCTTCTCTCAGAAAAAGAACTGGACGAATACGTCGGAAAGTATCGACTCAGCGGGCAGTTGATCTTCAGTATCAAACGCAATGGCCGCAGCCTGGACGTACAGCTTACTGGACAGCCTGCTGTGCCCGTCTATGCCCGTGAAAAGGACATCTTCTTCTACAAGGTGGTCGAAGCGGAGATTCATTTTTATCGCGATTCTGAGGGCGCCATTGGTGGATTGGTTCTGCACCAAAACGGGATTAAAATGGAAGCCAAGCGATGGGATCCACAGGATCGATGATCCGCCGAAATCCCTGAGCCGGCTCTGAAACGCCCGCCATATCTGTCTGTTCTGGAGGTTCCATGTCTCATGGTCTTTCCGTTGCCACGCTTTGTGCCTGTGCCGTTAGAATTTCATTTCTGTGGGCGGTTCTGTTTTCTCCCATGTCTCTCTTTTCCCAAAGCAACCCCATCGTCTTTGGAGATCGCGAAACCCTTCCGGTGGCAAACAAGGTCAACGCTGCCTTTCTGGAAGACGTCAATGGCGATGGCATCCTCGACATCCTGAGCCTGGTCGGTGAGCCGGGGATCTCTGCGGTGATGTACACGCAGTTGGGACTGGGATCGGGCAACTACTCCGCCGCGACTCCTCAACCGTTGACGGTTGGATTCCCGTGGTCTGTGGCGGTCGGCGATTTCAATGAGGATGGCAATGCGGATGCCATCGTCTCGGATCTGCTCAATGCCAGCGTCTCTTATCTGAGCGGCAATGGTGACGGCACCTTTACCATCGAACCTCGCCTGATTCAGGGTTGGAACGGTGGCAATCCGCAAGTGTTGGCTCGCGATATGGATGACGATGGTCATGTAGATCTGGTAGGGGCCAACTTCTTTGGCTCCCAATTGTTGATCGCCTGGGGAACCGGTATCGATGATCCCATCGATGCCTTTGAACCGGTGACTGTCATCGAAGTATCCGGTTATCCAACCAGCATCGACGTGGCAGACCTAGACCTCGATGGGGATCTGGATCTGTGTTGCGGCCTCAATGCGGGAAGCGGTGGCGGTGTGGCTGTCTCTCTGGCTACCGGCGTTCGCACCTATGATGCAGAGGTTCGGGAAATCGGCGGCATGCCCGGTGCCCACTGGTCTGTACGGGCGGTCGATCTCGATGGCGGAGCACCTGAGTTGATCTCCGTCGGTGAGGGAGATGGCCTTCTGGGAATCTTCCCCCTGGTGGATGGGTTGCCCCAACCGCCGATTACCTATCCGATTTCGGTGGACGCTCGTCATCTGGACACGGCAGATCTGGATCTCGATGGAAATCTCGAGATCGTCGTTCGCGACACCATCAACGGTGAGTACCAACTGCTGCGTGGTCTCGGCGGTTACGATTTTGTCCCGGAGCTGATGATCACCGACGACCCGGTCTCATTCTGCCCGGTGTTTCTGGAGGATCTCGATTTTGATGGCAGGATCGATCTCTTCTCCGCCAACTACGGCGAGCAGACTACCAGCCTTCATCGCAATCTCACCCTGACCGGAGTTCCATTCCGCCGGGGGGATGTAAATCTGGATGGTTCCACCAATGTGGCGGATGCGATTTTCCATCTGGCTTATCTATTCAGTGGAGGCGGCGATCCCGGCTGTTTTGATTCGGCGGACATCAATGACGATGGCGGGGTCAACATCTCTGATGCCATCACCCTGCTCGAATCTCTCTTCGGTGGCGGTGGGTCACTTCCCGAACCAACAGGGGATTGCAATATCGATCCCACCGATGACACCCTTGAGTGTGACGACAACGGGGGAACCTGCCCCTGAGGCTTCATAAATTGTGGGAATGGCTGTTTGGCGTTCCTCTTGGCAGGTAAACATTCAATTTCGGTATATCGCCATGAACGTCCACTTTCGGACGCATGGAGACCGGCTTCTTGCATTCTCTGTTGATCGCGAGTTATTTTGGAAATGTCAGAGGCCTTGACGGTTTGGTGTGCCGCAAGCCTGATTCAGCCCGCCGCTGAATGGAAGTTCGCTTCCCGACCTCAGGAGTGACCTCATGAAGAGGAACGCCGAATCCTGTGAACTGAGTGATCAGTTTGACCTTCGCAATCTTTTTCAGCCCATCACTGCAGCTCATTCCATCACTGCAGCGCATCCCATCACCGCAGTGCATCCCGAATCAGTCGCGCGCCGTTTGATAAAAAGGGGATTCATTCCGGGATTCCTTTTGTGGATCCTGCTGCTTTCCACGGGTTCATCGGTCTTCGCTCAGGGGGACCCTGGTCCACAACCCACCAACCCGCCCCAACTAGCCGTGTTGGGAAGCGCCCTGTCCCATTTGAAAACCCCCTGGTTGGAAGAGCGGTTCTCCCGCCGACAGGGGATCATTGCATGGCGCTTCTTTCATGCCGCAGCCAATGGCCCTGCAGACATCTATCTGGGGAATATTGAAGTCAGTCCTTCTCCCTTGCCGCCATCCTTGAATACAGGCTCTGTCTCTGTGCTACCGTCTGGGACGGATCACCTTCGCTTTGTTTACCTGCACAGCAACCGAAGCCTGCCACCCAATCCCGGGTCAGACTTCATCTTTGCTGCTCCGGTCCCTCGCCTTTCGCCGATCCGATCGATGCCTTTGCTTCTCAGCACAACTCTCCAACTGGACTTTTTGATTCAGGTGTGTGAATGGCAACAACCTGGACAAACCCCTCCAGCCCTGGTGGAGTTTCATGAGTGGCTCGATCTTCCCCAAACCCGTATCACTCAGATCCGTGCGCGATCGGCAGGTCTGCGAATCACGCTTGAGTTCACTGGAGAGGAAACGGCGGCCAACGGTACGGTAAACACACGACGCTGGGAAATTTCAGCCGAAAAAACTCCTGCAGGCAACTTTGTGAATCTGGAGGTGTCGCCATGAGCTCCCTCCCGACCACCACCGATCACGGAATCGACTCTGCATGGATCGACCCCGCATGGATTGCATTTTCCCGGAGTGAAAACATAGGTGAGCTGATCTCTAATTTTCACGGATTTGCACAAGTGCTCGGGTTTCAACCTCCGGAATCCGCAGAACAGGTCATCACCGATCTGATGTCTACGCCCCTCCAATCATCATTCGAATCTCTTTTCGATCATCGAAGCCCTTATCAACCGGGTACCCAAGAGCTGATCTCCGCTTTTGTCGTCCGCGGGTTGGACTACCGCGGCATCGCGGCGACGGAGACTCAATGGGCGCTGGACTATTTGTCGTCCCGGGTCAGACCGGATTCTCCACTCCACGCCTATACCCTTCATCACCAGTGCCAGCGGTGGGTCTGGGAAGGACAACCGGCGACTGCCCTGAAGATCCTCGACGATTTCGAAAGCGCTGCTTCTGCACCAAAGAATGAAGTTTTGAAACTTTGGCAGCAAGCACTGATCGATTCAGTCAGGGGATTCGCGCTCATGGAGTTGGGAAACTTTCGTGGTGCGACGGAATTTCTGCAAAACTCCCTGAAGATTTCACAGGGGTTGGATTTTGCCCTTCAGGAAAGTGTGCAATTCACGCTGGGGTCGATGTTTCGCGAGTCTTGCCAGCCCCAAAAGGCGATCGAATTGTGGTACGAGCCACAGAGGATTCAGAAGATGGAATCCGCCAGAGAATGGCCCCGGCTCGTCGCCACTCATCTGAATGCATGTCGCTGCGCCATCGATCTAAAGGATGCTTCCACTGCCCTTCACGCACTTGAGAAAGCAGAACACTATCTGCCACAAATTCAGGATCGATACCCTCGTCTGGTTGGCTATCGCCATCTGCGAAGGGGAGAGTTGTGCACCCTCGAAGAAGATTATGCGACCGGGGAAGCGATGCTGATTTCAGCCATCGAGCATTTTGAAATCAGCGATCCACCCTGCCCTGAAGGCTGGCTCGAGGCGAGACTCTCATTGGGTCAGTACGCCCTGTTACAAAACAATCTGCCTCTGGCATGGGCCATCGTCAAAAGATTGATCGAGGAAGCGAGTGAACTGGGGCATATCCGATTACGATCCCAGGCACTCTTGATGCAAACCTGGTTCTTTGTCAGCGAACGTCCCCCTGCAGAGGACTCCTACCAGCAAACTCTCGATCAGGTTCAAATGATTCACAATCCGGCCCTTCTCTTCCACGCGTTCAGCAATTTGTTGAACTATTCTGTGAATCATCTGGGTGAGCAGGAAGCCGAAAAACTGCGAGAAAAAATCTCTTCATTGCGCGGTCAGTTGACGGATACCAATTACCAGCAACTGATTGAAAAACATCTTCCCAATGGGCTTCACGAGACAAATCCGGAATAAAAATAGCTCCGGGAAACGCTGGTGATGTCTCCCGAAGCCTGCTGAATCTTCCAGTGAAGTTTGCTTCTTTTCAGTCGCTTTCCCCGCTGTACCATGGTGATTCAGAAATAGATCCGCCCTACTCAAAAAACAGGACCATTTTTTTGACGGGATATATTCTTGGTTTCATCCAAAGCAAAAACCCCCAAAGAGTACATCGATCAGTTGGCTGACGATCGCCAACCGACCATGCGAAAACTGCGTGCTCTCGTGCGCAAACACTTGCCGAAGGGTTATGTGGAGGTGATGCGCTGGGGAATGCTCTGCTACGAGGTGCCTCTCAAAAAATATCCCGACACCTACAACGGTGAACCATTGATGTATGCCGCCCTCGCCGCTCAAAAAAACCACTACGGCGTCTACCTGTGCGGCCTGTACTGCTTTGAAAAGATCCAGAAGAAGTTTGTCAAAGACTGGAAAAAGCGGGGCGTCAAACTGGATATGGGCAAAAGCTGTATTCGACTGAAATCCTGGGATGAGTGCCAGGATGACCTCATTGCCGAAGTGGTTGCTGCTGTCCCCCTCGAGGACTTCGTGGCCCACGCAAAGGCACCAAGAGGAAAGCGCTGAAACCTCCCCTTTCCCTCCTTTGAGCCTTTAATCCCTTAATTTGCACACTTTTCAACTGCGGTTAACCATAGAAGACGGGCAGGATGTGCCCTAAAAATCGAATATGATGGCACCTGACCGATTTTCCCGGGATTTCGGATGAAAATCGAATGGATCAGATCTGTAGAGTTTGGCTGTTTGACAGGCGATGAGGTGGTGAGCATGACACAGGATGACAACGAAACGGTGGAGTATTCTCCCCGCAAGCGGTCCTCCTCTCGCCAGAGTGAAAACAGGTCCGAAGAAGCCCCTCACTTTCCTGGATACCAAATCGATGGAGAACTCGGCAGAGGTGGGATCGGCGTGGTTTACCGGGGCCGGGATTTGACCCTCAATCGCCCGGTTGCCATCAAGGTGCTGAACTCGGATGAAGGAACCCTCAACCAGCGGACGCGGATTCTTGAAGAGGCGCGCAAGGCCGCCGCCCTTGAAGACCGTTGCATCGTGACGGTGTACGGGGTTATTGAAAATGAGGGACACTCCGCCATCGTCATGGAATTGATCGATGGCCATGAACTCAACAATGTCAGCGCCGTTCTCGAACCGAAACAACTGGCAAAAATCTTTGTCGAAGTTTCCCGGGCATTAGCTGCTGCGCATGAAGCAGGAATCCTCCACCGCGATATCAAACCGCAGAATATTGTCGTCACCCCCGCTCACGAGGTGCGCATTCTCGATTTCGGTTTGTCAATTCGAGTAGCAGATGTCATCCAGGAAGATGGCTTTAGCGGCACTGTTGCTTATGCCTCCCCTGAAAGTCTTCAGGGAGAAGCTTCCACTTCTGCATCTGATATCTATTCTTTAGGGGTCATGCTTCATGAATGTCTCACAGGAAGGCATCCCTTCGCAAAGTTGGGAAAACCTCCCACTGTTTCTTCCATTCTTGCTGGCGACCCTGTCATTCCCAGAGAACTGAGACCCGAGATTCCAGCGGATCTGGAGCGGTTGTGCCTCGCATGCCTCTCCTACAAACCGGAAAACAGGCCCAACGCCCAAGAGGTTTATCAGGCTCTGCAAAACATTCTGATCGACCGTCCGATTCAATTGGTCTCCGGCCGAGCACAGGATCACGTTATCAATCGGATTGAAGAACACGTTTCGACCATCGAGAAGTGGCAGCAACTGGGCATGGTAGAAAATCGGGATCGGGATCAGCTTCGCTGGTATTACCGCAAGATTCTTGAAGGCGACGATATGTGGCCCACGGAGACGCGAAAGATCCAGCCCGGAGAGATCGGGCTCTATGCCTGTGTCTGGATAGCGGTCGTTGTCTCCTACCTTTGTGGTGTCTACTACCGGGTAGATATGGGACTGACCTGGTCCTGGCTTCTGCCCCTTGGAATCACTTTTTCACTGGCCAGCGCAGCATGGGTGGTAGAAGGCACCATACAACACCGGATACGCCCTCTCTTCTTTGGTGGTGCCATTCTGGCTTCGATTCCCTGCATGATTGCGATGCTGACCCGGTTTGCCTGGGTACCGGACAAAAATTCCACCATAGAACTCTTCGGTTTCGCAGGCATCGCCAACCGCACACTTTTTCTTTCAGGATTGGTCGGACTCGTCATTTCTGTGATGCGCCTGAATCTCACACAATACTCCTTCTACGCATGGCTTTCTGCGGCACTTCTCACCTTCACCCATCTGTCTGTTCTGTTGCTGCTGGGATTCATCGAATGGACTCGTGGAAACCAGGCTTTGGGAATTCTGAGCATGGCGATTGCGTGGATGGTCGGCGTCGGATTCGAATCGATGGCAAGGCCTCGTTTCGCCAGGCCCTTTCATTGGACGAGCACTCTCGCCGCAATCTGTGGTTTCTTTTTGCTCGGCATTACACCGTTGCTCGAATGGATCGGCCTGGATACTGGAGTCAAAAATGTGAATACCGGTTGGTCCATCGCTCTGGGAGGACTGGCACTGACAGGACTCAGTACTCTCCTGGATCAGAGTCACCGATTGGAGAGACGTCGAATCGCACTCTTCTATGAATGGATCAGTCCTTTCTTTCTAATAGGTGGCCTCACATTTGCAGCTAAAGAAGCAATCCCCAGAAGCTGGATCCCCGATTCCATCAGCAACTTGAGCCTGCTATTCCTCTTCGGCAGCACCATCTTTTACTCCGTGCTGGCAGCTCGGTTCTGGAGACCCCGATACATGCTCGCAAGCCTTTCCGGAAGTGCCGTCTTAGTCTTCCTGATTCCGAAATATGAGCTGGTGTCGACTTCCACATTTTTCATTGCTGTTGCACTATTGTCTGTCTTCGTCTCATTTGCTTTCTATTGGAAGATGGTCATGTCCAATCAGAGCAAGCCTCAGGAAAAAATTGCGCCGCCATCCCTGAGGGATGACTGATTTAATCGCCAAGAGGAAACCTGCATGCCCGCAAGATGGACTCTTTCACTGGTTTTGTTGCTGACCGGTTTTGCGGCCGGCTATCTGGTCGGATTGCGCACGGGTGAAAATACTGAGCGCCCAACTCAAAAGGCTGAACCTGTGGATCGGGCGACGCCATCCCAAGGGAAGCTGACCATTGCAAAAAATGGCCCTGTCGAGGCTTCACTCGATAGCCCAGAAAATTCTCAGGAAGTCGAAACCAGTGCATCAGAGGTTGTACAGAATCTTCGCGCCCCCCGGCGAAGCCAGCTCCAGGATTCATACCAGCTTTTGGAGGAAGATCAGAATCTGGTTGGGATCGTCGATCTGATACTGGCCTTGATTCACCAAAGAAGATTCTCTGAAGCAGATCAAATGATGGAATCCACTCTGGAAGGTCTCAACGGAGGAAAACTCAACTCCCCACTGTGGAAAAACTCTTCCAATCCTTCCTTCATGGTCATTCGTTATTGCCAAAATACGGAGAACCTGCGATCGGTGATGGAATACGCCCTTTATCTATCAAGGTTGGGTTCTCCCCCGGAACTGTTGGCCGATCTGCGGGAAGAAGTGTTGATGGGCGACATCGCCACCATGTTCTTGGGTCTCAATGACGGTAGCGCTGATGATCTGACCGCAGACCTGATCCCCTATTACCGTGATCGAATTGAAAACTGGGATCGCACCACATGGACCAACCGATCGGTGATTCACAGTCTGGGACTGATCCCCACAGAAGAATCGGCGATTCTGATCGCTGATCTGAAAGACTGGACCTCCAGCAATCTGAAACTGGAGTTGATTCAGGCCCTAGCCAACAACGGGTCATCCATCGCGGTGGAAGTCATGACCACCTGGCTTGCCGAAGAACGAAACCCGCGTTTCAACTTGGCGCTGGAGGATGCCCTACGCCTGCTGGGGCAATAACACCTATCCGCTACAGGATCTCTAAACTTGAGGGATACATTTTTTTCCAATATCAGCGCGGCTGTGGTCTTGGATTGCCCGCAATGCGGATAATTGCATCCGCCACTTCTTTGGGATCAATCAATGCGGGCACAGCGGCCCACCAATTGGTTTTGTCATTCCCAAAGGTCACGATGCCCGCATGTTCTGTTTTGTCGGCATCCACTTCGGGGTCCAGGTCATAGGTACCCAGTACCCAACGAAGGGTTTCAATCTCATCGTAGTCGCCAGTCAGGTGATACCAACCGGTCCAGTCATTGACGGGATAACGTCGATAATCGGTCAAAGCTTCCGGGTCGTCTTTTTCGGAATCGATGGTGATCGAAAGAAAGACGATGTCCTTGCCCATACGCTCGCCGAAAAACTTTTGAACCTTCACGAGGTTCTCTGTCACACCGGGTCATATGCCATCACAGGTGGTGTAGAAAAACTGGATCACCGCCATGCGATCCTTGACCAGATCTGAATAAAAGCGGTGTTTCTTTCCCTGATGATCAGTAAGGACAGTATCGGGAAACTTGTCGCTGTAGAGGCCCCTCGGATTGGCGTGGGGCTTGGCTCTGGCAGCCTTGTCGACAAACGGAATCTCTTCCGTCGACTCCACAACATCCAACTCATCGACCAGAGGTGAGCCGTGACCGGAGGGTGTTTGACACCCTCCGGTCAAAGCGACACACAAACACAGAAGCGGCAGCAAGTATCGAAGATTCACTTCTTCTTCTTCTCTTGCTGCTCCTCCGGCATGGGAGATTCGGGAGTGTCCTGGTTTCCTTCCGGATCCCAGTCTCCGCTGTCTGGCTCACACACGCCGTCGACAAAGTCTGTCGGGAACCCGACGCCTTCGTCGTAAAGGTGCTCATAATCACCGGGGCCAACAATTTCGCCACTGGCGAGAGTCTGCTCATGGTCAAAGAGCAATCCATTCGGATCGATGCAGCCGGTGGGCATTCCCGATTGCAAGGCCGCCTCTTCATTGAAGGCGTGGTTGCGAATGCCGTCGTTCATACCTTCTTCACCCGCTTCCCGGGGATCGAAAGTGAACATCATGCGCATATCCTCGTGTTCAATGATGTGACAGTGGCACACGAAGGGCCCCTTGAAGGTTCTGAGCTTGATGAGACACTCCGCCTCTTGCCCCCCTTCGAGGTTCACCAGATCAGTATTCCATTTGTAGTAAACCGGGAAGTCCGGGTCATCGACTTTGGTGTCGTCGATCCGAACCACCTGAATCCCCTCAAGGTGTGCATGCATCGGATGCCACCAGCCCCCACCCTTGTTCTTGAAGATCCAACGCTCCATCGAATTCAACAACGGTGTCGCATCGGTTCTGCGGGGGCTGTAGTAGCGATCGTTGACCACCCATGCACCATTCTTGCGGCCAACCTCGAAGACTCGAGTTGCGACCACTTCTTCTGCTGGGTAACGGTAGAACTCACGCACCACATCGCCTTCGGACATGGTGAACTCGCCATTCTCCACACCCTCTACTTCCTGCGGTCCTGGTGGATCTCCATCGAGAAGACGGAACTGCAACCATGGGCGGCTTTCCTTTTTGGGGCGAATCCCTTTGGGTTTGCGACCGTCGGTCTGGTGCATGATGTTTTGCAGGTAGTAGGTATCGACATCCTCCGGCAACTGGCTGAAATCGATGATCACATCGAAGCGCTCACCCGGGCTGATGGTGAAGCTGTCCATGTTGGTGGCTTCGCCAACTTCCCAGGTATCCTTGCCGATCAAAAGGAACGGCAAACCATCCTTCTGGTTCTTTCCGGTGCTGCTGTTCAGGCGTAGGTGCAGATAACGTGCGTTACAGGCGTTGAGGATGCGGAAACGGTACTTCTTGCGGTACACCTCCATGTATGGCTGCACGCGACCGTTGGCCGTAAAGACATCTCCCAAATGACCGTTGTGATCAAGGAAGTCGTATTTAAGAGTTCCGTCGCTGTTGAACGCAAAATCCTTCAACGCAATCACGTGGTCAAAATCACCGTACACCTTCGGCAAGCGACCACTCATCTGGTGATCAATCTCGACGTCATCTTCACAGAGGTAGAAAGCGGCCAATCCCCGGTTCACATTGAAACCGGTCACGTCCATGGCGTGGTCGTGAATCCACATCGTCGTCGGTACGTGGCTGACATCGAACTCACCCGCTTCTTCCACGGTTGCGGGAAACGCAACGTCCGGAGTTGCATTCTGGCGTGGTGCAATGTTTGGATAGTAGTAATCGCGCTTCTTTCCCTGAAGGGTGTAGAAGTCGGGATAACCATCACTGTGAGCGGGTCCATGATCACCATGCAAGTGAGGAGATGTCTCAACACTGGTTTTGTTATCGTAACGAACGACTGTTGGCTCTCCATTCCGGGAAAGGAAGGTGGGCCCAGGGAAACTCGGCGGTGTTTCGCAGGCTGTCCCCTCGCGACCCTTATATGCAAAGACAGGAGTTTTTAATCCAGGAAAGAACTCCCACTCCCCCTCGACTGCATCCAACTCCCAATACTTCTCGGGAAAACGATCCCAATCGGGAAGGTGAGCCGGATGGTCCGCATAGTATTCAGGGGCGATTCCATGGTAGACCGCATCAGAACCCAGACTGGCCTCTGGCGATCCTGGTGCAGGTGTCATCTGATCCGCCTTTGGAATCACCGGAGGTTTAAAGAAAGGCTGCGTGAAAGGGGTGTAGCCGAAGTTGGCCGCTTCAGCCTTATTGGAAAATGACAGCGGGGAAGCAGCACTCAGTGCACCTGCAGTGAGGGCACCTTTCAGCATCTGACGACGATTCATTTTCATAAAAAGCTCCTGACATAATGTCATTAGTGGATAACTCATAACTGCAAACCAAGCAGTTTCGACATTAATGACAGTTATGGCAGGGACAAGAAAATTCCACGGTACGACATATCGCAACAACACGATATGTAAAGCCTTTTACTCGGCCTTCTTTTCGATCTTCAACTCTGACAACATCTTTAGCAGGTCAGTTCCGTGGGAGCCCAGTTTGACCTTGCGGTCCACTTTTATTAATTTTCCAGACTTGTCGAAAATGAATGTCACTCTCTTGGCAAAACCCATGAATCCATCCACCCCAAACAACTTGGCCGCCTTGCGATCCGGGTCCGCAAGGATGGGGTAGGCGTTGCCGAGGGATTCGGCAAATTCCTTTGCCTTGTCTGCATCGTCGGTGGATACCACGAAGAGCTTGGCCTTGTACTTTGCAATTTCTTTGGCACTGTCACGCAGCGCCTTGCACTGCTTGGTTCAGCCTGGGGTAAAGGTCTTTGGAATCCAGGCGATGATCAGCGCATCCCCTTTTTCTGCAATTTCAGGAAGGTTGTATGTTTTTCCATCGGATGCCTTCAGGGATACCTTGGGAATCGGGTCGCCAACCTTGAGGCCCTCTTTCTCATCAGCACCACCGAACAGGGATCCAAACATTCCGAACATGATCAAACCTCCGAGGATCAAACCCCACTTTGCAGATTTACGGATTGCCATGGCTCTCCCTTTTCAAAACTGATCTGGTTAATATCAACGATTCAGCATTTTGGCCAACTCTGCCAACCGCAACACCGAATGATCTGTATCGACGTTTTCCAACTCTTCAAAACTGAACCAGCGAACGTCTTTCGATTCTTCACTGATTATCGGGGTATTGTCCGGATCAGTCATGACCAAAAACCGAATATCGAGATGATCGTGAGCGGGTTCCCCGCCCAATGCTGGAATTCCGTGGATATCAACGTCGATGACCCGGGGATAAATCCATAAATCCTCGATTCCGGACTCTTCGACACACTCTCTCCAGGCGGCGTGGGCGAGATTGCCATCTCCATCGCAATGACCACCAAACTGAAGCCAGCGATCCAACTTCGCATGGTGATGCAACATTACTTTTTCACAGGAATGATCGATCACGAGAGCTGAAGCGGTCAGGTGCCCTGGAAAACAGCTTCTCAGCAATACATCCTGTCTGCTGTCACATGCCTCGAGAATTTGCTGACGCTGTTCCTGCTGGGACTTTTCCTTGGGGGAGTAATTTTCAATCCACTCTCGGGCAACGCTGGCTGAGGAATTGAAAACCAGATTTTCATTTCCCGGTCCCCAGAGATCTGACTTGCTAGGGAAATTCATCAAAATGGCAGCATGTTTCGCATGACATGCCCGGCGATCTGCGGATTCTCGCGCAGCCTTCGAGAAGAGTAGGCGTACCATTCCTCACCGAAGGGAACGTACACCCTCAAGGGGTGGCCCTTGGATACCAGTTCACTCCGGAGGCTCTCTGTCACGCCAAGAAGCATTTGGAATTCGTACTGCTCCCTGGGGATCTCCAGACGTTGTATCAGATCGATACTTCCCTCGACCAAACGCTGGTCATGGGTCGCGATGCCCACCTTGCGAATCCCCCCGCGGAACATCTGTTCGAGGTTTCGCAAAAATGCATCCTGAACTTCCGTGAAACCTTTGTATGCAATCTCTTCCGGCTCGACATAGATGCCCTTGCACAACCGAAGGTACGTCTCGCCTTCTTCCATCAGTGCACGTACATCTTCTTCAGTGGATCTCAGGTATGCCTGAACCACAGTGCCCACCCGTTCGGTCTCCTTGCGCAACTGGCGATAAATATCCAGAGTCTTTTGGGTGACCGACGAATCTTCCATGTCGATGCGAACGAAGGAGTCATGCAGCTCAGCGGTGCGAATCAACTTCTGAAGGATTTCGATGCAAAGGGCTTCATCAAATCGCAGTGCCAACATCGACAACTTGACGGAAATATTGGCATCGAGAGATTGACGGTCGATTTCCGCCAACGCCTCTTGGTAGAGGGCTTCGCCGCTCAGTGCCTGTTCCCGGGTAGTGGAATCTTCTCCCAACACATCGAGAGTGGCACTCATGCCCTGATCATTCAGGTTGCCGACACACTCCAGAGCGTCTTTCAGAGTTGTTCCGGCGATGTATCGCTTGGAGATCTTCCATACGAGAGATTTGGGAACCAGAGGCAGAAGTGAAACGATCGCTTTATTGATCACAACATCCCTTCGCTGAAGACTTGATCTGTCTGCTCGACCAAGTCTTCGTTATCATATCCTGAACCGTTGCTTCGTGCAGTCGATCAACCGGAATCACCCGAGACGGAATCGTGACCTCCATGCCCCCTGAACCCTCCAACTCCTCCTACAGCCGCTCCCCCGGCAGGCCCACAGCAGCGCTGGCCTTCGTGGTCGGCTGGCTCACTTTCCGGGGGTTGGCCTGGTGGAGCACCGGTTTGGGATT
>CAJXMG010000044.1 GCA_913056395.1 uncultured bacterium | reverse complement strand
TGGGAAGAATCGTCCCAGTTGCACGATCGTCTCAAAACCTTTACCGATCATTTTGGCAAGGTGGGAGGCAATCTCACCAAGGCTCTCAATGCTTACAACTCGGCGGTGGGGTCTTATCAGGGCAGAGTGCTTCCCAAGGCGCGCAGCATCGAATCGATGACGATGAAGACTGGAGCAAAGGACACACTTCCCGATCTTTCGGTGATCGATGGATCAGTAAGGGGTCTCGATTCGGGTAGCCCTGCTCTGGATCACGTTCCTGCTGACGAAGAGGAGTGAGTTCATGTTTCTTCGTGGCTCACTGATCACAGGAGTGCTGTTTCTTGCAGGCTGTGCTCCACTGGGCATGGGAAACACCAGGGGAGATTTGCAGGTCACGGAAGTTCCCGCAGAAGTCCGCGAAAATTTCACCATGGCGGAGTTCTACCAGCAGTATTGCGATGCGGGCGGGGTTCCTGTGGTGGCGAGCAGGGAGGTCTACCCCGAGGCGTTGCTCGAGGCCCACTATCTGATCATGAAAATGGTCGGCCATCGTCCAGAGGTGCTCTCTGCGATGGGGGTGGCAAAGACCCGTTTCACAGTGATGGCCCACGATGAGTGGACCACGGATGTGCCGGAACATTCGGACCTGCGTCCTCCGGAGTACTGGGACCGGCGTGCCCGTGGCCTCGGAGCGACGAAGTGGCGGCCGTGTGTTTCCTGTGGTGAAGAAAACCTTCTGGGATTCAAAGGGGATCCCTATGCCTCAGAGAACATCCTCATTCACGAGTTTGCCCACGCCATTCATGAGATGGGGCTGAATACCGTCGATCCGACGTTCGACCCCCGCCTCAACCAGGCGTATCAGGACGCCATGGATCGTGGTCTCTGGAAGGGCGTCTACGCTTCCACCAATCGCATGGAATATTGGGCGGAAGCGGTGCAGAGCTGGTTCAACACCAACCGGGAAAATGATCCCCAGCACAATCATGTGAACACCCGGGCAGAACTCAGAGAGTATGACCCCGCAGTGGCTGCACTGTGTGAGGAGATCTTTGGTGACGGTGAGTGGCGCTACGTTCATCCCCGTGAACGGATGCAGGAAACTCATCTATCGACCCTGAAGGGACAGGCTCTCCCCACATTTGAATGGGCTCCCGGGATGCAGGAAGCCTACGAGGCTCATCCGCAGCCGGAGTGATCAATTGCAGTTGAAGTAGCTCCCGCAATTGAGGGAATCCACGGACGTATCCATGCCACAGTTCACCGGACCTGGAGAGACCGGGGAGGGAAGCTCTATTCTGACCGGAACAGCCGCAGTTTCTCCTGGGGAGGGCTCAGCATCATCAGGGCGATGGCGCATGCCATGCGGTGTTTTCCCAAGTAGCCGTCGCCACCATTGTTCTTTTTTCCACCGATATAGCGGATTTGCCCCCGGTGGTTTTGAGTCAGGGCCAGATACCAGCGCCATTCATCGACGAAGCGTTGATAGGCCTGGCGGTCGTGTTGCCACAGAACCGCAGGGGCCAGCAGCATTCCCATGGAACCGACCGCGTGTGCTTCTCTCGTTCGTGCACGGTATTGATCCAGATAGTTGCAGAAGCGGTCCTTCAATTTCTCTTCACCACTTTTCAGTAACAGGGCGAGGGCCATCGATGATGTGCGCAGGGAGGCATCTGCGGTTCCACCAATCTTCAGCGACCAGTAGCGAATTCCCCCATTGGGATCGATGGACTGGCGAATCTGTTCGAGGCTCAAATTCCACGCCTCCTCCGGGATCTTTGCTCCGGTGATCTCCGAGATGGACCACGCCATATGAGAAAGGGTATTGATTACATTGAATCCCTTTCCCCGATAGCCGGTGACAACGTCGTGTCCAAACATGCCTTGGTCATCCATCCTTGCGTGCAGGGCATCGCAGATGGTCTGAATCACTTTGGCGTTCTCTTCCGTGGGGTTGATCAGCTGGGCTTCAGAGAGAGCCACGGCTGTCGCGGTCAGTGCCCAGTTGCCGAGGTTGTCGGGGCCCTTTTGTTTCGGATCTTCCGGGATCCAGGCGCGGCCCCCGGGGCCCTGAAGCCATTTCAGAATAGGGGTCAGGTCTTTCTTGTCCTCGTCGGGCTGGGTTGCCAGCAGCGCCACGCAGGCCCATGCGGTCAAGACCCGATCCCCTGTCAGCCCTACCGGAGCATCCCAGTAACCCGCAGGTTTCAGGGCGCGAAGCAGTTGCTTGCGGGAATTGAGGATCAACAGGTCAACCCCGGCCTGCTCGCGAAGGGAAGGACGATGGGGGAGAGAGCAGGAGAGGGTGAGGGCCTCCCCTTCCGGGCTTTCTTCTGAAGGCCTGCGAATTTTCAGGG
The DNA here is from genome assembly GCA_913056395.1 of uncultured bacterium. Lineage (GTDB taxonomy): Bacteria > Planctomycetota > UBA8108 > UBA1146 > UBA1146 > UBA12191. The sequence goes on along the minus strand of CAJXMG010000044.1, from coordinate 14,318 downwards.
ACAGGGTCCGGTCTTTTTCTTCCTTTTGTGAGGCGATGAAATCGAGGGTTTCGCCCAGGCTTTTCTGGGGGCCTGAACCGCCGGCGTCCACTTTGGCTGAATGGGGAGTAAAGGAAGTGTCGTTGAGACCGACCAGCCGGTCACCGACCTGAAGTCCCGCCAATTTTCCCGCCGAATCGTCCGCCACGGTTTCGATCTGAATCCAGGTTGATTCAGGGCTGACCTTTCCGGTGCCGCCGAGGATTCCAAGGGGAAATGTTTCCGAAGCATCCAGGCCGGCAGATACCCATCCGGTGGCCGTAACGAGCAACACCGCTCTGATCCAGCAGGCGATTTGGCTTCTGCTGTTGAACTTCTTCTGCGGGTTGGAGATCATTGGGCCTGCTCCTTCACGTGCGAGATTCTCGGACTGCCGGAGAGATTGTACCGCTTGCCAGTCCTCGAAAGGAATCGGGATGTTGAAAGCCGGAATGCTGTGCCTCCTGAACAGGGTGACCCTGAACCTGCACAGGACCTCGATCACTCTCGTCGCAGTCTGTCTTCTGGGATGGGCATCGGTGAACGTCTCCCCGTTGCAGGCGCATCAGGATCCTCAGGACTCTCCCGCTCCGGTGATTTCCATTCCTCTGGATGAACCCAATTATGGAGAGCTGTTGCAGGGCGAGGTCATCGTCCGTGAGTTTGAGGTCAGCAATGAGGGCACAGCCACCCTCAAGATCTGGCGAGCCAACCCCAGTTGCAGCTGCACGAAGATTCTCGATTTTCCCAGAAGCCTCGAGCCCGGTGAAAAGGGTGTGGTCAAATTTGAGATCGACAGTAAGAAGGTCAAACCGGGTGATACTCGCAAGGGCATCACGCTGGAAAACAATGACGTCGAGCGCTCCAAAATCCGCTTCATCTTTGCAGCCAAGATCACGAACCTTTTTGAAACTGATCCCAATCCGATCAAGATCACCGGTCTCTATCGCAATGAGAAGAAAGCACGGGTTCGTCTGCTGGCGAAAACCAATTACGGATTCAACATTCTCGGTGCCCGCTCGCGGAATGGGGAGTTCGAGATTACCGACTTTGAAGAGGTGACCAAGGATGGGGAGTACTCCATCGAGATCACAGTGCCACCTTCAGAAGAGCCAAGGGTAATCAAGGATCCCCTTGATCTGATGATCGAAGTCAAGGATGGGCGTTCGGTGGTGGTGGGACGGTATGTGGAGATCCATCACATGGAATCGGTTCAGGTTTCACCGGCCAGTGTGCTCCAGTTTGGAAATCGCGATACCGATCGTCTTCTGGGAGAAAACTCCAAGGGAGTGGTGACCAAGATGGTCCAGCTCCTGAACATCGATGCGGACCTCGACTTCAAGGTACTGGGTGCCACGCTCGAGGGGTTCCCGGAGGGAACGTTGGATGTGATGGTGACGGAAGTGGTCCCGGGGAAGAACTATCGGGTGCTGGTGACCCTGACGGAGTATCGCAAGGAGCCGATTCTGCGCGGAAAACTGACCATCGAGACCAATGACCCCTTGCGCGAGTTAAGGGTGATTCAGGTCGCTGCCCGTTTCGGACGACGCTAGGGTTCGATCACTCACCAGGGTTCGATCACTCACCGCCGGAAGCAGGAGCGGAATCCCCCTTGCCTCCGGGCCTGCGACGACGACGACGGCGTCTCTTTTTGGGAGCTCCATCGCCACCTGCTGGCTGACCTCCTGCTGGCTGACGACCTGCGGAACCTCCACTTGCTGATCTCGCACCGGAATCAGATGGACCATTCGTTGGTCCGGAACCGGCGGGTTTGGATCCGGAGCCGGCAGGCCTGCGCCGGCGGCGTCTCCGTGCCGGGGACCGGTTTTCACCGCCCGACTCGGCGGGTTTGTTTTCCCCGGTAGCGGAAGATGCGGTCGCATCAGAGCGACGCCTGCGGCGACGGCGTTTCTTCTTCACACCCTCTGTGCCAGCACCCTCGGTACCGACCGTTTCACCTTCGGCTGGGCGACCGGCACCCTTGCGACGTCGTCCCGACCGTTTCCGGGTGGTGCGGGTGGTTTCAGATTTGCTGCTTCCTGACCCATCGCGGCGGCGAAGGGTTCGGCGCTTCTTGCGGGATCTGGTTGCTTCTCCGGTTTCTGCCTCGAGGACTTCCAACGGAGATTTCTTCGAGCGTTTCTTTTCGGTGCGGCCACGGAAGGATGTTTCCACCGCTTCCGGAATCTGCTCTTCATCACCCAATTCACGCCCCTGGATCAGAGTCTTCAGGGCTTCGAGAAAAAGGTCGAAGGTGTTGTCGGGGATTCCGGCATTGGAATCAGCGAGCATGATCGCTGTGACGTCTGCGCTTTCTTGTACTTCCGCCTTAGGCTTTTGTGGACGGCGAGAGCGTCCTCCCCGGCGGCGGCGTTGACTGGAAGCACGAGCCTTGGCCGTTTGACCAGGGACGGCATTGGAGCCGGATGAATCGATGTAGCGTCCGTCCTTGAGCAGGATTTCCACTGCCCAGGAAAGGATGTCATCGCTGAGTTCTGCCAACTCTTCGATGGAAGCATCTTCGGGGAGGTCTTCTCCGGCGCGGGTTGCTTCAGTGTAGTAGGCTTCGTCCCAACTCCAGATTCGGCTCTCGTCCAGCGTGGTCCAGAAGGCAACCCACTGCTCGTCCGAGGGTTCGATCTCCTCGCAGGTCAGTTCCTGCCACTCAGGGCCGAACTTGCGCCACAACAGTTTCCCGCCCTCCCAGCTGACCTGCCAGGAGGTGCGACTGAAGCCGCCCAGGCTGAACTTGAAGTTGTCGGGTTGGACCTTTTCCAAGCCTGTACCTTTCCGGGAAAATCACAGGATACCATGAGGTTGCGGGTGTCGTTAGCGATCGATGGAAGCCAGTTCCAGCTGTAAATCCCGCATCAGATCGGGATCCGGGTGCGGAGAATCCCTGCGAGCCGAGAGATGTATCCACGGAACTCTGGTGGTGGAGATCAACTCTGCCGCGTGTCCCGGTCGCACTCCGCCACCGGCGATGATGTCGATTCGGGAATTGGCCTGGATCACCAACTGGCCCAGTTCCTCACGGCCCTCCCACGCGGTGGCCTCCCCTCCGGAGGTCAGCACCCGCTGGCAGCCACTGGCGATCAGAATCTCCAGATCCGCCACACGATCCACACTGCGATCGAAGGCGCGGTGGAAGGTGACCGGCTTGTCGGAGCACAAGGCGACGAGTTCCCCCAGTTCCTTTTCGGGAACCCTGCCCTGCCCATCGAGCAGACCCAGAACGATACCGGAAGCGCCGGCTTCGAGCATTTCGGGAATGGTCTGCTTCATGAGTTCGATCTCTTCCGCGGAGTGAACGAAATCCCCGGATCGGGGTCGCACCATCGCCACCACCTCGAATCCTGAATCACAGACCGATTTCACTGCAACTGCAGACGGGGTCAGACCGTCCTCTTCCAGGTGAGAGCACAACTCGATCCGCTGGCAGTTTTCCGGAGACAGGAAACGGATGTGATCTGGCTGGTCGATACAGACTTCGACGGGGTATTTCGTCATGGGGAAGGCTCCAACCACAAATCCGCACTTCAAATCTGCCCCCCAGAGGGCAGTGCCTGTAGGATACCAAGGAAGTGATAGCGGAGATCCCTGAAAGGTGACCGATGTTTGCCAACCAACGACGCTCCATTCTGATCGCAGTGTTCGCGCTGCTGATCCTGATCCCCGGTTGCCTTGGGCTGCCAGGGAGATCCCAGCCCATGACCCAGGAGCAAAAGGCGCTCTTCTTGAGCTCATTCGATGAGATGACCCGAATGATCGAAGAGACCTTTTGGGATCCGGCTTATCTGGAGGAGTGCTGGGGAGACCTCAAGGGGGAGTGTCGTCAACAGGTTGAGGATGCGAACAGTGCCGACGAAGCCCGATCGGCGATGCGCAGATTGCTTGCCAGTCTGGAGATGTCCCACTTTGGTGTGATCCCCGACTCCGCCAGTCAGGAGTTGTCAGAAAGTCCGAGCGAAGGTGAAGCGGGAATGATTCTGAGAGTCTCTGATGGTCGTGCCATCGTGGTTCGCCTTGAGGCTGGTGGTGCTGCCGAGAAGGCCGGAATTCAACCGGGAGACGAAATTCTCAAGGTGGGCGAGCGCGAGCTTGCACCACGCCTGAAAGAGTGGGGCGAGTCAGGAAGTCGCTACCTTCCGATCCAGGCGCTTCAGTCCGCCTGTTCAGGAGAACCGGGAACCGAGCGCGATTATCTGGTCAGAAATGCGCAGGAGGATCGCACCGTCACCCTGACCTTTCAGCCGCCTTCCGACGATTATCCCAGAGTTGGCTTTGGAAACATCGCCCCGGTTCCGCTGAAGCTGGAAAAACGCATCCTTGAAGACGATATTCTCTATCTGCGATTGGGGATGTTTCTGGGCCCCATGCAGGTGATGCCCTGGTTTGAAAATGCGATTCAAGAGCACAGGGATGCCAAAGGGATGATCCTCGATCTCCGGGGCAATCCGGGTGGACTCGGCCTGATGGCCTGTGGTCTGGCGGGATGGCTGATCGAAGATGAGGGATTCGAACTGGGAACGATGAAGACCAAGGCGAATGACATGAACTTCTCCGTCAATCCCCGTCTCGATGGCTGGGTCAAGCCGGTCGCGTTGTTGATCGATGAGGGCAGTGCCTCGACCTCCGAGATCATGGCCCAGGGTCTGCGAGATATCGGAAGGGTCCGACTCTTCGGACGAACCACTGCGGGTGCGGCGTTGCCTTCTGTTCTCGTCAAGCTTCCCAATGGCGACATTCTTCAATACGCCATGGCAGACTACGTGTCTGTTTCCGGGAAACGGATGGAAGGGGTCGGTGTGGAGCCGGATGAGTATATTGAAGTCGATCCCGATCAAATTCGGCAGTTTGGTGACCCAGCGCTGAAAAAGGCGGCTTACTGGATCCTCGGGAAACCGGGTGGACCCCGATCACAAATCCGGTGATGATGAAAAATTGAAAACGATGGCGTCCGGCATGAACTGACCGCGACGGAAGATCTTGATTGGATAAGGATTAGAAAATGAAATTTGCAGAAAAAAGCAGCCTTTTCCTGCTTCTCCTTCTGATGGTGGCACTGGGTGCACCCGTGTCCGCACAAGACGGCGATGCGTCTGACAAAAAGGCTCCCGCCGCCGACGAAGCGGGAAAAGCTCTTCTCGCCGAGTTGCAGGAGAAGTCGATCAAAGCGGTTGGTGGCAAAGAGGCTCTGGAGAAATTTGCCAATCGCAAAATGGTCTCCACGGTGAAAATCGTCGATGCGGGCCTCGAGGCGGAGTTGAGCAACTTTGTCGATAGTCAGGGGAATTACTTCGAATCGATGGAGATCGCCGGTTACGGCAAGTTTCAGCAGGGCATCAATGGTGATGTGGCCTGGTCCTTCGATCCGATCAACGGCCCGAGATTGATCAAGGGTAAAGAGAGAACCCAGCTGCAGCGTTCCGCACGGATGCAGCCCACGCTGTGGATGACCCGGGATCATCAGAGTGCCGTGAAGGCGGGGGAAGAAACCGTCGATACCATCGCCTGCACGATCTACGACTTGAAAACCAATGATGGCGCGATCCATAAATACTGGGTCGGAGACGAGGATGGTCTGGTACGCAAGGTTTCCATGACTGTGGAATCACCGATGGGCCAGATACCGATTCAGGTCAAGACTTCCGAGTACAAGGCCATCGATGGAATCCAGTACCCGCACATGATGCGTATGAAGCAGGGTGTGCAGAACATGGCCGTGACAGTCGTTTCCATCGAGCACGACGCTGAAGTGGGCGATGAGATGAAGCAGTTGCCCGAGCCGGTCCAAAAACTGGTCGACCGCAATAAGCCCAAAGAAGAAGAAAAAGCAGTAGAGGAAAAGCCCGGCGAGTAGATCTCGCTCTTCCAATTAAAAAAGCCACCCCTGAGACACTATGATCTCGAGGGTGGCTTTTTTGTTTTTTCTGTCGTGGATCAGGAAAACTTCGGAATCTGCACTCCTGGGATAAAGAGTTCCACCTGTGCTTTTTTCCATAGCTCGCGCTCGAAGCGAATCCGCTTCTTTTCCTGAAGTTGATTGCGCAGGGTCATGCGAATGCGCCCTTGTGCTTCAGCAAAGTTGAGCGGGCCGCCGGGAATACGTTCCTCCAGAAGAATCTTGTGGGCGTAGCCACGGCACTGGAACCATTCGGAGTATTCCCCGACTTTGAGGCCATTGACCACCTCTGGAACCGGAGGGAAGCGGTCCTCCAGTTGACTCTGCTTGAGCTGGTAGAGACCACCCTGATCGGAGCGGGGTCCACTGGAGAGCTGTCTCACCAACTCTTCAAAGTTCTTGTTGGCGGCCAGATCTGCGTCGACCTGTTTGATGATCTTCTGTTGATCCTGGTCATTCACGGGAACGAGCAGTTGGCGAAAGGTCACCGATCCGTCCTGGGTGAATTCATTCATGTTTTCACGATAGTACTCACGCAGTTGTCGTGGAGAGATACTCGTGGAAATGGTCAGTTTCATTTTTTGTAACTCGGAGATGAGAATTTCTTCACCGATGTTTTTTCTCACCTGGAGTTCGCTCTCCCCAAACTGTTGCTTCCACATGAAGAGGTAGTCGTCGATGGAAAAGCGTGTGCCCTCAACCCGACTCAATCGGTCAACAGTTCTTTGCAGGTAATCGTCGACGGCATCTTCCGGCAGAACGATTCCTTCGCGTCCGGCTTGCTGAACCATCAGTTTTCGTTCGATCAGTTCCCGCAGAACGATGGGTTTCTGCTTTTCCCGTTCAGCGTCGAGAAGATCTTTGGGGACTCGGCCGACATTGGGCTCCAGGCGTCGATTGATCAGCTGCATGACCTCGGCAAGGGTGATCACCTCACCATTCACCTTGGCAGCGAACCCATTTTGCAACGGTAATTCCTGTGCATGGATCCGCGGGCTGGAATCGGTCACGAAAAAAGTGAGGCCGAGAACCCCGAGCAGAATCAGTTTTGGGGCAAAAATGAGAGGGGCACCGCTATGGCAGGATTGAGAGCCTCTGGCGTGATTGACTGACTTCAACGGTTTCGACATCTTTTCTCCAGACGGGTTCGGGCCGATTTGGCCCTTCCGGGACGTCCCGGTAACGAGATCTGTTCCCGGAATGAGGATAAACTTCCCGGTTCCCAGATCCAGCACCCCCCGGAAACGTGGAGATTTTTGCGAATTTCCCTATCATCAGGGGATTCACAGTCGCAAAGGTCGCCGCCTCACCGAAGAGGCCTGGAGGTTGAAATGCGCATCGTCGTCGTCGGAGCAGGAGTGGTCGGTTTTCACCTCGCGGAGAGGTTGTCTGCCGAAAGCCACAAGATGACGATCATCGATTCCGATGGAGAATTGATTCACCGCATCGATGACCGCCTCAACGTTCAGGCGATTCAGGGCAACGCTGCGAGCCCGCGCATCCTTCGTCAGGCAAAGGTCGACAGTGCCGATCTCGTCATCGCTGTGACTGACCGTGACGAAACCAACATCACCGTCAGCCTGCTGGCCAAGCATTTGGGCGCAGCAAAATGTGTGGTCCGCCTGAGAAACTCGGAACTTTCCGGAAACTCCCAGCTGATGGAAAAGTACGGAGCGGATGCCACCGTCAACCCGATCGCCGTCACCGCGGAAAAAATCCAGCGACTGGTTCAGCATCCGGGTGCTTTTGATGTCTCGACCTTTGCAGAGGAAAAGTTGTTCCTTTGGGGATATGTCATCTCCGAAGGGTCATCGCTCGATGGCATCGTTCTCAAAGATTTGCGCAAACACCACGACCCGAAAAAATTGGGATTGATCGTCGCCATCTTCCGTGGGGATGACCTGATGATTCCCAGGGGAGATGATCGTCTCATCGCTGGCGACCACATCTACGTCCTCATGCCGGAGAGCCAGTTCGAACATTTCCGTGAACTGGTTCATCCGGAAACGGAAAATGTTGACAAGGTAGTTATCGCGGGTGCCACACGTCTCGGTCTGGAAGTGGCCCGCCGCCTTGAAGAGGTGCGCTCAATTCGCACTCTCGTCATGGTCGAAAAAGACCGTCAGCTCGCCGAAAAAGCCGCAGATCAACTGACCAGAACCCTTGTGCTTCATGGAAACATCACCGATCGGGATTTCGTCACAGAAAATGAGATCGGCCAGGCGAACTACTTCCTTGCCCTGGGAACCGACGACACCGACAACCTGACCAATGCGATGCTGATTCGCAAGGCAGGGGTCCGGCGCGTACTGGTGCGCAGTGAAAATGATCAATTCCTGCCCGTTTTCCAGCAGACCAACTTCGGCGAAGTGATCAATCCGCGCAGGGTGACGGTCAGCGACATCCTTCGGGTGATCCGCCGCGGCAACGTGGTTCGTATTTCTCAGGTGGGAACATCTGGAGCAGAAGTCCGCGAATATGAGGTGACAGAAAACCAGTTGGTGGTCGGCAAGAAGATCCGCGATTTGAAGCTTCCCAAAGCGAGCATCATCGGTGCCATTCAACGAAAAAATGAAGACGGGGAAGAGATTCGGACTGCCGGCGGAGATACAGAGATTCTTGCCGGTGATCATGTGATCATCTTCGCCTTGCCGGAAGCGGTGGAGGCGATCGAAAAGTTGTTCACACGCAGGAGAGGTTTCCTTCGTTGAGGTTTCGTCCCATCTTCGCAGTTCTGGGACTGCTCCTTCTGGTTCTCTCCGGCTTGATGCTGATTCCCCTGGGTGTCGCCTGGTCTCTCGATTCAGCGGAAGAATACCCGGCCTTTCTCCTTTCGAGTGTCATCACTTTCCTGGTCGGTGGGGTTTTTTGGGTTCTCAATAACAAAACCATCGGCCTGTTGCGTGCGCGGGAGGCCTTTGCCGTAGTGGGAATGAGTTGGTTGCTCGCCAGCTTCTTCGGTGCATTGCCGTTCTGGTATGCCCCTTCCGGTATTCCATCCCTGTTGGATGCCTGTTTTGAGACGATGAGTGGTTTCACAACGACCGGTGCCACCATTCTTCAGGATATTGAAGCGCTGACGCCAGGACTGTTGTTCTGGAGAAACCTGACCCAGTGGTTCGGGGGCATGGGATTCGTGCTGTTGACGCTGGCCGTGATGCCGCTGATCGGTTCAGGCAGTGTGCACATGTTTCGCGCCGAGGTTCCCGGTCCCACCAAGGAAAAACTGACCCCCCGAGTGACACAGACAGCGCTTTACCTGTGGGGGATCTACACCCTCTTCACGGTGGCGGAAGTACTCCTCCTGCTGCCAGAGATGAATTGGTTTGATGCCACCACGGTGGCTTTGAGTACCCTCTCGACCGGTGGTTTCTCGCCCTACAACCAGAGCATCGCCCATTTCAACAGTGCCTATGTGGATGGGGTAGTGACCTGTTTCATGCTCATCGCATCCATCAACTTTGTTCTTCACTTCCGCTTCTTCTTTCAGGGACAGTTCAGGTCTTTCAGCGAAAGTGAATGCAAGTTCTTCTTCACTGTCGCATTCGCTTCGATGTTGTTCATCGCCTGCCTTCTGTATGGAACCAGTGTTTTCCCGGCTAAGCTGGACCAGCCTGAGGCCTACTCCACTTTCGGAAACTGCTTCAGGGTTGCCAGTTTTCAGGTGGCGACCCTCTTTTCCGGTTGCGGGTTTGTGACGGCGGACTTCGATCATTGGCCCAATGCCTGTCGGGTCTTGCTGGCCGTTTTGATGCTGATCGGTGGATGTGCGGGATCGACCACCGGAGGGGTCAAGGTGGTTCGCTTCATGATGCTGATCAAGTTCAGCCTGCGGGAGATCGCTCTTTTGGTGCGACCCCATGCGGTCATTTCCCTCAAGTTCAACCGTAAAAACGTGGAACGGGAGATCGTCTCGCGGGTTCTGGGATTCCTTGCCCTGTGGATGCTTCTCTTCCTGCTTTCCGTGATGCTGTTGGCGTTGATTCTGGATCCTGGCTGGTCAGAAACAGCGGGAAGTGTCGACCCTGAATCGGCTCAGGTCGTTTCGGGTGCACTGGAAGACGATCTGCTGTTGACCGCATTCGGAGCGACACTTTCGACGCTGGGGAATATTGGCCCCGGTTTCGGAGGAGTGGGACCGTTGGAAAACTATGCGGATATTCCTGCACCGGGCAAAATCTTGCTGATGCTGCTGATGCTTCTGGGCAGGCTGGAGATCTACGCGATTCTGATTCTGCTGTTCCCGTTCACCTGGAGAAAGTGATCGTCTTCAGGGCAGGTCGAAGAGCAGTACTTCCGATTCTGATTTTGCAGTGATGGTGTATTCGGCAGTTTCTTCAATGCCCACGCCGTCGCTGGTTTGCATGGTCAGATCGTTGATTTGCAAGTCACCACGAAGAATCTGAACCCAGTGGCCCCGGCCCTCACCGATGGGAACGGTGACCGTTTCTTCAGCGGTCAGACTTCGGCGGTAGATCTTTGCGCTTTGGCAGATATGCAGGGCATCGTCTTCCGTGTTTCCGGAAACCAACAACTGCCAGTCGCCCCTGCGTGCTTCTTCGGGGAAAGCACGCTGATTATAGGTTGGGTCTACCCCGTTCGTCTCGGGAAGTAACCACACCTGATACAGGTGAGCTTCTTCCTTCTCTGCATTTTTTTCGCTGTGAACGATGCCTCTTCCCGCACTCATCACCTGAACTTCATTTTCACGGATGACTCCTGAGCCACCGGCAGAATCCTCATGGGAGAGAGCACCCTTGAGAATGAAGGTGATGATTTCCATTTCCCGGTGGGGGTGTGATGGAAAACCGGTGTTTCCGGAGATGCGATCCTCGTTCATGACCCGAAGACAACGCCAGCCCATCCAGTCTGGATCGTAGTACTCACCAAAGCTGAAGGTATAGCGGGCTTCCAGCCAGCCGTAATTGGCGGAGCCTCTCTCTTTGGCCGGGCGCAGTTTCAAACGGATGCCATTTCATCCAGGAGCCACGCCATCGTCTCGATCCCTTTTTGGTAGTCGGGAAGGTGAAACTTCTCATTGGGAGAGTGGGCGTTGTCGTCGGGCAGTCCGAGGCCAAGGAGAATGGTGTCGATTCCCAAAGTGGTTTTGAGATCACTGACCACCGGGATAGAGCCACCCTCGCGGATCATCACCGGCGCTTTGCCAAAGCCCTTTTCGACTGCCCTTGAGGTGGCATCGAGCCAGGGGCTGTTCTTTTCAACCAGTACCGGTTTGGCGCCATGGTGACAGTGAACATCGATGGTACAAGTCTCAGGACAAATTGACTTCAGGTGCTGGACCACCAGATCGGCGATCTCATCCGGATCCTGATCGGGCACCAGCCTCATCGACATCTTCGCACTGGCGTGGGCAGGGAGAACGGTTTTGGCACCTTCTCCGGTCCAGCCACTGAGCAGACCGTTGATGTCCAGAGTAGGGCGAGCCCACTTTCTCTCGAGTGTGGAGTAGCCTTCTTCACCGTGAACCATGGGAACTTCGAGGTCGGCACGAAACCCTTCCTCATCGAAGTTCAGTTCGCGGATCGCCGCGCGTTCCTCTTCTGTGAGATCGCGAACCCTGTCGTAGAAACCGGGGATGGTGATGTGCCCCTTGTCGTCGCGCAGGCTGCCGAGAATTCGGGCCAGGGCATTGGCAGGGTTTTCTACCGCACCGCCGAAAGATCCCGAGTGCAGATCGCGGTTGGGTCCCTGAAGATGAATCTCCAGATAAACGAGACCTTTCAGTCCCACGGTGATCGCCGGCATGCCGGGTCCGAACTGGGAGCAATCGGCGATCAGTGCGACGTCCGCAGAAAGTTCATCCTTGTGAGCTTCCAGATAGCCTGTGAGATTCGGTGACCCGATCTCTTCTTCTCCTTCGATCACAAATTTGACATTGATCGGCAAGGAGCCCCGGGATCGGAGCACTCCACAGACTCCACGAACGAGTGCGAGGGCCTGACCCTTGTCATCGGTGGCACCACGGGCAACCAGATCGTCCCCTTCCAGAGTCGGTTCAAAGGCACCATGGCGCCAGAGATCGAGGGGTTCCGGAGGCTGGACATCGTAATGGCCATAGATCAGCAGGGTGGGTGCTCCTTCGGCTCCGGTCCATTGGGCCAGACAGATGGGGTGGCCATCCGTGTCATCCAGGCGGGTCTCAAACCCGGCGGAGGAGAGCTCTTCCTCGATCCACTGACCCGCCCGGCGGACTTCTCCCTTGAGGCTCGAGTCAGTCGAGACGCTGGGGATTTTGAGCCATTCGATCAGTTTCTCGACGTGTTCGGACTTCTCCGAGGCCAGTTGGTCGACGACATCCTTCATATTCTCGCTCCTGCTTTCCCGGTCTGCTGGTACACCTGCCATCCAGTCCGTAACATAAACTCCAGCCCTTCCGGGTGGGAGCCTCAGTTACAGGAAACCCGTCGGCCGGGCTCATTTTGACAGAACTTCAGTCGATCTCGCTTTTGGGGATCGGGAAGAAAGGAAGCCAGCGATGGATATCAGCATCGAGTACTGCGTTAAGTGAAACTACCTTCCACAGGCCACCAGTTTGGCGGCCGACCTGAATGAAAAATATGGTGTGGAAGTCCGCCTCATCGAGAGTGGTGGCGGAGTCTTCGAGGTTGTCGTCGACGGCGACCTGGTCTTCAGCAAAAAAGAACTGTCCCGCTTTCCGGAGCACTCCGAGATCCACTCGGCAGTGGACAGCCGCAAGGCCTGATTCAAATTGAATCTGGCCAGGTGAAACGAGTGTCGAAATGAGTGATTCACAGGAAGTCATCTTTCAGGTAACCGATGTCCATCGATCCTACGGAACAAAAGATGTTCTGAAGGGAATCACCCTCGGATTTTTCCGAGGTGCAAAGATAGGCCTGATCGGAATCAATGGCTGTGGAAAATCGACACTTCTGAAAATCATCGCCGGAGTCGATGACGGCTACGATGGAACCGTGACCCTCGCCAAGGGTGCGACCATCGGATATGTCCCGCAGGAGCCTGCGCTCGACGAATCAAAGACGGTGCGTGAAAATGTTGAGGTCGGCGCAGCCAAGGTTCGTGGATTGCTCGATGAGTACAATGCGGTCACCGAGTCCCTCGCAACCGAACTCTCCGACAAGGAGATGCAAGAGGCTTACGACCGTCTGGCAGAACTGCAGGAAAAGATTGATGCCAGTGACGCTTGGGAGATCGATCGTCAGATCGATCAGGCGATGCACGCACTCAATTGTCCTCCCGGTGATGCGGCGGTGACCCATCTTTCAGGGGGTGAGAAGCGCAGGGTGGCACTGTGCAGAACCCTGTTGGCCCACCCGGACATCCTGCTTCTCGACGAGCCGACCAACCACCTCGATGCGGACACCACTGCATGGCTGGAGCGGCATCTGGCGAACTACGAGGGCACCGTCCTGCTGATCACCCACGACCGTTACTTCCTGGACAACGTGGTGGGCTGGATGCTCGAGATCGATCGCGGCCGCGGCACTCCTTTCGAGGGCAATTACAGTCAGTACCTGGAGCAGAAAGCAAAGATGCTCGAAGTGGAGCAGCGCCAGGAAGACGACCGTCGCAAACAGCTCAACAAGGAACTGGAATGGATCCGCCAGACTCCACGGGCCCGCGCCAAGAAGAGCAAGGCCCGAGTGGAAGCGTTCCACAAACTGCAGGAACAGGTCTACGAATCCCGCAAGGATGTGCCGGCACTGGCGATCCCCTGTGAGACCAAGCTAGGCGACAAGGTTCTGGAAGTTCGGGGCATGACCAAGTCCTACGATGGTCGCACCCTCTTCGATGATTTGACCTTCGAGTTGCGACCGGGAGCCATCGTGGGGGTCATCGGTCCGAATGGTGCTGGAAAAACCACTCTCATGCGTCTGATTGCGGATCAGATCGAGCCCGATTCGGGAACGGTCACTCTGGGTTCGACGGTGGAACTGTGCTTCGCCGATCAGAGTCGTCAGGAATTGGACAACGACAAGACCATCTACCAGAACATCTCCGAAGGCTACGACGTCTTCCAGGTGGGCAAGGTGGAGATTGCCAGTCGCGCTTACGTTGCCCGCTTCGGATTCACCGGAGAAGAGCAGGAGAAGAAGGTCGGCGACTGTTCCGGAGGTCAGCGCAACCGTGTGCAAATGGCCAAGATGCTGCGTCGCGGTGGAAATCTGGTCATCCTCGACGAACCGACCAACGACCTCGATATTCCGACTCTGCGATTGCTGGAGGAGGCTCTGGAAGCTTTCCCCGGGTGCGCCATCGTCGTCAGCCACGACCGCTACTTCCTGGATCGTGTGGCGACCAACATCCTCGCCCTTGATGGCGAAGGGGGCGGGCGTTTCTTCGAGGGATCCTATGAGGCCTACTCCGAGAAGATCCGTGCAGAGCGGATCGAGCG
>CAJXMG010000043.1 GCA_913056395.1 uncultured bacterium | reverse complement strand
TGAACTTCCAGACCCGGTGCCGCCACTTCACGGATCGCGGCAATCTTCTGCAACGGTTCTTCCATGAAGGACTGGCCACCGAATCCCGGTTCCACCGTCATGACGAGAATCATGTCGCACTCGGGAACGTAAGGCAGGATCTCTTCCACCGGAGTCATCGGACGAATCGCCAGACCGCCCAGACGGCCGGCCTGATGCAGCTGGTCGAGGATCGGTCGCGGGTCTTTTCCGGTTTCGATGTGGAAGGTGACCATGTCGGAACCGGCATCGATGAAATCGCCCATGTAACGATCCGGCTCGTCGATCATCAGATGCACATCGAGGAATCCGTCGGTGGCCTGACGCAGGGATTTGACCACCGGTGCGCCGATGGTCAGATTGGGAACGAAGTGCCCGTCCATGACATCGACATGGATCCAATCTGCTCCCGCAACGATGACGTGTTCCACGTCCCGGGCCAAGCGACTGAAATCGGAAGAAAGGATGCTGGGTGCCAAACGTCCGGGGGCGGGCTGATCAGCTCGGGGATCGACCCCGTGTGCCTGCCGGCGCGTGGCAAAATCAGAGAGGGAGATCGACGAATCGGAGGACATGCGGACCCTTCCAGGATCACACGCGTGACCCTGGAAGCATCGTAGACCCCTGCCCCGTGGAGTCAACGGAGCCGCAAAACTCTGTGGTTATCCAAACAGGCTAGCCTATGGGCGTATCGGTGGGCCCGGCTACCCCAGAAGCAGATTGGCGAATCACGCCCGTCTCGTCGACGAAGAAAAACCGAGAGCCATTGGAGGAGGTCGGATTGGCGTTGCAATCGAAAGAACTTTGCTGTCCGGTTAGCTCGAAGTTATATCCATTCCGCAAACCGTTAGCGAGTTCGGTATCAACCAACGCAGGATCCACCGCTGCCAGATCAGTCAAATTTGTCGGGTACACTCCCTGTCTCAAGCGATACTGCTCGGCTGCAGTAGACAAGGTTCTCATCGAACCGATTGCAGCAGCTTCCCTGCCACCGTTCACGCTGTTTAACAAATTTGGTATCGCGATTCCTGCGATAATTGCAATCACTGCCACAACGATCATCAACTCAAGAAGGGTAAATCCATTTTCGGAAGTCTTCAAAGTACCACCTCATCCTTGAAAAAAACCTGGGGGCCCTGGATGGAGAGAAGGGGAGGAACTGCCCTGCAGTCCCTCCCCGATCTCCGAGACAGGTCTTGGTTACTGGATCGGAACCCAGGTCGAGTTGTCGGCACTTTTCTCGATCACGCCAGACTCACTGACACGGAAGTAAAGGCCGCCGTCGGTACCCACAGTTCCAGGAGAAGCCACACAGTCCCATGTGGAACCATTGACGGTGTAAGTGAAGAAGTATCCACTTTTCAGATTCGCAGCGTCGTCTGCCACTGCAAAGGTGTTGTCGATGTAGTTCTCGGAGCCCAACTCGGCCAGAGAAGCCGGATAGGCGCCGGCCAGATCACGATTACGGGACTGCTCGCAAACGGTACTGAGGGTACGCAAGCTGGAAACAGCAGCAGCCTCATTACCCGCCATCTTGGCGTTGAGCAGGTTCGGAATCGCAATGGCAGCGATGATGGCGATGATGGCAACGACGATCATCAGTTCGATCAGGGTGAATCCCTGGTTGTTGTTCTTGTTCACGTTTTTCATGGTTTTTCCTCCCATGACTGTCCCGGAGCAGGTTGAAAATCAAACATTCAGTGAGGGCCACCTGGCCCGATCAGCAGAGAAAGGCATTGCTCCAAGCGCCCGTCTGCGTCACGGGGAGTCAATGGCAAGGGGCGGGCCAGACCGGGGCCAATTCAGGATATTTTTCACAAGTCATTGGAATAAAAAGGTTTAAGAATCCAGCCCGGCCTACAGGGGTGATGCCAACTGCTGACGCCAGGGAGAAGATGTGACGCTCCGTGTCACTTTGTGACGACCTTCTGCGTCAAAGTGACGATTTCCGTCACCTTTCAACACTCTCAGTCTTCGAGACAGTCGACGATCTGCAGTTGCAGGTGACGGCCGCGGAAATCATTGATGCTGATACGGGCCATCAGCACCACTTCTCCCCCGCGGGTCAATTCATGGGCACGGCCTGCGGCGCGGAACCAGATGGAAGGGATGCGGACCCCTTCTCCCCGGAAGTGGGCCTGAATGTGGGCCTGCTGCTCACCAACCAAGCGGGGATCACCATCCAGTCGCAGTCCTTCGATGCGGAAGACCGGCTCGCGGTTTCCTTCTCCAAAGGGAGCCAGGCACTCCAGATGCTCGGCCAAGGTCATCGTCAGATCCGCCGCGGTCAGGGTTCCATCGTAATAACGAGGAGGAACATCCCGCTCCTGCTCCCGATCCGCCTCACTCTGGAGAAGGGCAGAACGCAGAGTCTCGATCTGATCGACTGCCACGGTGGTGCCCCCGGCAGCGGCGTGACCACCGACCCTATCGACGATCGGTTCCATCAGCGGGTACATCTCCGACAGTGACCACTCGGGAAATCCCCGGCCGGAACCACGGGCTTCATCGCCGTCGATGCAGAGAACCCAGGTCGGTCTCCCCTGCCGTTCACTGATGCGGCTCGCCACAATTCCGGCGACTCCGGTGTGCCAGCCCTCACGGGCAAACACCAGAGGTCCTTCTTCAGGGTGCTTTCCTGCTTCCACTTCCTCGACACACGCCTCGACCATCTCATCTTCGATCTCCTTGCGGCGTCGATTGAGATTCCCCATCTCGCGGGCGAGTTCCTTGCCCCGCTGGGAGTCCGCGGTGGTCAGCAGTTCGAGGGCAGCGGTGGCATCGTCGATGCGTCCCGCCGCATTCAGGTGGGGAGCGATGCGAAATCCGATATCGGTGGAAGAAATTTTCGTGCGATCGATGTTGCATTGATCCATCAGTGCTTCCAGCCCCGGTCGACGGGTCGACTGAAGGATCTTCAAACCATGGCGGACGATGATCCGGTTCTCACCGGTCAGTGGCACGACGTCGGCAACGGTACCCAGAGAAGCAAATCCCGCCATCTCGATAAGGAGGTCCCGGGTCGCCTCGTCGACGGCTCCCCCCCCTCCCGCTTCCCGGGCCACCGCCCAGGCCAGCTTGTAGGCGACTCCCGCACCACAGAGTCCGACGGAGATGCACTCCTGATCGGGACGGTCCGGGTGCACCAGCAGGATTCCCTCAGAAGGGTTCATAACCTGATGGTGGTCGGTGACGATCACTTCCAGACCCAACTCCTGGGCGAGCTGGATCGCTTCCGCATCGTTACTGCCGCCGTCAACGGTGACGATCAGATCCACTTCCTGTTCGGCAAACTCTTCCACGGCGACTTTGCTGAGGCCATAGCCCTCTCTCACCCGATGGGGCAAGCGGCAGGTCACCTGGATTCCCAGATGACGAAAGACCTCCTGAAGAATGGCACTGCCACTGATGCCATCGACATCGTAGTCCCCAAAGACGCCGACGGTTCCGCCAGCATCGCGAACGGCGAGGATCATCTCGACCGCTTCCTCAAGATCGGGCAACTCGGAAGGATCGTGAAGGCCATTCCATTTGGGATCGAGGAAGGCACGAGCCTCTTCCAGCGTGGTCAGGCCGCGGTCGACCAAAAGACGAGCGACCACCTCCGGCGTTCCCAACTGACGCGCCAATTCGGAAGCGATGCTTTCATCGACTTCACGACAGATCCAGGGTCGGCGAATCGCAGAAGAGCCGGAACTCAAGAGGCCTCGCTCTCTCCCACCAGTTCACCGGATCGGTGACGCAGCGTCTCTACTGCACGACGGAAGATCGAAAGCCCCAGCGGAACCGGCAGCTCCTCTTCGGAGGGCACTCCTCCATCGGCGCGCAGTCGCATCCACGACGGGTGGTGCTCCGGACGCACGAAGCGTTCCGGATGCGGCATCATTCCGAGGACGTTGCCATTGGCAGAGATCAGGCCGGCGATGGCGCGGTGCGATCCATTGGGATCCTGCGGATACTCGGCCTTGTTGCCATTCTCATCAGTGTAATGGAATGCAATCCGGTTCTCTTCCAGAGGCGCCGCCCCCTCTTTGGGGAACCACTCGAAGCGGCCTTCGGCGTGGGCGACCGGAATGAAGTAGCGCTCTCCGGGGACAAACCACGGACAGTCGGCGTCGCCGGCCTGCAGGTGCACCCAGCGATCTTCAAAGCGGGCCGAGTTGTTCCACAGCAATGCTCCCCGATCTTCCCCTCCGGGAAGAAGTCCGAGACGTACCAGCACCTGGAAACCGTTACAGATTCCCACAACCAGTCCGCCCCGTTCCACAAAGGCGTGCAGCTCTTTGGAGAGACGCTTTTCCAGAATGTGGGCGAGGACTGCACCACTGGCGACGTCATCCCCAAAGGTGAAGCCACCGGGGATCGCCAGCAGGCCCACCTCTTCGAGAACCTCGGGAGATTCACTGAGGGCGTTGACGTGCATCAGCTGGACGGAAGCCCCGGCCAACTCGAGGGCGTGGACCGTTTCTTCATCACAATTGGTTCCCGCTGCACGCAGGACCAGCGCCTTCGGCGCACTTTGATCTACTCCACCGGCCATGCTGCCTCCAGAGTCTTCTGCCACTGTTTCTTGAGTTGGTTCACCGGAGCATCGACGAGGGTTCCCCCCGTGTGCTGGATCGACAAATGTCCCTGATCGGTGGTGTGTCCGATGGGCATCACCGGGATTCCCGCAGCCTCACACTCGGGCTGGAAGGACTCCCACTGATCGACGTTCATTTCCAGGAAGAAGCGGTGCGGTCCCTCACCAAAGAGGAAGTTCCACTTCTCCGCACCCTCGGGAACATTGAGGACCATACCGATGCCCCCGCCACCGAAGGCCATCTCGGCGGCGGCCACCGCCAGTCCCCCTTCACTGAGGTCGTGGACCGCACGGAAGCGGCGCTCTTTCATCCCGGCGGCAATGGTGTTGAGGATCTTCAGTCCCAACTCGCCATCAAAGGCGGCGGGTGCTCCTCCACTTCCCCCGAGATACGGCTGACACAGACTTCCGGGCAGGGCCGCGTCCGGTCCGACGAGAACCATCACCGAATCACTGGCCTTCAGATCACTGCCGACCGTTTGCGGTGCTCCCGGAACGATGGAGATGGCCGAAACGAGCAGCACCGGCGGAATCGATTTGGAAACCCCTCCGGAGCGGAAGGTGTTATGCAGCGAGTCCTTGCCGGAGACGAAAGGAGTGCCATAGATCCGCGCCGCATCGGCAGCTCCCCGGGAGCACTCGACCAGTTCACCGAGGATCTTCGGATCGCGCACATCTCCCCAGGCGAAGTTGTCGAGGAGGGCAGCCCGGTCGAGGGTTCCGCCGGAGGCGACCACATTACGCAGTGATTCGTCGACGGCGTGACACGCCATCTGATAGGTGTCGACGGAACCGATGCCGATGGCGAGGCCATTGGCCACCACCACCTGATGGGCACCATTCCGCAAGGGGTCGAGGGCGCAACCGTCCATCGGTGCATCTCGATCCGCTCCCGCCAGCGGTCGCAGGGTCATGCGGCCCTGCACTTCGTGGTCGTACTGACGGATCACCGCTTCCTTGGAGGCGACATTGCCATCGGCCAGAAGAATCGAAAGGACATCCGCGACATTCACCCCATGCGGGTTGACCGGCACTTCTGCGGGAACCGTCGGCACTTCGGAGACGCGCTCGTAATCGGGGCGTCCCTCATGAAGGAAATGAACGTCCATCTCCCCCATCAGTTCTCCGTTGTGATGCAGGCGCAGTTTTCCGTCTCCGCGGAACTCACCCAGAACGGCGCATTCCACTTCTTCCTCGGCGAGGATCTCCCGCAGCCGATCCATCTTCGCCGGATCGACCGCCATCACCATGCGCTCCTGGGCCTCACTGATCCACACTTCCGTGGGACCGAGACCGTCGTACTTCAGAGGAGCTCTTTCCAGATAGACGTCGGCTCCGGTTTCCTCGCCCATTTCCCCAACCGCACTGGAGAAGCCACCGGCTCCACAGTCGGTCACCGCCCGGCACAGATTTTCATCGCGCAGGCGCAGGATGGCGTCGAGGACTTTTTTCTCTTCGATGGGGTTGCCGATCTGCACGGCACCGGAGGAGACCACTTCCGATTCTTCCGTCAACTCTCTGGAAGAGAAGGTCGCTCCGTGAATGCCATCGCGGCCGGTGCGACCACCGATGGCGACGATGCAATCGCCGGGTTTGACTTCCTTGTCGACATGCTCCTTGCGGATCAGTCCGACGGAGCCACAGAAGACGAGAGGATTGCCGGCGAAGTCGGGGTGGAAATGGATGGCACCATTGGCAGTGGGGATTCCCATGCGGTTGCCGTAATCGCGCACTCCGGAAACCACACCCCTGAGCAGTCGACGCGGGTGCAGGGTTCCTGCGGGCAAGTCTTCCTCCGCCGTATCGAGCGGGGCGAAGCAGAAGACATCCGTATTCAGAACCGGACGGGCCCCGAGTCCGGTGCCCAGGGTATCGCGGATCACACCACCGATCCCGGTGCCTGCTCCTCCATAGGGCTCCAGGGCACTGGGGTGGTTGTGGGTCTCCACCTTGAAGGACACCCCCCACTCGTCATCGATGGCGATGACTCCGGCGTTGTCCTTGAAAACGGACCAGCACCAGGGCTTGTCCAACTCGCGGGTGACCGCAAAGATCGTTTCCTTGAGCATGTTGCCGTAGACGAGATCACCATGGCGGATGCGACCGGTCAGGGTCTTGTGACAGCAGTGCTCTGACCAGGTCTGGGCGATGGTTTCCAATTCGATTTCACTCGGGTTTCGACCGAGTCCCTGATAGTGATCGCGAATCGTCTGCATCTCACGAAGATCGAGACTGAGTCCGCCTTCGTCGCTGATCTGCTGAAGTCTTTCATCGGAGACGTCGAGCAGTTCGATCTCGACCCGGCCTCCGGTTTCCGCGGGGAAGGTTCGGAAGGGATCGCTGATCTGCTCCGCTTCCCCCTCGGCATAGGTAAACCATTCGTCGACGATTTCATTTCCCAGTTCGCCGGCGACTTCACTGAGGTTGTCCTTAGAGACGGGCGTTGCCGCCACACGGTATCGCCAACCGGTACGCACCTGACAGGCGTCTTTTTGGAATCCCGATTCATTCATCGCATGCAGCACACTTTGCGAAACAGGATCCATCACCCCCGGCTTGCGCTGGACGATGATCGCCGCTTCATCCTTTGCCCTTGCGGGAAGATCGAGCCCTTTCTGGACGATGGCGCTGCACGCCGGTGAACCGGCGAGGAACTCCTCGGCGAGGACAGCCACTTTGTCCGCATCCTCATCCGGAACCTGAAGGTAGTAGACCGGATCGGAGGCGGGCGGACGAAGGATGGTGACCTCCGGCTGCACTCTCTGCAGAGCCTCCCGAAGTTCGGTCTGGGGCGAAGGCTGGGGATCCTTGTCATGGATCACCGTAACAGTATAGGTGACGGACATCGAAACTCCTGAATCAGGGAGATCTGCCGGGGTTCGCCGGGGCCCCCCCGGCAAGAACGCCGATTGTGGACTCCGCCGGCGCTCCGGGCAAGCGCACCGGAGCGCTGGCCTCCCCCCTTTTCCCGCCGTACCATGTCCGCTTCACCGAACACGGTGCGGGATTACACCCCCCGCAGAATGGGAAGAATCATCGATGGAGAATGAGTCCAGCGCACACGGCCTCGATTTCGAGGCTCCGATCGTGGAACTGGAGAACCGCATCGCCGAGTTGCGGTCCTTTTCCGAGAGTTCCGAAATCGACCTTTCGGGCCAGCTGGAAGAGCTGGAACGCAAGTGTGAGGAGAAAAAGCGCGCCATTTACTCCCACCTGAATCCGTGGCAGCGCGTTCAGATCGCCCGCCACCCCCATCGCCCACTCACCAGCGATTACATCAAGGGTTTCGTCACCGACTTCTTCGAGCTGTACGGGGACGGGGCGTACCGGGATGATCCCGCCATCGTCACGGGGCTCGGCCGAATCCGCGGTCGCAAGGTGATGATCGTCGGACACCGCAAGGGGAAGACCAATCCGGAGAAGGTGGCCTGCAACTTTGGCATGCCCCACCCGGAGGGATACCGCAAGGCCATCAAGAAGATGCGCCTGGCGGAAAAGTTCGGCATTCCCATCGTCTCCTTCATCAATACTGCGGGAGCCTTCCCGGGTATTCAGGCGGAAGAGCGCGGACAGGCGTTCGTCATCGCCAAAAATCTACAGGAGATGGCCTCACTCAAGGTTCCGGTGATCGCCATCGTCATCGGCGAGGGTGGAAGTGGCGGCGCCATCGGTATCGGAGTGGCGGACCGCATTCTCATGCTCGAGAACTCCTACTACTCCGTCATCTCCCCTGAGGGTTGCGCAGCGATTCTCTGGAAAGATGCCGCCCATGCTCCGCGAGCAGCAGAGATCCTCAAGTTGACCAGTTCCGATCTCTCCTCCTTCGGCATCGTCGACGAAGTGATAGAGGAACCGGTCGGGGGAGCCCACCGGGAACCCCACGAGACGATCCGTCGCCTCGAAGAAACCATCCTCCGCCACCTCGATGAAATCAGTGACCAGGACCCCGAAGCGCGCAAGCAGACCCGTTTCGAGAAGTACATGTCGATTGGTCGTTACGCAGAAGAACAGCAACAGACCATCGGTGATCAGGGATGATCGAACTCTTCTGGATCGGCGGTCCCTTTTTCATGGTCCCCTTGCTGCTCGCCAGCATTGCGGTCGTGACCATCGCCATCGTTCGGTTTCGCAGTTTTCAGGCTGCCACCATCCACTACGAAGATTTTCTCGAAGAGATGAAAACCACGGTTGCCGAGGATGGCATCGCGGGTGGAATCGAGTTGGCAGAACAGGTTCCCGGCCCCGTGGCCGCGACGTGGACCGCGGGACTTCAATCTGCACGCCAACCGTTGCAAATCCTTCGCGACCGGATGGACAGTGTGGCCATCGCTGAGATCCAGCGCCTCGAGAGATATCTGCCTGTGGTCAGCGTCGTCGCTCAGGTCGCTCCGTTGATCGGCATTCTCGGTACCGTCTGGGGAATGATCGATGCCTTCGACGGAATGGCCGGAGGGCTCGCCACCGGGGTCGGAGTCAACGGTGAAGTTATCGCCGACGGTATCGGACGTGCACTGACCACTACCGCTGCAGGTTTGGCCGTGGCAATTCCGGCCACACTTCTCTACCACTGGTTCAGCCACAAAGTGGATCTGTTCACCGATGACATCGAACGTTCCAGAGCGGATCTGGTCGACCTTCTCAATCAGGTCACTCCGCGCAAGACTGTAAAGAAGGCTGCACCGGTCCAGTCCCCCGAAAAGGCCTCCTGATGTCGACCCTCAAGGCGCGCAAACTGCGACGCAAGGGAGCCGCACCCAAATGGGGAGATGTCCTGGCTCCCCTGCTCGATGTCATCTTTCTGCTCGTCATCTTTTTGCTGGTGACCGCCAGTTTCGATGATCGCCAGTTGATCGATGTCCAACTTCCCCAGGCCCGCGGGGACTCCACCGCGGCCCCTCAGGAGAAAGAAGAATCAGGACTGCTTCTGGTGCTTCTCAAAGACGGTTCGATCCGTTGGCAGGATGATGTCTTCACTCTGGAAGAACTGACTCCCCTGCTCTCCCAGTTACCGGAAGAAACCCGTCTGAACTCTTTCACAATTCAGGCGGATCAGGAAGTTTCCATGGAAGCGGGACTGCAACTCCTCGGAGAGTTGAAGTTGCTGGGCTGGAGTTCGGCCAATTTCCAGGTTTCTCCGCCTTCCGGACCCGCCGCTGACCTTGAGCCCACTGACGGTGAAGGCTAAGATCCAGAATCATTTGTAAACATTTTCTCCGGTCTGTCCTGCAGACTCCAACTGAATGTCGGGAGGAAAGCGATGTCCCTCGCTGCCCAGGCCCCTGATGGCACTCTTCACCCCCTGCGGAAACTGCTGACCCTGTTGCTGGTTTCCGTCTTCACCTTCTCCATCTCCGGTTGCGGAGGAGGAGATGCCTCTTCCGATCCAGAAGGAGAATCCGGAGGCGCATCGGATGACCTGATTTCCCAGGTGGAAGAGTTGATCTCCGAGACGGAAGCGCTGATGTCGGAAGCCTCTGCGGCTGAAGCCGAGAAGTACATGGCCTCCGATTTTGAAGCGGCCACCAAGGTGCTCAACCGCGCCAAGGAATACCTCGATGATGGTGAAGGCAAAAAAGCCCGCACCCAGATCCGTTCCGCCAAGAGGAAATTCGACACGATCCTCAAGGATGTGACCAAGATCGCCGGGGAGATGGAAGAGATCGAGGGCCAGAAGAAAGCCTACTCCGAAAAGCTGGAAGCGGCGAAAGCCGCCGGTGCCGAGAAGCTCGCCTCCTCCGAGATCGACGGTGCCAAACGAAGCTATGAAAAAGCATTGAAATACATCAAGGACGGCAAGGCCAAGAGTGCCAAGAAGTACATCGGCTACGCCATCGGTGACTTGGACCGAGCCCTCGAAGAGGTCGGTCGCAAGTCACAGGAGAAGGTCAAGGCGGATCAGGAAAAAGTCCTGATGGAAGAGAAGAAGCAGCTCGCGATGGATGCCGGGGCAGAGGAAAAAGCGCTGCGTGACCTGGAGTACGCCCGCGACCGTGAGCGCCTGGGTGACCAGTCCTACGAGTCCGGTGACTTCGATGGTGCAGCCCGCAGTTACCGCGATGCCAAAACCGGATACGTGGGAGCCCTTGAGACTGCCAAACGCAGTGAACTGGCGGCCAATAATAATGCGGGCGGCAACAACAGCGGACGCAACGATGACAGCGGAAACGGCGGAGGTTACGGAGGAGGGGACGAAGTCCCCGGAATCGATGACATCGACATCCCCGACATCGGTGTCGGTGGCGACAGCAGCGATCTCTCCAGCGGACTCCCCGGCCTCTTCAGCGGTGTGGCCGAGTACAACTCCGCCAAGGGCAGCCTGAGCCTCAACTGGTCCGCCGGAACCGAACTTCAACAGGACATGAAGCGTATCTCCGGAGACCCCTCCCACGCCATCTATGAAGGTGATGAGGGTGTCGGAACCGGACAGGACGGCAACTACGTCTTGGCAGGTAACACGGCGGGTTACCACATCGTCAATGCCGGCTTTGAAGATGGCGTGGTGATTCGGGCCAAGGTCCAGTTCCAGCTGTTGATCAACAAGCCCGAGTTTGAACTCATTCTCATGTCCGATGGTGGCGGCGACTTCTATGCCGTCTCCTATGGAGCCAATGCCCGCGTCTACAACGACGGCCTGAAGACTGCTACCGTCGTCAGCCCCATCAAGATGTACCGCAAGAGCCCCAAGGACTGGGTCCAGAAGCGTGAGCCCTACGATTTTGAGGTCCGTTACTTCAAGCGCTCCGAGGACGAAAAGGGTGTCCTCGAGGCCAAAATCAACGGTGAGACCACCGTCAAACTGACCACCGACAAATACCGCAAGGGCTTTGCCGGCTTCCGTTGGAACGACACCAAGTTCATCGTTCAGGAACTGGAAGTTCGTGGACTCGTGGATGAGGAGTGGGCAAA
The DNA here is from genome assembly GCA_913056395.1 of uncultured bacterium. GTDB lineage: Bacteria > Planctomycetota > UBA8108 > UBA1146 > UBA1146 > UBA12191. The sequence goes on along the minus strand of CAJXMG010000043.1, from coordinate 7,257 downwards.
AGCAGAACTGAACAAATCCCCGGAGGAAAGTTCCGGCGGCGGTGACGACGACTTCGACTTCTAGTCACACCGGTTCCAGGCCCATTTGAAAGTAGCCGATCAAGATGAAGAAAACCGTTCTCAACTCCGCACACCAGCGACATGGTGCTCGACTGGTCGAATTCGGCGGCTTTGAAATGCCGGTGTGGTACTCCGCATTGACGGAAGAACACCACACCGTGCGCAAGCAGGCTGGAGTCTTTGACCTTTGCCACATGGGGCGCTTTGAGGTGGTTGGAGATGATCCTGTCACCGCGCTGGACAAAGTTTTGACCCGCGACGTTTCGTCGATGAAAAAGGGTCAGGTCTGCTACTCACTGGTATGCCAGGAGGACGGCGGCATCCTTGACGACATTCTTGTCTACCGCCTCCCCGACCGCTGGTGGCTGGTGGTCAATGCGGGTAACCGCGACAAGTTGTTGCCCTGGTTTGAAGAGAAACTCGAAGGTGCCCACATCGTCGACCACAGTGAAAGCTTGGCGATGGTGGCACTTCAGGGTCCGTTGGCGGTGGGCCTCCTCGCCCCCCACATCGAGCGTCCCAAAGGGCGCAGCCTTGAAACACTCGGCTACTACAGGGTTGGTGCAGCGACGGTCAATCTCACGGGAACCCCTCTTCAGGGTTGGATCTCGAGGACCGGCTACACCGGCGAGGATGGATTTGAAATCTACGTCGACTCGGAGCATGCGGAAGCCGTCTTCGACGCCCTCGTCGACCTGTCGGATGACGTACACCCCTGTGGTCTCGGTTGCCGCGACACCCTGCGCCTGGAAGCGGGAATGCCCCTCTACGGCCATGAGCTTTCGGAACAGATCGATCCCATCTCTGCTGGACTCGAATTCGGAGTGGGCCTCCACAAGACCACTCCCTTCATCGGTCAGTCCGCCCTGCAGGAGATTGAGTCCCGCGGCCCCCAGAGGCGCATGAGGGGATTCACGGTGGATGGTCGTCGTCCGGCTCGTCAGGGTGCAGCGATCCTTCATGAGGGCAAAGTCGTGGGAGAGGTGACCAGTGGCTCCCCCTCACCGACACTGGGAGTGGCGATCGCCTGTGGATATGTCGATTCCGGGATTCCCGAAGACGCATCCCTCCAGGTTGATCTCGGACGCCAAACTCCCGACCTGAAGCCGCATCCACTGCCTTTCTACCGCAGAGAGACAGAAAAGGTTTAAAGACGTCGAGATCCCTCTGGGCAAATCCTTGCATTCAGGGGGCGTCTCAATCATATTTTCCCCGGACCAGAGTCGGGGAAGGATCGGAATCTTTCCGACCAGGATCCAAAGGGAAAAGAGTCCCTGTCTTCGCGAGATATCTTCACGAGAAATCTTCGCGGAAAATGGGACCGACAGACGAGGGAGACAAAGCATGTCTGAAGTACCCGCTGATCGTTTTTACCTCTCCAGCCATGAGTGGGCCCAGGAAGGGGACGATGGCGTCGTCACCATCGGCATCACCGAGTTTGCCGCCAGTGAGTTGGGTGAACTGGTTTACATCGAACTCCCCGGCGAGGGTGAGGATGTTCACTTTGAACAGCAGTTCGGTGAAATCGAATCGGTGAAAGCCGTGAGTGCCCTGAACTCTCCTCTCAGTGGTCAGGTTATCGAGTCGAATGCCTCACTCCTTGACAGCCAGGAGCCGATCACCGACTCCCCCTTCGAAGAAGGCTGGATGCTGAAGATCAAACCTGCGGACGATTCCTGGAAAGACCAGTTGATGACCCCCGCCGACTACGAGAGTCAGCTCAACAACAGCTGATCTCCCATCTGAAGAAGACCGGTCCGGGAGGTGATTCTGAAACCCGCAAAGATTCACCTCCTCGACCCGGGTCCCCTCGATCCCGCCTCCAATATGGCCCTCGACGAGGTGCTCCTCGAAAGTGAAGGCTGGTGGTTGAGGCTGACGCGGTGGGATCGCCCCTGCGTGACCCTCGGCCGCTTCCAATCCTGGCCACAGAACTCCTCCGACGAATCGTTCCCGCAGATTCATCCCTTCAGTTCCCAATTCGTGAGTGCAACGCAACCCTCCCCCACGTCCAGCCCCGGTGAAATAGCGGAGAGTTTGCCAGCGGTTCGCCGGGTCACCGGTGGCGGATCCATCCTTCACGGTGAAGATTTGACCATCGCCATCGCAGGCCCCTGCCCCTCACCGCACTTCCCCGATCGCAGTCCTGGCAAGGTGGCCACCCAAATCTCAAAGGTCTTGGGTAGCTTGCTTTCGCCCGGGATTCACACCCGGGGAGGAGAGGATCGGGAAAAGGAGATGGTCGACGTCGTCGATTGCTTCCAGCGCCGATCACCCAGTGATTTGGTGCTGGAAGTTGATGGCGAAACAGTCAAGGCCGGTGGTCTCGCTCTCGCCTTCCGACCGGGGCGGGTTCTGATCGAGGGCAGCCTCCACCGCGGCCCCGCCTCACGCCCCGTCGAGGGAGATCGGTCGTGGATGGAATTGCTGATGCGGGAATGGTTGGGGGCGGAAGGCGAGACCGCTGAAAAGTGGCAGACCGATCTCACAGACGAGCAAGCCGGACGTGTTTCTGAAGCGGTCGAAAATCGCTTCGGCACTGTCGAGTGGAATCGCCGCTAGACTCCAGCGGTACCACCGTCAAAACCGCGCCACCAATCTCGCAACGATTCCACATCGCGAACGATCTGCTGCTTGAGGGAGTCCAGGGATGAAAACTTGCGCTCCCCCCGCAGGCGTCGGTGGAATTCGATCGCGAGGGTGCGACCGTAGAGATCTCCTGAAAACCCATCCAGATGAGCTTCCAGACGATCAAGGGCGGGATCAAAGGGGGTTCCCTCCGGAGCTTCCGGAGTTCCGAAGGTCGGACGACGGCCGATGTTGATGGCGGTCGGCCAGATCTCCCCCGGTGAACCATCCTCTTCGAGCAGGATGGCTCGCCCGACGTAAACCCCCACCGGTGGGACCAGGACCTTGCCCGGATCGAGATTGGCGGTCGGAAAACCGATGGTCCTTCCCCGTTGGTCTCCGGTGATCACCGGCCCTGAGAGGGAATAGGGACGATCCAGCATCAGGGTCACCCGCCGCAGATCCCCCTCCTGAAGGCACGCTCGCACTGCGGAGGAACTGACCGCCTCCCCTTCCACCAACAGGGGTGGTGAGGATCGCAGTTCGAGATCAGCAAGATTCAACTGCTGAAGATAGTCAAAGGTCCCCCGGGCTCCCTGCCCAAAAGCGGAATCGAAACCCATCAACAGGTGACGACACTGCACACATTCCTGAATCACCTCATCGACAAATCGTTCCGCAGACCAGGAAGCCAGATCTTCGTCAAACTCGAGCAGGATCACCCACTCGATGCCCAACTCTTCCAGTTGCTGCAATCGGGTACTGACCGGAGTCAACATCGCCGGAGCATGACCGAGAGTGATCTCTTTCGGATGATTGGCGAAGGTGATCACCATCGGTGTCCCACCCAACTGCTGAGCCCAACGTGAAAGATCCTTGACCAGAGATGCGTGTCCCCGATGAACCCCATCGAAAAATCCGATGGTGCACACCGGAATCTGCACTCCGGATTCAGAAAAGTCGGTGTTCTTCAGTTCAGACAGACCGCGAATGATGTTCAAGAGTTCGGATCCCATTCCTCTTCCAGTTCGCGCAGTTGTCCGCGAACAGCCATCCTTCGCAGGGTCGAGACCCGTGATGGAATCAGGATTCCATCGAGGTGATCATTTTCATGCTGGATACAACGGCCGAAGAGATCCTCCGCTTCGAGGGTGAAGGGGTTCCCCTCCCGATCGAGGGCCTGCACTCTGACCTTCATCGGACGCTCGACATCGAGGCGGATCCCCGGAAGACTCAGGCAACCTTCTTCAAAGGAATCGCGCTCATCCCGGTCGATCAATTCCACCTGTGGATTGACGAACGCCATCTGGCCATCCGGCTCCTCCTCGGAACCCGCGACATTGATCACAAAGACACGGGCATCCCACCCCGCCTGCGGAGCGGCCAGGCCGATCCCCTGATGCTCGTACATCAACTCAAACATGCGATCGATGCAGGCCTGCACCCGATCGTCCACCACCTCCACAGGTCGGCACCTCTGACGCAGTACCGGATCGGGATAGACTCTCAGACGCAGATCCTCCGGAGAGGGCCTCAAATGCCCCTGACGGGCCCCAGAATCCCCCTCCGGGGGATTGGAAGATTTTCTGCCGGGTCCTGAAGGTGTGCTCAAGGGGCCTCCGAATGGGAATCCTCCCGGGATCCTCCCCGGGAACGCCCTGATCCTAGCAGTAACGGCCGATATCGGCCAGACTACCCAAGTACCAATCTGGTCCGGAGTTGTTGACCATTTAAGGCTCCACGGGTACTCTCCGGGGTTTCCGGAGTCTTGTTTCGCCGTCGGTCCGCCGATCCCGAACCTCAGGTATCAGTATCCGAGGGTTCAGAATCACAGGGTTCATATCCTGCAGGCCCCCGGCATTCCCCGGTTTTTTTGATCTGGGTTCTACCCCGGGTTTTGTCCGTGAGAAATCTCGGGACCCCGGCATGCCCAACCATCGGTTCCCCCATTGGGGAAACCACATGATGAAGCAGGAGAGAAGAGGATATGGCCGCAGCGGATAACTTCTTCACGAAGGCGGATCAGGCTCTCAAGAAAAAGAACTTCGATTACGCCATCGAACTCTACCAGCAGGGATTGCAGATCGATGCCGATCGCATGGAAGAGCGCAAGCGTCTTCGACAGGCACAGATCGCCCGCATCATGACCAACGGTGGCAGCACCACCGGAGGCGGTCTCGTCAAGATGAAAAACGCCCTGCTGCTCGGTTCCATCAAGAAACTGGGCATGCAGAAAAAGTATGAAGAACAGATCATCGAGATCGAAAAGTTCCTCTGCGTGGCACCCCAGAGTGCCGGTGAACTTTTCCAGCTCGCCGAAGCCTTCCTCGCCACCGACCGCATGGCTTCCGCCAAGCAGGCCTACCTGGAAGCGACCGAGGCGGATCCCAACAACATGGACGCCTGGAAGAATCTGGGCCGTCTCCATGAAAAAGACAAGGAACTGGACGAGGCCATCGCCTGCTGGGAGCGGGTTCGTGCCGCCTCCCCCTCCGACGGAGAAGCGGGCAAGGCGATCCGCAACCTTTCCGCCGCTCAAATGATGGCGAAGACCGAAGAGCGCAAGAAAGAGGGCGACGGCTCCTTCCGCGATCTCCTCAAGGACGAGGACGAATCCAAGAAACTGGAGCAGGCCGCCACGATCATTCGTTCGGCGGATGACGCCAAGAGTGCCGCCGAAATCGCCCGCGAAAAGGCGGAAGCGGATCCGGAGAACTCCCGTCTTTGGAGGGATCTGGGTGATATCCAGCTCAAGGCCCGCGATTTCGATGGCGCCCGTGCCTCCTACGAGAAGGCTCTCGAAGTCAACCCGCAGGACATGTACGCCTCCGACAAACTGGGTAACCTTAATGAGCAGATCTATGTCGACAAGATCGAGACGCTGCGTATGGAGGATGCCGAGGGTAATGCTGCCGCCATCGAGCAGGCCGAGAAGGAACTGCACGCCTTCCGCGTCGAGGATTACGCCCGCCGCGTGCAGGAGCACCCCACCGATTTTGCCCTCAAGTTTCAGTACGGGGAGCTGCTGCTGACGGACGGACAGTGGGACGAGGCCATCGCCCAGTTCCAGAACGCCCGTAAAGATCCCAAATTCGTCACGGGATCGACCTACAACATTGGAAAAGCCTTCTTCAACAAGTCCCTCCACGATCTGGCGATCAAGGAGTACGGCTCTGCTTTGGAAGGATTAAGTGAACCGGACAGCGACCTGGCCAAATCTGTACGCTATGATTTGGCTATCGCCCATCAAACCAAGGGTGAGAGCGACAAGGCTCTCGAATACCTGGAGGAGATCATGTCAGTGGATATCAGTTTCCGCGACGTCTCCCAGAAAGTGACCGAGATCCGCAGCGCCATGTAGGCGTCTGTGGGGAAAGAGGACCATGCCGAATAACAATCAGGCCAAGAAGCGAATTCGTCAGGATGCCAAGCGTAACCTGCGTAACCGGATGGCCAAATCTGAGATCAAGACCCTGACCAAGAGCGCCCTTCAGGCGATGGAGGATGGGGACAAGGAAAAAGCCACTACCCTGACCCGTGCCGTCCAGATCAAGCTGGACCGTGCGGCCAAGAAGAGCACCCTGCACAAGAACACCGCAGGCAGAAGAAAATCTTCTATCCAGAGAAGACTTGCGGCTTTCCTCAAGACTCAGTAAGTTCTTTGCTCGACCGGGCCAGGTAGCTCAGTTGGTAGAGCACTGCACTGAAAATGCAGGTGTCGGCGGTTCGAATCCGCCCCTGGCCACATTTTAGAAATTTGAGCGTCGTATAGCCCGAAGGCTGTACGACGCTTTTCTTTTAGACTCACGCAGCTACTACCCCATTACTACCCCATTACTACCCCATGGCTGCGCCGTAGCTGCTCTGTGACTTTGCCGATGAAAGTCAAATCAGCGGCAAACAAGGCCATACACGGCCATGCCGTTACTGCGTTACGATTCTCCCTGATTCGAATGGTCAAACTCTTAAAATAATCCGGATCATCGATGGAAAAGCGAGAAAGGTGAGGAAATGAAGATCACGAACACAGAGCAGATCTCGGGCTAGAAAATCACCCAGCACATGTTCTTGGTGACAGGGAATGTCGTCCACTCAAAGCATATTGGCCGAGATATCATCGCCGGTATAAAATCGATTTTTGGCGGTGAAATCGGAGGCTATTCCGAGATGCTCAACGAAGCTCGCTCTGTCGCTCAATCAAGAATGGTGCATCAGGCGCGACTGTTGGAAGCTGACGGTGTCATCAATGTGCGTTTTTCAACAAGCACCATTGCCCCGGGAGTCTCAGAAATCCTGGCCTACGGAACCGCCGTCCAACTCGCTATGGAGTAAAGAAAGCATCGGTCGGCGGCTCGCTCCGCCCCTGACCACATTCAGAGATCCTTGCCCCGCTGGGCTTAACGGCTCAGCGGGGTTTTCCATTTCCAGGCTCCCCCACCCAAAATCGGTTTCAATGAAAACTCACCGTTTCGGAACGAACATAGGCCCCCATTTTAGTCATCAAAAGTTATCAAACACCCTGAACTGGGGGTAGTATCTGGAGAATCTTGGACCATCACCTCCTTACTTCCCTTTTGAGGGAATGGAAAGTAGAGAAATGGCACTCAAAAGAGAATTCGTCAAACTGAT
>CAJXMG010000042.1 GCA_913056395.1 uncultured bacterium | reverse complement strand
CCATCACCTCCTTACTTCCCTTTTGAGGGAATGGAAAGTAGAGAAATGGCACTCAAAAGAGAATTCGTCAAACTGATCTCCAAAACAACTTTGAAACCTCTCGGATACAAAGCGATCAAAGAGCATCAAGACTACGATTTTTACCTGCATGAATACAAATCCTACGAAGAATACCGAGATGTTCAAATACACTTTAATAAGCAGAAGATCGATTGGGTCTGGGCAGATGAAAAGACTCTCGATCGGTTGATAAAGATTATTCTGGATGAGTTCCCCAAAAATAGCGAGATCCATGGTCTCTGTCATGGCACTCGAAATGGCTTCGAACAAAATTATCTGAGAACTACCTCAGATAAAATTCAGGCCATAGGAACAGATATCTCAGAAACCGCCCACGATTATGAAAACTCGGTCCAATGGGATTTCCACGATGTCCGTGAAGATTGGATCGGTTCCATGGATTTCGTCTATACCAATTCTCTCGACCAATCATGGCAACCAAAAGTGGCCTTGGAGACATGGCTCGGACAGCTGAACAGAAATGGTATTTTGGTGATCGAACATACAAATGAAGGACACGGCCCCATTGGCGCCTCCGAAATGGATCCCTTCGGAGTTCGCCCAACAGTCCTGCCTTACGTGTTGACGATGTGGTTCGGCGCCCAAATTACCATTGAGCACTCCGTTGATAAAAAAGAGAACAATGGGTTTGAAGCATGGCTCTTCGTTATTCGAAAAAATGTGAATGAAGTCAAACTCCTATGAGGAAAAAAAATGCAGCACAGTCAGCTCAACGTCACGAAGTCTACTCAGTGACCTTTCTGCGTGTCATTTCTTCCTGGAGAACGAGCAAGAAACTTTACCGAACAAACTCTAGTAAAGCCTAGTTACCACTTCGGGACTTCAAGAATCGTCGATCATTGGTGTTATCAACCGTCCCCCCGACTACTTTTTCGAGTTTCGTATCTGAAACCTTCTCGCAGCCCTTGTTGTCGTTTTTTTTCTGATTCTTCTCGTTGGTCATATCGATCCCTCTTCTCACCCTTATCCGGTACTCTGAAAACAAAAGAGAAAACAATTTTGAAAGCGATCGTCGCCCCCCTCACAAGGGGGGGATTTCATAGAATTCAAATTCTTATCGTTACATTTGGCCAACATTTACGTGTTCCTCCCCTGAGAAAACAATTTTTCAGGAAGGGATGGGTGGATTCAGCTCCGGAACTTTCTCAACCAGTTCCAACCATTCCGACTCCGCAAGACCTGCAGCAATCCACTGGCACAGCACCGGAAGAAAATCTGCCGGGACTCCGACCGTCATGTTTTGTGCAACGCAGATCCGATCCTCGACATCGATGTGCTGAAACCACCAGGGCAACATCTCCTGCATGAATTCCGCTGAACAGAACTCCATGATTCGCCCGTCGAGTGCCCAGATCTCAGCCGCTTCAAAGTGATCCATCATCGCAGGCATCACCTTTTGCTCCTCCTCCTCCAGGTGAGAGTGAAGAAGTTCACGCAGCTGCAAGAGGCTCTTGGCAGTATCGCTGCACTTTCCTGTCGCCAAATCTGCAACCAGAGTTTCCACTTGTTGGTGCTGATCCTCGCTTTCCCGCGTCACCCCGGGTACTCGCTCCTCCAGGGCCGGAAAGAAGAGTTGATCCTCCAACTCGGAATGCTTCTCCAGAATCCGTGCAAAGCGGGGGAAGTCACTCTGGAAGAGTTCTTCCCCCCCTTCGATGATCCGATCCAGATCGCGTCGCAGTGCCCGGTGAACGTAAACAAAATTGTCAGCGACTGCGGCATACTTCTCAGGGTCGACCTTCTGCAAATCTGTCATTCTCAAATCCTTCCCCGGCGGACTACTTGAGGCTCGCCATCAGGCCTTTTTTGTCCCAGTAAGAGCGCACGCTGGAGATCAGGCCCTCGTCATTGACGGTGAACACCGAGATTCCCTCGAAGGTCAATTCCCGCTCCTTCGAACGCAGTTTGGCGACTCCGGTCCAGCGAATCGCCGCCTCGTTTCCGGCGACAAAGATGTCATCTTCGGTCAGAGCCATCTTCTCGAAGAAACTGGAGAGCGCGCGGAAGTAGTTGGTCGACTTGTCCTTCACCAGCAGCGGCGGAGTTCCCACCGGATCCCAGCTGAGGGCGTCCTCACTGAAGAGATCGAGAAGCGCATCGACTTCCATGTTTCTCAGGCAGGAGAAGTACTGCCCGGCGATCTCGGCAATTTCCTCACGGCTCAGCTTTTCGGGGGCTGCAGATTTCGGAGCCAGTGGTGGCTGATCCCCCAGGTACTGCTCCTTCAGTGCTTCGATCTCCGCATCATCGACGGGAGGTCCAACATGGGAGGGAGCGTACTCTTCCACGTATTCCCGCAGGTGCACCGGGAGTGCCTCGTAAGAATCGATACGAGCTGCGGTGGTTTGCATGAAACCGTCCCCCATACCCGCGAAGGCGGGCAGGGTACCGTAACGGTTCATGACCATCACATCGGGGTCGGTGGAGCCGTTGTAGGCCTCATTGAACCAAACCTTGCCGATGGGAGTGTCCACCTCTCCATAGAGGGTCCAGTAGAAGAAGGTCCGATCTCCGGAACGCTGGGCGTAGACCTTGTCATTACTGACGGTGGCCAGGCCGTAGTGGCCATTCTGGTGCGGTCCACTCAATCCTTCGGTGTGGATCACCACATGACGATCCTTGAGTTCGAACTGGGCCTTGATGTACGGATACTCGCGAATGATGTGGCGACCGTCATCCTCCTGGAGGATCTCATTCGTCTCCGGATCACGGTAGATGACGATGGTCCGGCAGATGGCTTCTGCGGAATCCTCGTCCTGCTGCACCAGACGGTTGCTGACCAACGCCTCCACGGCAGCGATCACTTCACCCCCCGGTTGACGATACAGCTTGCCGACACTGTGGTAGTAAATCGGTGCACCGTCCCCGACATCGAAAGAGATGAACTGCTTGAAGGTTTCTCGATCGAACCCGTGATCAGCATCGATGGCGGCGGTCTGTCCACCCAGTTTGACGGTTTCCATGACGTTCCTCCTGATTCCGGGCCTAGGCCCGCTGGTTGCGGTTGAAAATTCGGGGAAGGCAGTTGGCGATCGCGCGGATCCAGCTTCCTTCCAGTTCTTCAAACAGGCTCTGATTGAGAGCGAAAACCTGTTTGGCTTCCTCGACGATGGCTTGGGAGCGGATCTCGTCCAACTCCAACTGATTGAGACGGCTGCGGTACTCCTCCTTGAAGGCCTTACCATCTTCAATCTGCTCGAACTCGAAGAAACGCAAGCCATCGGGCCCACTCAAACCGAGAGATCTGCGGGCAATCTTGGCGATGACCTGCCCCCCGGAGAGATCACCCAGGTATCGGGTGTAACTGTGAGCCACCAACAACTCGGGATCCTGATCGCCCACCTCACGAATACGGTCGATGTACTTTCGGCGCATGGGAGTCATGCGCACCTGCTCGCGCCAGTCGTCGCCGTAAAGGAATTGCATGTCCTGCTCGAGGACTTCCCTGCGGCGCAGCTCAGCGAAGTAAACCTGGCTAACCACCGGATGATCCCTGTGGCGTTCCAGCTCGGCTTCCATCGCTTCGTAAACGAGATACATCCCCGCCTGCATGTTGGCGAAACTATCCATATCCATGACACCGCGAAGGATTCCTTTGACGAAGTTCGTCGATTCCGCAAGGCGATGAGCCTGAGCGGTCTCCTTGCGAATCCGCTGGGCGAAGGGCATCGCTTCCACGGCTTCCGTTGTTTCACGAGCCGCTTCTTTCTTCGAACTCTGCGGATCGATGCTCACCGTGACTGCTCCTTGCATGACCACGACAGGCTCCGTGTTGCTGTGTTCGTAATTCTTCATGGTGGATTCCTTCCCGGTTCCCGTTCCCATACCCCTTCATCAGGAATGACCGCCTCTCCGGACCGATCAATCCCATGAATCCGGTTCCTGCGCTGATACGAAAAAGCAGCCTCCGGAACCTGGGGTTCCGGAGGCTGCTTATTGAAAATCAGTCTCAAGGCGATCCGATCAGCCGTTGCCAGTTCCGAAGTAAACGAGGACTGCCGGAACGATCAGCCATAGAAGACCTTTGACCGTAAAAAAGATCAGACCGTAAACACCAAACTTTTTGACCAACCCTTGAACAGACATGGGGCTCCCTTCATTCAAAGCCTTTACCACTTCATCCGATTTCGGTCACGGTTCGGACCGATTCACCAGATTAAAAAAGGCCCGCGGGAGGTTTCTCCCGCGGGCCTTCATCTGATTGCTCTGAAGCAATTACTGCATCATTCCCAGACGGCAGAGCATCACTGACTGAACATTGACGCAACCGAAGAGGTCACAGCCACCGTCGAAGGTGGTGAGCTGGGCCTCCAGAAGCTCAGGGTCGTCGGTGGCCGCAGGTCCATGGCAACGGATCACGAAGTGAACCTCTGCCATGCTGGCGTCGGTAAGGCCAGAACCAGTGCGAACTTCGCCTGGAAGATAGCCTTCGATCAGTTCGGTTTCGAAACTGGCGCGACCCTTGTTGTTGGCGATGAAGCCAATTCCGGACCAGAAGACGGAGCGTCCGTAGACTCCGCTGTCGTCACCGTCGCAGGGACCATTACAGGCGAAGGGGTCGTTGTAAACGATGGCCCAGATAGTGTAGGCATAACCGGGAGTCAGTTGACGGGTTTTGCCATTGACCTCGATACGGTCATCTTCGCGCTCGACGCGCATGCGGGACTTTGGAATCAACGCCCCAAAGTTCTCCGGGTCTCGATCCATGAAGCGTGCACTGTCTTCATCCAGAATCACCGGTCCACCCAGTGACACCATTTGCTCATCGATACAGTCGTTCAGGTCGCAGCCACCCATGAACAGGGAAAGCTGATCCGCCCGCACCAGCGGATCTGTCGAAGCGGGCCCATGTCCCCTGACGACCAGTTGTACTTCCGCATTGGCTGCATCGGTCATTCCGTTACCGAGCAAAATCTCTCCGGCCGCTTCACCCTCCACCAGGATCGCTTCAAACTCTGCTTCACCATCGTCATCGGCGATAAATCCGACCCCTGACCACATTACACTGGTACTGGCGTGGAACAGGTCATCGTCCATGCTGCAGCGACCGATACAGTCTGCAGGATTGTTGTAGACGATGGCCCAGACGGTGTAGGCATGACCGGGCTGCAGGCCCTCCGTCTCCGCCTCGATATACACCGCTCCATCCATTCGCTCCAGAACCGCTTCAGTGTCTTCAATCACATCCCCCATGCTTTCGGGCAGCATCGAACTGAAAGGGGTTTCATCATCCCCGGCATACCCCAGCGGGGAGCCCACCAACACGAACAACATGGCCACTGCGATCACACTCTTGAACTTCGTCATCTCGACCCCCTTCCAGGGCAGGTTTGGCGACCACCTTTATCGTCGGGTGGTCAGGAGGGATAGATCCGTCTCATTCCGTCTGCAGGACCGGAAATCAGGAGGGTTTTGTTTTTTTTGATGAAAAAGGCATGGCATCATGAGTTTCTTCTGAGACTTCAAGACGGGAAAGCAGCTCCATTGGCGGATTCAAGCCCGAGAAACACCCTTCTTCCCTTCCTTCTGGGCGGGCTACTGGTTGTGGCAGCGATTTGGCCCCGATCAGCTCCGGAACCTCTGACGGGAATCGCCCTGACAGGGCGCATACTGGAAATCATCGACGCCAAGTACGTTGAAGAAGTCGATCAGGACGAGCTGCTCACCAATGGAATGAACCGAATGCTTTCCGAATTGGATCGCAACAGCGTCTACTACCCTCCACGCAGGGCTGAAGAGTTTCAGAACGAGATGAACGGCACCCTCTTCGGAATTGGAGTGATTCTTCAAGTCTCGGATGAGGCCCCCCGAATCACCCATGTTCTGGCTGGAGGTCCGGCAGACCAGAGCGGGATTCCCGCAGATGCCCGTTTGATCTCCATCGATGGGGAGCCGTGTGAAGATTGGGACCTGTCCGAAATTTCCTCCTCGATCAAGGGAGAAAGAGGAACCTCTGTCACCCTGGTGGTCGAAGCCGCAGGCACGACTTCCTCTCACACTCCCATCCGTGATGAAGTCTCGATTCCCAGCCTAACCCTGCTGGAACAAATTGAATCTTCGAACCCATCCTCATGGGGCCTCGTTCGCCTGCAACAATTTCAGCCGGGAACCACAGAGGAACTCAGGACCGCGTTGAAAGCGGAGGGACAACCTCCTCTTGCCGGGCTCGTGATCGATCTGCGCAACAATCCGGGTGGAGTCCTCGAAGAAGCGGTCAGCTTTTGCTCCCTCTTTCTTGAGGAGGGTCAAGAAATCGTCAGCACCCGAAACCTTCGCGCTGAAAATGACGACTCATTCACACAGGTCGCCGAAGAAACCGGAGACTGGCTCGATCTGCCTCTGGTGATTCTGATCGACGGGAACAGTGCCAGTGCTTCCGAAACCGTCTCCGCAGCCCTTCGGGATCACGGACGTGCAGTTCTCGTCGGTGAGCCCTCCTTCGGCAAGTGGACTGTTCAGGGTGTTTATCACCTGGACAACAGCGAAACTCCGGCACTGCTCAAGTTGACCACCGATTTCTTTTTCCCTCCCACCGGAGAACGCCTCAGTTACGACGATCGGGGACTCCCCAATGGATTGGTTCCGGATGTGGAAGTCAGTACCGGGGATGACAAAAAACGGGCCCTCTACGACTTCTGGAGTGAACGTTTCTACTCTGAACTCTCAAAGCCTGAGCGGGGTTGGACCCGCAGCACAAGGGCTGAAGCGATCATGCTTCCCGGTGAAGAAACCGATGAAGCCCTTGAGACCGCTCTCGAACTTCTGGAAGATCAGGACAGGTATCAGCAACTGCTGGAAGTCCCCACACTGAACCCACGGAGCCCGCGATGAAAATTCTCGCCATCGAGACCACCTGTGATGAAACCGCAGCCGCGGTGGTCACTTCCGGTCCTGAAGTGCTCTCGGACATCGTTTACTCACAGATCAAGGAACATGAACCGTATGGCGGTGTCGTTCCCGAGATCGCCAGCCGCAGCCATCTCGAGCAGTTGACCTGTGTCATCGAGGACGCCCTGCAGAAGGCCGGTCTGACTCCGGAAGATCTGGATGCGGTAGCCGTCGCCCACCGCCCGGGATTGATCGGAGCACTCCTCGTCGGTGTCACCACCGCCAAGGCCCTGGCCTGGGCTTGGAACCTGCCCCTGATCGGCGTCCATCACCTCGAAGCCCATCTGGAAGCGGCCTTTCTTGCCGGCGAAGAGATTCAGCACCCCTATCTGGGTGTGGTGATCTCCGGTGGCCATACTGACATGCACCGTGTGGATGGGGAAGGCGAGACGCGCTGGCTCGGAGGAACCCGGGACGACGCTTTGGGTGAAGCGTTCGACAAGGTTGCCGCTGTCATGGGCCTCGGTTACCCGGGGGGCCCCATCGTTGAAAAGACCGCCCTCGAAGGCGATCCCACTGCGGTCAAACTGCCGCGGACACTCCTCGGTGAAGACTCCCTCGATTTTTCCTTCTCCGGCATCAAGACTGCCGTCCTCTACAAATGGCGTGGCATGAATGCGGTCCATGAAGACAAGGCTCCGGATGCACCCTCTCCCGAGGATCTGTGTGCATCTTTTCAGGCCGCAGTCTTCGACGTCCTCGCAGAGAAGATTCGCCGGGCCAGCCGACAGGAAGATCTTCACACTGTGGTGCTTGGTGGCGGTGTGACCGCCAACAAAACCCTGCGCCAGGGTTTGGCGGATCGTCTCGGCCCCGATTACAAGCTGGTCTTCCCCCCACCCCGGTTCACTACCGACAACGCAGCCATGATCGGAGCCCGTGCGCTTCGTCAGTTGGCCCGGGGTGACGTGGCGGATCTGGAACTGATGGCGCAGGCTCAACCATGATGAACTACGACCCCCTCGATCTCGATCACGGACGTGAAGACCGGACCGGTTTTCCCGAGGTCGTGTTTGGCCAGGGTAAAACCGCTGAAGAGATTCGCCGTGCGGTCTCTGAAATCGCCGAGCGTTCCGGCAAGGCACTGGCAACCCGGGTCGATGAAAAGGTCGGTGAGTCCATCGCCCAACAGATCGAGGACGCAGAATGGCACCCCCGCTGTCGTTGCATTGCCGTCGATCGGAGGAAAGCAACTCCGGAGGGGTCGGTCGCCATCGTCTGTGCCGGTACCAGTGACCTTCCGGTCGCACAGGAAGCGCTGCTGACTGCCCAACTGGCGGGAGCTGACGCCCAACTGATCGTCGATGTGGGTGTCGCCGGATTGCATCGGATCCTCGCCCATCGGGAGACTCTGCAAGAGAGCTGTGCCATCGTCGTCGTTGCCGGCATGGAAGGCGCGTTGCCCTCGGTGGTGGCAGGTCTGGTCAGCGTACCGGTGATCGCCGTGCCCACCAGCATCGGCTACGGAGCCTCTTTCGGCGGGGTCACCGCGCTTCTGGGAATGCTCAACTCCTGTTCTCCGGGGATCTCAGTCGTCAATATCGACAACGGGTTCGGTGCGGGGTTGATCGCCGCCCGAATCAATCGCCTGGCTTGTCATGGAAATCGGCGGGATTCGACAGATGACTTGCCCAGTCGTCTCGGGGATGCGAAACAAGAGCAGGTTGAAGATCAGGTACTCCCGGATCTTGAAGGGGAACAGATTCAATGAAGATGCCTGTCGAGAAATGCCATGTGGATGAATATCCGGTGTTGCGCACCGAAGATCTCGGTGAAGGCTGGTTCCGTCTCGATATCGAAGCCCCTGAAATCGCCCGTGCCACCCGCGCCGGACAGTTTGTGCAGGTCCGCATTGGTCCCGAAGACGATCCCCTGATCCGTCGCCCCTTCAGTGTCTACGACGTTGGACCTGAACCGGGAGAGAACGCCACAGAAGTGCGACTGCTGATTCAGAAGGTCGGCCCAGGAACCCGGGCGATTTCACAACTGGACTCTGGAGACTCCATCCGTTTGATGGGCCCTCTCGGAAATCCGATGCCGGTCCCTGAGATCGATCCTGAGGGAGCGCTGTTTCTCGTCGGCGGCGGTATCGGGGTTGCCCCCCTTTACCTGTACTGCCGCGAACGAAAGAGTGAAAACTCAAACCTGCCGCTAAAGGTACTGCTCGGTGCCCGTCGTGAGTCCCTGTTGATCGGTCAGCAGGGCTTTATCGATCTCGGAGTCGATACTGGGCTCGCTACCGACGACGGCAGTGCGGGTCACCACGGAAACGTGATCGAGCTACTGGATCAGGAGTTGAATCGCTTGCCGGAAAGTGCAGACATTGCGGGGATCGGTTGCGGCCCCCACGGAATGAATGTCGCTCTCCGCGACACGGCTCTGGAGAAGAACCTGAAGTTCTGGATCTCCCTGGAAAACTACATGCCGTGTGGTTTCGGAGCCTGTTTTGGTTGTGTCATCGCTGGTCCTGAAGATGGTCCATTGCGTTATCGGCGCGTCTGTGTCGAGGGGCCCTGCTTCTCAGTGGACGAACTTCCGAGCCAATTCTAGCCGTAACAATTCCCGACACCCCTCCGACTCCCCTACCAATTGGCATCTCTGGTGGGACCTTCGGCAGCTCAACATCGGTCAAATCAGTGCTGAAGACCGTTACAATTCATGACTCTGAGTCGGAACGGCCCAATTTCAGCCCCGAGCCTCCAGATGGCAAAAGACAAAGCGGCTATTTTTTGGCCTTAATAAATCGGTTTACCGTTCTTCTGGAAGTCGAAGAGCAATTTCGCTATGGTGTGTCCGTTGCGGACGGTTTCCCTCAACCCGAAACCGAGACTTTCAGAAATCAAACTCCGGAGGGGCTTGGCCCCCTCGATCCTGATGTGCCGAGAGAGTATTCCTCTCTCGGCGTTTTTTTTGCCTGAACGTTTCAGCCCAATGATGATTCTTCATCGCAAACGCTGTGGTGATTCTGAATCCGATTTCTTTGGAGTCGGTTTTTTCAGGTTCGGTTCCACCACCTCTGCACCTGTACACCATGCCTCCATCGCTTCCGCACTCTTCGGAATGGCCGCCGACAGCACCTCGCAGCCGTCCTCTGTCACCAGGACCATATCCTCGATTCGAATTCCGAGGTTTTCTTCAGGAATATAGATCCCCGGTTCGACAGTGATCACCATTCCCGGCTGAAGGGCACGACCCGGTCCGACGTCGTGGACATTCATGCCCACATGGTGAGAGGTACCGTGGGGAAAGTTATTGCCAAATCCGGCTTCCCGAATAACCCTTCTGGCCGCTGAATCGACATCTCTCTGGGTCGCCCCCGGCTTGACTGCAGCAATACCCTGACGTTGCGCTTCGAGAACCACTGCATAGATTTGCAACTGGCGTTCACTCCACTTTCCGGAGACCGGAATCGTGCGCGTGATGTCCGCCGTATAAGCGCCACTGCGTGCCCCCACATCCATCAACAATACTCCGTCACGGTCCAGCTCGCCGTTGTTTTCTTGCCAATGCAAAATACAACTGCGCGGCCCACTGCCAACGATGGAGGGAAACCCGGGAGCAGGTGATCCCTGCATACGAAACTGTCCTTCGATCGCCGCTTCCACTTCATATTCATAAAGGGAATTCTTCGCGTTGACGGCACCGGCTTTCAACCCCTGGTACGTTCGATCAATCGCACGCTTCAGTTGCTCCACTTCCCAATCACTTTTGATTTGACGATGGGAATGAATCAGGCGGGAAGCGGGGAGGAACTCAGTTTCCCCTGCAAACATGTTGGCCCACAGTGATTCCTTTTGAGAACGGGGCTTGGCCAGGTAGACCGTCTTGATCTGATTCCTGTTCTTCAAGGCCCAGTCCATCAAGCTCGCAAATGGAAGGATCGTATCGATCCCCGTCAGTTCCCTAGACTCCTCCCCGGGGAAAGCACGCGGACCATTCCACATTTCGAAACCGGGATCCTTTGTGGGCAAAAACAGGGTCGACACCACTTCCCCTGAAATCCTCCTCAGAATCAGGACTCCCCCCCACGAACGCAGACCCGTGAGGTACTCATAATCACGGATCACCTCTTCGCCCTCAGTTCCTCCAGCGGCCACCAGCAGGATCTCATCACTCTCGAACAGACCGATTTGAGCCCTGCGCTGCTGCAATTCCTTGTTAGGAGGAATCGGCTCGGAGGCCTGAATCCAGGAAACTCCCGGGATCAGCGCGAAGATCAGCAGCAAGAGGAGGAGCAGCAGTCCCTTCTCACCCACTCTCATGAACTTTCTCCGGAGAGTGCGCAATGATCGATATGGGCCGCAAGAATGAAGTCAGATTCGGTCAGGGCATCGATTTTGTGGGTCCAGATACACACCTTGACCCAACCCCAACTGAAAGAGATATCCGGGTGGTGCCCCTGATCTTCCGCCACCTGTGAGATCCTGTTCACAAATGAGAGTGCTTCAAGAAAGTTGACAAACTTCCACTGCTGTTGCAAATGGTGACCGTCGACCACCTCCCACGCAGGGGTCTGGGCAGCCCACTTGTCGATCTCCCCACCCAGCAGTGCAGGCATGTCTCCCCTGCAGGCTTTACAACTTCTTTCGAGGAGGGGGGCGTTATTTTCTGCAGTCATTTTCCTGTTTCCTTCCCTGGGACCAAAATCACCTTGGAGGATGATGACGGCGGATTCCACCGATGAAAAAAATGACGTATGACAGGTTAGACAGTTTTGTCATAAAATAAAACAAATCATACATTTACAACAAACCAGAGGCTGTTTTCGGCCACTTCAGCCGCTTCAAAAGGCCAGATTTGGCCACGCATTTTTACTTCAAGAACGTAAGTCGTTTGAAATGAACGTTTCTCCGGTTGGCATGATCATTGCATTACAAACAGTGCCCATGCGTTTATTTAACGTTGAGGTGTACTAAGTCCCCCACTTGGGACGCTGGAACACCGTTCGATTTATTCGAGTTCTTGTTATCCAGCGCGCGACCTATTATGCGCGATCACCCCGGCTCCTCCGCAAATGGCGGGAGGACAGGGATGGCTTCCCCTCAATGAGGAGAGCCGGGGTTATATTTTTTCTGTGCTTCAGATTTCCCCCTCCACAGTTTTGCTTCGTCCTTCTTCGCCGCTTTTATTCAGCGTGAGAATCCGTTCTGTTGACCACCCCCTTTCCTTCAAACTCGGGACTGGATCACAATCTTTGAGAAGCGTACTTTAGATAAGGGCTGCCACTCTCCCGAAAGACGCGATCACGACATGAACGTGATAGATCATGGGAGGACATGTTGTCGAATCTGCTCGAGACACCAACTTTGGTTCTGAATCGATCCTGGGTTGCGACCCACACCCTACCTGCCAGACTGGCGATCGGACTCGTTGCCCGTGGGGCCGCACGCATTATCGATCCAGATACTTATGAGGCTCATGACCTTCATTCATGGCACGATCTCTCCATCTTGAAGGTCAAAAACAGGGAACGGATGATTCGATCCGAATCCCTTTGCCTGGCCCCCCTCGAAATTGTCGTTCTCTCCGGATACTCCGGAATCGGTGATCGCCGTGTATCTTTCTCAAGGCTCAATCTGTATCGGCGCGACAAGAACACCTGTCAGTATTGTGGTAATCGACCAGGAACCCGTGAACTGACCATCGACCATGTTATGCCACGTAGTCGAGGAGGTGAGTTAAGTTGGGAAAACTGCGTTCTCGCATGTGTCACCTGCAATAAACGCAAAGCCAATCGAACTCCTGAAGAGGCTTCGATGAAACTCAAGGTCAAGCCGGTTCGCCCACGCTGGTCGCAGATCCACCGGTTACCCCTACGACCAATCTGGTCTTCATGGGAGAAGTTTGTGAGTGACACCTATTGGCAGTCAGAACTATTGGACTGAGGGAACAGCGAGGCCGAAGAGGCCTTTTATTATTGGAGAGTTTCTTGAGCGCAATAGATACGCCCATGGGGTTTCACTCGTAGTCTCCCAACTAGAGAACTTAACTGCGAAAGCCTGCGGATCTCACCATTTTCGAGCAGAACAGGCAATTCCCCTCCCTGAGCCAAGGCTGGAGGAGGTGAAACAACGTCAGCTACCGGATCCTTCAATGGTTCGTGATCCCGAATCTCGCGGACACGAGCAGCAAGACGATCCGCCACGTCCTCCACATGCTCTCCTTCAACGACTTCAGGAAGAGGTCTGTGCTGCTGTCGGCGAATGATTCTGCGGGCAGAGGCATGGGCCGGATGAGAAGGATCCAGATCCGCCTCGCGAAGTAGCTGAAACACCCGAATATCATCCCAACGCAAATATTCATCAGGCTCTTCCGGGTATCGCCTTTGCTCCAGAGTTCGAATCAGAAAATCAACGAGGTGCAAATCGAGGATTCTGCGGGTTCGATGAAAATAAACCTGGGTGAACATCGAAAACCGGGCCCACTGCAATCCTTCTGCAGCGAGGAGCCCACCATGCTCAATCCCCAGCTGAACTCCCTGATCCGTTTCCAGAGGCCTCAGGGTGTGCTGGATTCGTGGCAGATCAAACGCTCCATATTCCACCCCCACGTGGTGGGCATCTCTGAGAAGGTAATCCATGCGGTCTGAACCGAACTCCCCACAGACCAGAGAGCGGATGAATCTCAAATGACTCGGCAACTCCTCAATTGCAGGATCCATTACCTGAACCACCGATTGCCAAATCTCCTCACCCAGTGATTTTAGACCCGTTCGAATCTGTGGGTGTTCCAGAAGTGCCAGGGACATTTCTTCGTGCATCCCCCTCGGTAATAGCCTCTCGGTGACATGAGAGAAGGGCGGATGCCCAAGATCATGCAGCAAAGCCACCATACGGGAGATCCTCAACAGGTTGACGTAGGACTTCTCCGAGATTGGGCTCCCGAGGGATCGCAACAACTCTTCCAGCCCAAGCCGCGATTTCATCTCCTCCAGTAGACGGGTGGTCACCTCCATGGTTCCCAGAGCATGCTCAAATCGACTATGGCAAGCACCGGGATAAACCCGATCCGTCAGCCCCAACTGTCGAATGTTTCGCAAGCGTTGAACAGGGGCACTATCGACGAGACCCAGATCACACCGCTCGAGGCGGATCATTCCATGGACCGGATCGCGTACAGCCTCAGAAAAGTTCAAAACGCCTGCTTTCAAAGAAGTTTGCTGCATCTTGATACTCTCCCCGTTGTGAGGCAACCCCCTGAAGAGCTGTCCACTGCTGATTCCCATCCCTTGCACTGAACTTTCTAGTGAGGAAACTGAGTACACTACCTCCCGCAGAAATTAATCAGCAAAGGAAACCAGATCATTGATTTACTGGGCACATGAAGTAATCGATCTGGGGAATCTGCAGGCTGGTCTGGGGGCCGCATGGAGCGAAGCCGGATCCCTTCATGCCTTGTCTCTTAACCCCAATGCTAGAGAGGCCCGCTCCCAAGCACAGGTAACCGTGAATCAAACCCAACTAATAGAAGCTTCGTTTCCCGAAGATCTTCTCCATGAACTTCTTGCAGCCCTCCACGGAGAAGACGTGAAATGGTCCTGGTTCCCGAAATTACAAAGAGGTACCGATTTTCAAAAGCGTGTCTGGAAAGAACTGATGCGTTGCCCCCATGGCGAAACCTGGAGTTACTCAACCCTCGCCCGGAATCTGGGGCAAAGCGGAGCGTCACGAGCGGTGGGAAGTGCTTGCGGTCGTAATCCGTACCCCTTGAGAGTTCCTTGTCACCGCATCATTGCAGCAGATGGATCTTTGGGTGGATTTACCGGCGACCTGGAAATGAAACGTTGGCTACTGAAGAGGGAAGCGATTCAAAGTCAGGACCACGACTCATCTCGAGATGATGCCTGGCTTCTCTGAAAAGTCCGTACTTGCTGTAGAGACGAGCCAACTGTTGGTGTGAAACCGGTCTCCAAACGTCGTCCTGCAATGCAAAAAAGAAACATTCAGATGCAAGGTCTTCATGACCATCATCGAGAAGAATCAGGCCAAGTCGCTCCCATGCAGAACTGCATTCCGGAGCCTTCCGTAGAATTAGTGACAAACTGTGGCGAGCTCGGTCGATGTCACCCAAAGCATGTTGTTGTACTGCCTCTTCGAAGAGGCAACCCGGTTTTCCAGCGACTCGGAAAAGGGAAATCGATTGGTTCCCCCATTGATACTGTTCCAGTGTGTTGTCTCGATATTCCAGTCCCTCGACTAAGCGAAGTTGTGCCTGATCCAGTTTCTGGAATGCGGGTCGATCGGTTCCCATCACCAGCACATGAGCCCAATGTCCTGCGACAGCCTCCCCCGAAGGAATCAGGCGATCGAGACTTTCACGGGCTACTTTCAGGCGATCAGTTGAATGAGCCACTCTGTTCAAATTGACGGGGATCAGAAGGCTGATCATGCAAAGAGTACCAACCCATGCAACCAGTACACTTCGGAACCCAGCCCTCAAGCCCAAAAGAGCGCCGACGATACAAATCGCCAGACATACTGAAGCCAGCCTCGATGCCTCTCCCACCTTCTCTTTGCTGATGAAAAAGACTGCAAGAGCGACGCAGCAAATCAGGAACATCAACAGGGATTCCCTCAACCCTCTGCCGCTGTCATCCATATTCAGAATCTTGACTCTGCTGCGATCAGCAAATGTCTCAATTACCAGCCAGATCATACTTGGCAACAAAACCACCAATGGAAAGACCGGTAGTTTTCCTGCAAGGACCCAGGGAAGTACCGAAGTGACAATCAGACCCGTTAAAGGTCGCAACCGAGGCTGCGGAGACCTGAAGCCAACAAATAGAGCCAGAGTCAAAACCAATACCAGACCAGGGTCTACCATTACCAGCGACACACCGACATCCACAACATTGAACTGCGTCAAACCACTTTGTGTCATCGCAAGCGTCAATGGGTCCATACCAGCCACTTGTAAACCAACAAGCACCAACACCGCAAAGACGAAAAGAGCCCAGCCATGCGGCTGCCAACGCTCTGAAACTTCACGCCGAAGCCCCTCAATCCAACAGATCGGCATCACCAGCATGACCATGGGGTTGAGACCCCAACTCAAAAGCAAACCGGTAACGAAGGAGAACCATGGAGCCCATCGTTGGGGTTGCCCGGCAATCGCGACGAGAATAAGAATCGTGAAGGAAGCAAGTGGGACCGTCGTCGGAACACTAGACCACGCCATAAATGTTGGCTGCAATGCAAGCCAACCGCCTCCAATCAATCCGAAAATTCGACCACGTTTTTTTGCAATCAAGAGAGTGACCGCAAAGATGCAACACATGTAGGGGATCAACGAAAAGAGTTGGTGACTCTCACTACCGTGGCCAAAAAAATGATAAACCCACAAAGTGATGGTAGTCAGAAATGGTTGTCGATCCTGCTGATCTAATCCGGATTCAATCCCCAGATGCAAACCCCGTGCTTCAGCGAAGGGTTCAACACCGATTTCCGGATAGATCTGAGAGACTCCCCAATGGGTGCTAGGATCTCCGCCTGATCCGAGACAGAGTAGTAGACCCAATGCCATGATAGAGCCGAGGGTCAGACCCGCATGCCTCTGAGGAAAACTCAATAAAGATACGCTCATTCAGCGTACTCCACCGATTTCACCTGCAAATCAAGTTTGGCCACCTTATAGCGGAACTGGCGATAGGAAATCCCAAGCATTTGCGCAGCTCGTGTTTGGTTACCCTGGCACCGATTCAACGCTTGGCGAATCAGACGGCTTTCAAAGCGGGCCATCTGCTCTTCCAGACCCAAAGACTCATCATAGGCCTGTTTCTTTTCGAACTCTTGGCCAACCTCCGGAGTTTCCTGCATGGAAGATTTACTCGCCGACGGATTATCAGGAGTGACAGCCACAACTCCATTACTTGAGGTTCGAGAAGAAATGGAAAATTGATCGATCAAGTCCCCCTGACAAAGGGCGACCTGTCGTTGAATCACATTCTCCAATTCACGGACATTCCCTGGCCAATCATGCTGATTGAGAACTTCGTAAGCAGATTCAGTCATTCCAGTGACAGCCTTGTCCATCGCTTCAGCATGACGACGAATGAAATGCCCCGCCAGCAATGGCAAGTCCTGTTTCCGCTCTCTCAGAGGCGGTAGGTGCATTGGGATGACATTTAATCGGTAGAAAAGATCTTCGCGAAAGCGACCTTCCCTGACCTCTTCTGCAAGATCTTTGTTGGTAGCGGCAATGATACGGACATCGGTTTCGACCTCCCGGTCGCCACCCACAGGAATTACTCTGCGATCTTCCAGCGCCCTGAGGATTCGGACTTGTGTCGAGAGGCTCATATCAGCAACTTCATCGAGGAAAAGCGTTCCTCCATTTGCACTAAGAAAAACCCCCTTGCGCTCTTCTACAGCACCCGTGAAAGCGCCTTTGACATGTCCGAAGAGTTCACTTTCAAGAAGGCCTTCAGTGAATGCACTGCAGTTCACTGCAATAAATTGCTGTTTGTTTCGCACCGATCCATCATGAATGGCTCGCGCAATCAACTCTTTTCCACACCCACTCTCTCCTGTCACAAGAACGGTAGAATCTGTGGGGGCAACGTTCTCAACCATTTCGAAGAGTTCTCGCATCACAGGAGTATTACCAACCATTCTCTGACGAAGGTTATGAGTTCGATTTTCATCCCTTGTAGTCGAAGCCAAAGCACGGCTGACAGCTCCCTTGACCTCATCGTTCTGGAACGGTTTGCGCAGGAAATCAAAACCACCTTGACGCATCGCTTCCATGGCAACATCAGAGGTAGAGTAAGCCGTCATGACCAATACTGGAGTGTCCGGAGCGACCTTGCGAGCCTGCTGGAGAAGCTCCATGCCATCGAGGCCACCCATGCGCAGATCCTGAAGGAAAACACGAGCTCCTTGCTTAGCAAGGATGTCCAATGCTTCCTCACCAGTGTTGGCAGAACAAACAGAGTAACCCTCATTCACCAATACAATCTCAAGGAATTCACGCATACTCTGTTCATCGTCTACAAGAAGGATGTCGTAAGCCTTTTGATTCATACTGAGCCTGCCTTCACTTGCACAAACTCGCGATTTTGCACCAGTGGGACAAAAATCCGAATTGTCGTGCCTTCATTCTCTTGAGAATCCAATTCGATTCTTCCACCTGACTCTTCGACCGCCTTGCGTACGATTGCGAGCCCAAGGCCGCCTTCACGAGATTTGGTCGTAAAAAAAGGATGAAATACCTTGTTTTGTAAATCTTCGGAAATGCCAGGGCCGTCATCGGTGATGAAAAAATGAGCCATTCCATCAATCGCAGTAAGCGATACCTCCAGTCGGCCCTGCCCCTGACAAGCCTCGACAGCATTGATCACCAGATTGCTGACGATACTGTTCCAGGCGTCCCGCTCAATTCCGATATAAATTGGCGAATCGATAGAGTCATGTATGCGAATCTCGTAACTGTCTGATCGTTGCTGGATCATCTCCAGCACTTCAAAAACTCCAGTGGACGCATCACAAATTTGAAAGTGGTCACGATTTCGTCTCGAAGAATATTCCAGGAATCGATTAACCGTTCGATCAAGACGCTCTGACTCCCTGTTGACGATACGAGACATCAATTCAGACTGTTCGCTATTTAAGCGACCTGCTGAAATTTCTTCTGCTGCCCCCCTGAGAGATGCGAGAGGGTTACGGATTTCGTGAGCTAACCCGAGAGAGAGTTCATCCAACTCTTCAAGGTGAACGAGACGAGCCTCTGCTTCGATGACACGACGTTCTGCAGTTCGATCGGTGAAGACCGAGAGAATCAGCCCAGAATCAAGAGCTGTGGTTTTTATACGGAAACTTCTCTCGACTCCTTCACGATCGGACCAACGGACGTCTTCAGCTTTCACTGAGGGACTTTTAAGAGCCTTAAGAAATTCATTATCAGTTTCCCTGCGAAGAATCTGATCCAGTGGAAAACCTGTCCACCGACGACTTTCAGGAAACCTCAAAAACTTTCTTGCAGCTGGGTTCGCCTGTAGCACTCTTCCAGTGGCATCACAGACGATGATTCCTTCATCCAGCACCTTGAGAATCTGTTCATGTTGCTCTTCAAGATCGAGCCAGCTTCCTTTGAGACAGCCGCCCAACCAGGCCAGCCCATACAGGGCCAATGCCAAGGCCAAATGCTGAAACCACGGGAAAGCTGGTGAAGAAATTTCTGCAGTCAGCTGGGATCCGGCGACCAGTACCAGAATTGCAATGCTCGCTTGCAATTTGGCACGCGCGCCACCGTGAAGAGCACCAGAAAGGGCGATCACGACTAAAAGAACAGGAATAAAGGGCGAACTCATCCAGCCAGTCAACGAAGTCAAGACCAGGGCCCCGGCAAGGTCCGTAAATCCACGACCAATGATCGAGGACGGAATGGCCAGTGAAGCCAATGAAGCACTGACCCAAATCCACAAAGCCACCATGGCCGTTTTGGAGACGGTCTCAAGGCCGAGCACACCCATCAGGCAAAATGCCACCCATGGCATGCTCAAACTTAATAGTAGTTTTGTCATGGTGACCTGTCTCACGACTCCCGCCCTACCCCTAGTGCGATCCCATGTTTCCGAGCATCGTCAATAGTGGCAAGAACATGGCCAGCACCATCGTGCCCACCACTGCCCCCATGATGACGATGAGGAAAGGTTCAATGAGAGAAGTCAGCTGCTTGACAGTGCTACGGACTTCGGCGTCATAAAATTG
>CAJXMG010000041.1 GCA_913056395.1 uncultured bacterium | reverse complement strand
TTCATCGGACATGGAATCGAAGGCAACCGCCCTTCTTTCATGAAAGACCCCCGCTTTCTGTTGGTGGGCCCGCTCTTCATTCTCCAACACGGATTCCGCAAATTGACCGGTACACAGAAAAACGAAGACGACGCCACATGAACCACTCCTTCTCTTTCTCATCACCCCCCACATGGCGTGGCCTGTGGTGGTTGAGCCTCCTGTTGATCTGCGCAGTTCCAATGACCGGAGAAGGGCAAAACGGAGACCGAAAAGGGGAGGTCCAGCAGGAGAACTGGCGCCAATGGAAGGTACCGGAAGCTCCGGTCCTCTCACCGGAAGAAGCTCTGGCTTCCTTTCAAATTGCCCCTGGATTCCGCATTGAGTTGGCGGCCAGCGAACCTTCCGTCGTCGATCCTGTTGCCATGGCATGGGATGAAGAGGGTCGGCTTTGGGTCGTCGAGATGCGCTCTTACATGCCCGATGTGGATGGCAATGGTGAAACAGACCCGGTAGGGCAAATCGGGGTGCTGGAGGATCTGAATGGGGATGGTTTCTATGAAACCCGTCACACTTTCCTCGACCGCCTCATCAACCCCCGGGCGATCAGTATCGTCGAAGGAGGCGTCCTGGTCGGAGAACCTCCAAATCTCTGGTACTGCCAGGACTTCGATGGGGACCATCGCTGCGATCGTAGGACGAGGGTCAGTCACTATGGAACCGACGACCCCGACCATGTTGAACACACCGACAATGGTCTTGTCAGGGCCCTCGACAACTGGATCTACAATTCCAAGAGCAGTCGAAAATTCCACTTCGATCTGGTGGAAGGAAAACCTCACCTGATCGACGCACCCACAGCATTTCGGGGGCAATGGGGAATCGTTCAGGACGACCTTGGACGTCTGCACTACAACCACAACTCGACATGGATTCTCGCTGACCCTTTGCCGACTGAGCTGCTGCTAGCGAACCCCTGGTGCGGCAAGACGATCGGACAACCGGCACGGGCCGGGCAAACCGTGGTCCCCGATCCATCGACCTGGCCGGTACGGATCAATCCGGGGATCAACCGCGGTTATCAGGGGCCCATGCTGAGGGCAGACGGGCGCTTGAAAAGAAACACCGCAGCCTCCGGTGTGGCCATCCTTCGCAGTGACCGTTGGGGACCCGATTGGAATGGAAGGGCTTTTGTTCCAGAAGCAGCGGGGAATCTCGTCGCAGCCTTCGAAGTGAAGGAAAACGGCACCGGGCTTCGAGGGCAACAGCTGGTGTGGGAGCACCCGGAGTATGGTCAACAGGCTTTTGTGGCCAGTACCGATGAGAGATTTCGCCCCGTCGATGCAAAGCTCGGACCGGACGGGCACCTCTACATCATCGACATGTACCGGGGCATCATTCAACACCGTCAGTTCGTCACCAGTTATCTGCGCAAACAGATCGAGGAAAGAAGCCTGGCTGAACCGGTCGGACTCGGAAGAATCTGGCGGGTTGTCCCCGAGAAATACGATTCCTCTCAGGTCGATACTGCGGCTGACCTTTCCATCCTTCAGAGCATGGAAGGTCAGGTTGCCGCTCTCAGTGATTCGAATGGCTGGATTCGGGATACCGCTCAACGCCTGTTGGTCGAATCCGCCTCACCCGCCGTTGTTCCGCTGCTGAAACCGATACTGGGAGATGAAGAGGCCTTCCTGGCAGCGAGAGTCCATTCGCTGCGAACACTCGCAGGCCTGGGTCAGTTGAACAGTGCGGATCTCAACACAGTGCTGTCTTCCTCCAGCCCTGAATTTCGCCGTATCGGCTGTCAGGTATTGGCCGAGCTGACCACTCCCGATTCTGATTGGCAAAACTGTATTCCAGCCCTGATCACACCACAGAGTGGTGAATCCCGGATCGACACGATGCACAGGGCCATCGCTCTTTCCGCCATGAAGGAAAATGAAATCGCCCTCGCAGGTCTCTTCTCGATCCTCAGGGACCACGGCGATTCTCCCCATGTTCGTCTTGCAGCACTCAGCCAGTGGGATGACTACCAGGTGGAAAGACTCAGTCGCTTTCTGTCGACCGATTTTGCCCGCGAGGATTTCTCCGGATTTCTTTCACTCGTCAATGAAGTCACCCGCTCTGCTCTCTACAAGGATCCCCATTCACTGCCCCTGATTCTCGAAATGATCGGCGAGCTGGACTCCCTTGATCTCCGAATCTCTGCGGTGGTGGCAGGCATCGACTTCGCCTTTCAACAAAAGCGCTGGAATCCTCCCGCTCTTTCAGAGATCCCCCCCACGCTCACCCGGGATGATCTCCCTGAAGCCCTGTCGATGGCTTGCCAGAAAATCGCCGCTCAGCTGCTGATTTCCAAATCAGAGAAGGAGACTCTTCGACCATGGACTGAGCAGGAAAGAAGATGGGCAAAATCCGGCGCCCGTGCTTTCGCATCCTCCTGTTCGTCTTGCCATGGATCCGCCGGCCAGGGCTTGCCTGGGTTGGGTCCCTCTCTTCAGGGGAGTGAATGGTTGCTGGGAGAGGAAGATGTTCCCATTCGCATCATTCTCGATGGCCTGACAGGCCCCATCACTGTCGATGGAGAAGTTTGGGATCTGACCATGCCCGGCCATCGGGAAAACCCGAAGATGACCGATACAGAAATCTCCTCTCTCCTCACATGGATTCGCAGGCAATGGGGACATGGAGCCGACCCGGTATCTCCGGAAACCGTCGCACGGGTTCGGACAGAAACCTCCGGTCGCAAAGAGCCGTGGACCGACGCATTGCTGAGGGAGGGCTCTCAATGATCAGCCCTGTGATTCTGCTGCTGTCATTCAGCCTGGTCATGACGGAGCATGCCCCTTCAGTCACCTCGGAAAAAGACACCCCGCAATGGCAAGATTTGACCCCCCCAGAGGATTTGACCGGGTGGAAGGTGTGCTGTGGTCCCGCCCTGTATGAAGTCAGGGACGGTGTAGTGACAGGAACCACTGTTCCGGGAAGCCCGAATACATTCCTGATTACAGAAAAGAAATACGGCGACTTTGAACTCGAATACGAGTTCAAAGTTGACAGTCGATTGAATGCCGGAGTGCAGATCCGCAGCGAAGTCGTCAATCAACGCATGCGTGGCTGCCAGATCGAAATCGATATGGATGAAAATCGGCAACGATTCTGGAGTGCAGGGATTTACGAAGAGGGTGATCGAGGCTGGCTCTGCGATCTTTCCAGGAATCCGGAAGCCATCGCTGCTCACAACATCGACGAATGGAATCATGTTCGTGTGGTCACACGTGGAGCCATGATCGAAACCTATCTGAATGGCGTCGCTGCAGCGAAGACATGGTGCGGTCAACGTCTGAAAGGGGTCATCGGTCTTCAGGTTCATGGCGTCGCTGCGGATCAGACCGAGCCTCTCAAGGTTCAATGGAGAAAGCTGAAAATCAGGGATCATGGTGAACACCAATGGGTCACCATTCTGGATGCAGCCCAAACTCCCCCCCAGTCCACCGGCGGGGATTCCTCTTTGCCCCTTTGGAAATTCACTCCCGAGCCGACCACAGAGAGCCTGAAACTCACTCTCGATTTGAATGAGAATCAGTCATGGAGCTTTCGTCAGGGGGACCTTTCCTACAATTTCACCGCCGCCGGAAACTCCTTCAGTTTCCAATTTCCGCCGCTGACCAGGAAACAGGATTCAGGGCCCATGGGAATACTGGGATCCACACAGGACAGACCCTGGAATCAGTCGCGAATCTTCCTGCACAGGAACTCCTGGGGAGTCGGATATGAGATTCTGGGCCCCGGAGGATCCGGGAATTCCAGGAAGATCGCCCGGTTCCCACTTCCCCGACCCGGAAGCGGGGAGGAGTGGGCGATCACCGCCTCTCCCGGAACCCAGTGGCAAGTACAGGCCCTGATCCGAAAAACAGCGTCAAATAGCCCTCAAAAGCCCTGATTCGGCAGTTTAACAGCGGATTCTTCGGAAACCATTGCACCTCCAGAGGTGGACCGATAGACTTCCGGTTCGGTTAAAAACTCACGGAGGAATAATGAAGGTCAGGATCAGAAAGAGCGGAATCAAGCGCAAGCGTCAGGGATTTCGCGCCCGCATGAAGACCAAAGCCGGCCGCAAGCAGATCAATGCCCGTCGCCGCAAGGGAACCACTCGCCTGACGGCATGGGGCTAATCAGCCGCAAGCTGCGTTCCCGACAATGTTAAAAATTTGATCCAGTGCGTTCGCGCACTGGATTTTTTTGTTCCACTATTTTGTCCCGGATTTTCAGGCTGGATTCAGCTGTCGAGAATGCTGTCGATACGGTTCATGAAATCGCCGTCCGATTCACCATCCATCCTCACAAGAATGTTTTTGGCAACATTTCTGAAATCGGTCGAGGCTTTCGATCCCGGCTCCTCGATCAGAACCATCTTCCCGCGGAGAGCTGATTTTTCCAGGGCTTCATCTTTTCTCACTGCACCGGCCCAATGAAGCTCTTCGTCCTTCAAGACCCTTTGAAAATGATCGAACAATCGTCTGCCCGCGACCTGATCTTCCACCTCATTCGGAACCAGCCAGCGAGATGGAGGTGATTCCAGATGACTGACAAACTGCAGAACCTTGATGGCATCGACCCGCGCCGTAGCTTCGGCATTGGTAATCACCAAAACGTCCTGACAATACTCTCCACAAAAATACTGGTGATGATCAATTCCAGCACCGGTATCGAAAGCGAGAATATCGGTATTGTCTGAATTGGCGGTCAGAATCTTTTGTAATTGACGATGGTCACTGTCGGAGATTTCCAATAACTGGGTTCCATCGTCTTTCTGGCCGGTCAGCAGATGAAGAGACCCATCGGGGTGATCGTCATCTCCACCCCAGTAACTGCGAGGAACCTCTACCAAAGCGTCATCCAGTGAACAATCACCGTTCAAAAGTTCGCGAATTGTCCAACGGGGACTATCGACCGACAAATAGATATGCGAGTTGTGGGTGTTCAGGTCGATATCGACCAAAATGACCCTTTTGCCCCTGCGAGCCCATTCCAGACAGACTGCCACCGCAAGGTGGGTTTTTCCGGCACCGCCTTTACCGCTGGTGATGGTGATGGTCTTCATCTCGGACAAGGGACAACCTCTTTTCTCAACAGGGTCACCGGCCCGAAACGGACCAGCTGAGCGGCGTGACGCTATCATGCCTGATCAGGGCTGAACTTCCACCCACCATTCCAACTCCTGGGTCAACAGCCCTTCCTCATCTCGCAGGACCCAGGGGGTCGGATCCTTGATGGAACAACGCACCCTGTGCCAGCCCGGTTCCAGATCCTTGGCCCTGAGTTGAGCGGCTCTCACCGTCTTTCCGGTCGGGTCCAGTCCGCTCTGGGAGCGACGCCAAACCTCACCCAGTCGCTCATCATTGACCGCAGTCTGGCCAGTGGAACCCTCGCCGCCGGCAGCGGCAGGTTTCTGCAACCCATAGGAGAGAACCCTCCAAACCACTTCCAGATCGTGGGTCCGCGGTTGGAGTGTCCAAACCTTGAGGATGATCTCCTCTTCGTCCTCTTTTTTGAGGACCAGTTCTCCCGGCTCGGGCTCAACACGGTCGACAGGTCTCACATTGCGATAAATCTGCTTCACCATGTGCTCCATGCAAACGACACAGAAACCACTCAGATCACGCATCATGCACGACAACTGTGGACGCCAGACATGGTAGGGCTTGCGATCTCCGCCCTCAAATAGACCGACAGTACTGTTGTTCCACCAGCGGTCCTCTGCATCGATCCACTCCTGCCAGATCACCTTCGATGCCACATCCGCCTTGTCGCTGCCATGCATCAAGTTGGGAGGAGCGGGGCGAGTGGCCACCACGGCATCCCTTGGCGGAGGAGGCTGTTTATCCGGGTCCTGGCCAGGTTCGTTATCGTATTCGTCATTGAGGCCGCCAAAGGAATGCCCCACCTCGTGGTGGACGAGACCGAGGGCTCCCTTGGGCAAACTGGTGACACCCCCACCACCGGTGGCGACCCCCGCCACATCATTGGCGATGACCACCGTTTGCCGATCCTTGCCCGCCTCTCCCAGGCGATCCGTGATCGAAAATACTTTTCCGGCATCGGATGTCAGCACGTCGTAGCGAACCATACAGCCAAGGGGAGTGTCCTTGCTGATCTCACCGGGTTCCCTGGAGACACCATTGTCGACGGACTGCAAGTGCACTGCGGAGCAGTTGAAGTACTGCTCGTATTCCCGGTAAGGATCGACGGAGAAAAGCAGGCGCTCACAGGTTTTTGCATGGTTCAGAAACTGGGACTGCTGCTCGTCTGCCACCTGATATCCGTCACCGAGAATAAAGAGATCGATGCGGTTTTTCGGATCCCCACTCTCTCTGAGGGGAACGACTGCCAGATAGGGGTCTGAGAGCAGCCTCCGGGCCTCTGCGGATTGTTCCGCATCGTCAGATTTGGCGACGACTTCGCGCAACATCTGATCCGCCAAACTGAAGCTGCCCTGCTCCCTGAGCAGTTGTGCATAGTCGACGATCACGTCAATCTTCTTGGACTTTTGCAGACGTTCAGCCTGGGCAATCGCCTCACGTTCTCGCTCTTTCTTGAGTCGCTTCTCTTCCAGAAGATTCTCTTTATCAAGAATCGTTACCAATCGGCCATCGTACTCGACAAACTCTGATCCGGTCGGAATCCCCGGGCGGGCCTTCATGAGAATCGCTTCTGCAAGGCTCTCCCCACTCTTGCGCCGGTGCAAGTTGACCAGTGCACGGTGGAATCCCTCATCATCTCCGGCGATCTCCGCAAGAAACACCAGACCCATCACGCCCTCGACTGAGTGAGGAACGGCCCTGAACAGTGCAGATTTGTCGGTCGACGTGACTTCAAGCCATGACTTCTGCAGATTCTGTTTTCCACCGGCGATCGTGCGTTGCAACTCCACACTTTCCCGAGTCGCACGCAGCACTCTCATCGGAACCCCTGCAACACGGACTTCCAATTCACCACCGGCCGCACCTTCGATGAACTCTTCAAACATGACCGTCAATGCTCCGGCCTTGACGAGCAGATCCAATGCCTGAATGTGATCATTGGGCGGCAGGTCCAGAGAAAGTGCCCGATAGAGAACCGGAGAGAGGTCGGAGTAGCGGCACTCTTCCAGATACCTTCTGGACCGGGCCAGCAGTTCACTCCATTCACGGGGGGCCTTCACCCGTCGGGGAGGCTCCTTCAATTTGAGGTCTGCCATACCCTCGACCAGATCGGTCAGCATTCCCTCAAACTCATTGAAGCCCGCCAAACGCTGACGGGAAGCGGCGACCAATCGGAGCGCTTCGCCCGGTTTCCTCAGATTGAGCAGGCTTGTGACCTGTTCATCCAAAGTTCGAATCTCCGCTCTGGCCATGCGCCCGATCTGATCTGCCCTGCCCGTCCAATACTTCCTGCTGTCGTCACCGGAGTCGACTGTCGCGAGAAAACGGGCCACCACTGAAGCATTGCCAAAATCCTGAGCCAGGACCATCGGAGTGAGCAACTCTTCAAGGGCTTCCCGTCGTGTCAACTGCGTCGCACTTTTGACACCCTCGAGAGCTTCTGCGAGATCGAGACACGTTTTTGCGGCCCGGCTGGAGGGTTGCCGCCTGGCGATGGATCGAAGGCCATCGATGGCATCCCAACCCAATTCTCCATCCGCCATTTCCTGTTCGAGAAGTTTCAGTGAAACCTCTCCATCGTCCATGGGTCCGGCAACCTGTGTCACGTCAGTGCTTGTCGAATCGGTTTCCTGTTGCGGCTGAACTTCCCGGACGATCTTCTTGGGTCCTGTGGCATACTCCTTGGCAACAAGTCCCACAAGAACCAGAAGCAAAATCATCAGCGTGATATCTGCAACCCTGTTGAGGGCAGAAGGACCTGACCTTCTCGGGACGTAGGCGTTCTCCTCATCCGGATTCGCTGCCACCGCAGATTTCTTCACTGAAGAACTGCTTGTCCCACGATTGCTTTTCGTACCGGCACTCGCAGGTCGCTTTTTAGAGGGGTTCTTGCGAACTGCCTTCGCCTGTGGAGACCGGACTTCGATGACCGCTTCACCGATTTCAATTCGGTCGCCCGCACGAAGTCGAGCGGATTCGATGCGATCTCCATTGAGATAGGTTCCATTTGAAGAACGCTTGTCGATCAGGCGAAAATCCTGACCATCAATTCTGATCTCAGCATGAACTCTGCTTATTTTGGCGATATCCAGAGTGATGGTGCACTCGTCGGATCTGCCAATGGTGATGGAACTGACACCGGTGGTCGGAATCTGACGGGATTCGCCACCGTGAACCAGGAACAGGTTCATGGAATCATCGGGTTGCTGGGGCATTGGGGCTCATTTCATTCACGTTCAGTTTCCATGAGCGAGCCACCCAATTCCAGAGTCAAACCGATCTAAATGAGACCCAGATCCCGACGCAATTCCGTGATCAGGCTCTCATTTTCCAGATCGATCACCGGGTCTGAATCGTATTGCTCGAAGAAGAATGAGCCAGGCAGGTCATCGGGAATCTCCAGCTTTTTACGGATCTTCTTTTCTGCCGGTACGAATCCGCGCTTCGCGAGACGAACGAGGGATTCACCAATCGTCCCCTGAAGTCCACAAACGAGAACCACCGCCTGATCAGGCCCCAGGGATCCCGAGGGGATTCCCATTTTTTCCTCGAGAACCTCCAGAGCATCCGCCTTGAATCGATCCTCTGCCCTGCCGTGAAGACCATCCCATTCTGGATACTCGGCAGGTCTGCTGACTGTGGGCAGATAGAGGAGCCCATGCTCACTGGAGAGATCTTCCAGTTCGCGTCGATAGCCCAGATCTCCGGGTCGGGAAGCGCCATGAATAATGCAGGTGCGATCCATTGCGCTGCCTCCATTGCGTGTCCAGTCATCGCGCACGATGGAGACGAAAGGAGCCAAACCGGTTCCGGCACTGACCAGAATGCGCCAGCGTTTGTCCTCCTCACCCACTGTCCCGGGGATCGTGAAGTGCCCTTTCGGTTTGGGGCGCAAAAAGACCCGGTCTCCCTGCTGAAGTTTGAAGAGACTGTGGGTCAGGGGATTTTTGGATTCAGGGCTTCCAACTCGACGAATATAGAACTCGACGTGACCACGCTCTGCGGGCTCGGAGGCGATGGACATCGGCCTCTGAACTCCTCCCAGCTCTGGCTCATCGACATTATTGACGCCGATCACCATGTATTGGCCAGGGACAAACCAGTCACCATCGGGAAGAGGATCATCGGGACGAACTCTGAAAATCGCCAATTCGTCAGAAAAATCTTCCCGCTTTTCGATGGTGGCATTCAGATCCAGAACTTTGGCCATGACCCCGCCCTCCAGAATTTGGATTCCCGCTTCAACCTGCCAGCAGCAACAGGATCGAGTGTCGATCGGGAAACCTGCCGGGTCAAGAGCCGGAGAATCGGACTAGAGGCAGTCTGCTTCACAAGTCAGGGGGTCGTCCGTCGCATCGCTCCCACAAGAACCGTAAGGCTCAGGCAGTGGATCACCGGACACAAATAATGCGTCCAGCAGTGTAATTGCGTCTGAGACGTTGAGGGCTCCATCGTCATTGGTATCAGAAGAATCTTCGCAAGAAGGTGCGTCAGTCCCGGGAATGAATAACCAGGCCAGAATCTGAATGGCATCTGCAATGTTGGCCGAACCTGATCCGTCCACGTCGCCTCTTCGAAATTCGGAACTGGGCAATGGTGCTGCTCCGAGGGCTCCCATATCTGTCAATGTTCCATCCGCATCGAGGGGCAAGAGTGGATTGCCATTGTTCAAACAGGGTGACCCAGACTCGAGAGTGTAAATCCCATTTCCGGCATCTGTGAAAAGGGGATCCGCATCGATGCTGTCAACGGGAGTCACCGCCGTCGCTGACAGATTTTCTACACAGGAATAGGTCACCGAGGTTGATCCGGGAATTGCGACGATACTTCCACCCGCTCCCGCCATTATGATACTCGAGTCGATGCGCACCGCTTCAATCCCTGAATTGTTGATACTGATGGCCTCGGCACTGCCAATATCGGTCATGCCAAAAGTGCACTTTTCAATCAACAGATCGAGCGGGTTGAAGCTGATTGCCAGATGACTCCCGGCATTGGTTGCAAAATTATTGTGAAACACGCAACCCCTGATGACCTGAGTTTCCTGATTGGACCCTGAATCGAGAAGAATCGCTCCGCCTGAACTCCCGCCCAGATTGTCCCTGAATACGGAGCTTTCTATCGTTGCTCGGGCCTGGTCAGAGATCACCACGGCTCCCCCAGAGATGGGTGAGCTGTTGTTCTCAAAGAGACAGTTCTGGATTTGAGCTTCCGAATCGAAATAAATCCATACTCCCCCCACTGCAAGATCGGAAGCATTTCCAACCACTGCTGAATCGATGATCGTGATAGAACTTTCTTCACAGAGGATTCCACCAGCAACAACTTCAGCAACATTGTTTTCAATGTGACAGTTGAGCAGTATCGCTTCTGCTGAATTTCTCAAACAAATTCCGCCTCCGGAATCTGCAGAACAGTTGTTACGGATAATCACAGAATCAACCGTGACATTACCGAACGAGGGTCCTTCAACATGGATTCCTGCTCCTGAAGCGGCTGCATTGTTTTCGATAATGCAATCGCGGATCGTCGGATAGGAGTTCATAATCAGAATTCCACCACCCAGTAATCCATTGGTTGTTAGGGTTCCCCCTCCTGAGTGGATTGTGAATCCTTCGAGTGTCGCCCCAGAAACTTCTCCGGAAATGAAGCTGACCACTGATCCATTTCCGTTTCCAACCAGATGGGTACTTTCGGGACCTTCACTGGAGCGAACGACGATGTTTTTGCCATTGAAATTAATTGGAGTCTGCCAATCCCCCGGGGAGACGATGATCTCATCTCCATCCAGAGCCAGATCAATGGCATCAGCGATTTGAGGAACGTCCTGAGGGACCAAAATCTCCGCCGCATTAACGGTGAACGACCCGCACAGAATTACGCACGCCATCACAAAATGAGCATATCCAATAGAGGTAATAATTCTGTGATACATGGATTTACAGCGGGTGATTCCCGTCATCAGATCTTCCTCCCAATAAGGGCACTGCTGGGTTCACCGCAGCTCGGTATGGAGTGAATAAAAACACGCAAATGCCAGATAGTCCTGATCAGTCTTAGTATCCGATAATGATACATTTGACACGATTGGGACTCCACATGATTCCCTTAAGTTCAAATACTTCCCATATTCTCCTGTTTTTAGGCTGGCCTAATCTATTTTTTTGCCTGGGTTAAATCTTGATCCAGGGCAGCTTTGATTTGAAGATTGAACTATGCGTATTCACTCTTCGATTCAAACGGTTTCAGCATTCCTGAGACGACTGAACTTAATGGCCAATAAATTATGGCTGATTCCGATAGGTTTCCTCCTGCTACCCGTTATGGCTGGTTGCACTGGCCCGGAGCAGGAGTCTCCTAGCGTAGGCCTGAAAATTTTATGCACGACGGAGATGCTCGCTGAACCGGTACGCAAGATGGTCCCCCCGGAAATTCAGGTCGAGCACCTCATGGGAAGTGGAGTCGATCCTCACCTTTACAAACCGACTCCAAAAGATCTGCGAAAAATCCTTCGTGCAGACCTGGTTTTCTATCATGGACATCACCTCGAAGGACGCATGTCAGAGATGCTGTCCCAGCTCGAAGAAAACTCACCCACCGTCAAGGCGATTGCCGTCTGTGAAAAGATACCCACAGGAGATCTGATTCTGGACGAGTCAGAAGCCGTCGATCCGCACTTTTGGCTCGATGTCCCCCTTTGGCTGAAAGTGTGTGCAAACCTCAAGTCGACTTTGCTGGAATCTGGGCAACTGCCAAATGAAGACTTGAATCGCAGGTACTCCGAATTGGTCTCGGAGCTCGAAACACTGCACCAAAGTGTCATTGCCACCCTTGCCCCCGTTCAGCCATCGAAAAGGGTTCTCGTGACGGCCCATGACGCTTTTGCCTATTTCGGAAACAGATACGGATTCGAAGTCCACGGCATTCAGGGCATCAGTACTGAATCGGAACCATCACTGAAAAGGGTCAATCAACTGGTCAAGTTGCTCAGTGACAGAAAGATTCCTTCCATCTTTGTCGAATCAACTGTCCCGGAGCGCAATGTACTGGCACTGATAGAAGGCTGCCAAAAACTGGGTCATCAGTTGACCGTGGGAGGAAAACTGTACAGCGATGCTCCCGGTCCACCGCAAAGCGGTGCAGACAGCTGGTCAAAGATGGTGAGACACAATGCCCAAACGATTGCTGAGGGGCTGAAATGAGCGAAACCGCCATCGAAATTCATGATCTGACCATGGCTTACCGGGAGAAACCGGTGTTGTGGGATATCGATGTCGAGATTCCCAAGGGGTCTCTTTGCGCTGTCGTAGGACCCAATGGTGCCGGAAAAAGTACCCTTCTTGGGTGCGTTCTGGGAACCCATCAACCTGCCAATGGTTGGATCAAAATCTTTGACGTCCCCAGTGATCGATCCGACGAACTGATCGGGTTTGTTCCCCAACGTGAAAGTGTCGATTGGGATTTCCCGGTGCAGGTTCTCGACGTGGTCATGATGGGAACCTATCGCAGACTCGGTTGGTTTCGCTGGCCCGGGAAGGCGCAGAGAGACTGGGCAATGGAATGCCTGTCTGCTGTGGGAATGGCTGATCTTCACTCACGCCAAATTGGAGAACTTTCAGGTGGACAACAACAGAGAGTCTTCATCGCCAGGGCACTCGCCCAGGATGCAAAAATCATCCTCATGGACGAGCCTTTTGCAGGTGTCGATGCTGCGACAGAGGAGACGATTCGAACGGTCCTCGCAGATTTGAAAAAAGACGACAGGACTGTCGTCATCGTTCATCACGACCTTCAAACCATTGAAGACTACTTTGATCATGTCTTGCTTCTGAATCTCAGGCTCGTTGCCGCTGGTCCCACAAAAACGACCTTTACCCGTGAGAACCTCCTTCGTACCTATGGTGGTCAATTGACCCTTCTGGATGAAGCCGCGGAGGCGGTCCGGAGAATCCGTTCTGGTCGGTCGATCCGGAAATCGGGTGATCGCTGATGCAGCCCAACACCCTGGTCGTCCTTCTGGGAACCACGACTCTTGGATTGTGTTGTGGATTGGTCGGAAGCCTGTTGCTCCTGCGAAAAAGAGCACTGCTTGCCGATGCACTGGCACACTCCACACTTCCCGGCATCGTTCTCGGCTTTTTGATCGCCGGCAGCCAATCGTATTGGGCCCTTGGTCTCGGAGCCCTGCTGACCACTCTTCTGGCTGCAGTTCTCGTTTCAAGATTGCCGATCCTGACACGAATTCGGCAGGATTCTGCCACAGCATCGATTCTGGGGATCTTTTTCGGTGCAGGGATTGCCTTGTTGAGCATCGCCCAGCGATCTGGCCCAGGCGCATTTTCAGCAGGCCTTGATCACTTCCTCCTCGGACAAGCTGCCGGGATGCTTCAGTCGGAGGCCATTACCCTGACTCTTTCCGCAACTGTGGTGAGTTTCCTGATGATCCTCCTCCACAAGGAACTGCTCGTCAGTTGTTTTGACAGTTCATTTGGTAAAGGTATCGGAATGTCGATGGGGAGAGTCGACCTTCTGGTCATGCTGATTCTTGCGATAACGATTGTGATTTCCCTGCCTGCCGTCGGTGTCGTCTTGACCGCAGCATTGATCGTGATTCCACCGGCCACTGCGAGGTTCTGGACCGACCGATTCAATCGCCTGCTCACCATCAGTGGACTGCTTGGTGCCGTAGCGGGAGCCGCAGGAACACTTTTAAGTTCCTTGCGCGTCGACCTTCCCACTGGACCAGTCATCGTTATCTGTGCAGCGACCCTGTTTTCCGTTTCATTGATCGTGGCACCACACAAGGGATTGCTGGGAAAACGCCTTCGCTGGATTCAAAGGAAACAGCGCAGGGAAATGCAGCGCATTCTGATTTTTCTTCATGAGAATCTCCTCTCGGGAAACGACTTTGTCGCCAGAGAGAGGATTTTGGCAGGTTCCCTGAATGCGAGTTCATCCGCACTGCGATTGTGCACCCTTTCGGGATATACCGAGATGGCAGGAACCCACATCCGATTGACCACTGAAGGAATTCGCCGAGCAGAAAGATCCATCTCGGCCCGAAATCGATGGATTCAATGGCTCGACAGTGAAGCTGAAATCGACAGAAATCTGATCGATCTTGACGAAGAAGACATCGAAAAATTGCTCGATAGAAAATCGATGGAGATTCCCCCACTTGATAAAGGGGCGAACCTTTGATCGATATCCTCATGAACCCTGCAATGCTCGATATTCTTGTGGTTGCGATTCTGGCAGCGGTGACCTGTTCCATCGTCGGTGTACATTTGACCCTTCGAAACCGGGCCATGCTCGGAGATGCCATCGCCCACGGGGTTGTTCCAGGCTTGATCCTTGGCTTTGTTTTCACCGGAAGCCGTGAGGTGGCACCGATGTTTATCGGAGCCGTTATCGCAGCTCTGTTCCTGTCTCTTATCGCAGACTGGCTCAAAGAGCGTGCAGAGATGGATGGCGGAGCGGCTTTGGGAGTGGTCTTCACCACTCTTTTTTCCGCAGGCATCATCCTGATCGAACTTTACACCCGCGAGATAGATTTGGATGCCAGTTGTGTTCTTCATGGCCTCATAGAGTTCACCCATTTCCAGCGGATGGATTTCTTCGGATGGTCCCTGCCCAGATCGATCGTTACTATTTCCATCGCACTTCTTCTGAATCTCGGAGCATTGCTGCTCTTTTGGAAGGAATGGAAAGTTTGTGCCTTTGACCCCAGCCTGGCACGTTCCACCGGGTTACCAGTCCGGTTGCTGGAGAGAGGGCTTTTGGTGCTCGTTGCAATCACTGCTGTCTCCTGTTTTGAAGCAGTGGGCTCAATCCTGGTAGTAGCGATGATTGCAGTTCCCCCTACGATTGCCGGAATCCTCTGTGATCGTTTTGGCTCGATGATCATGGTCAGTGCTTTGACCGGAGTGATTTCTGCGGTTGCAGGAACACTCTCTGCGGTCTATGTGGTGGACTCGAATGTCCCAGGGATGATCGCACTGACTTCAGGTGTCTTGTTGGCAGTCGCAGTCCTCCTTGCTCCCCAAAGAGGAGTCCTGCCTGTGGCCTTCCGTCTGTATATGTGGCGATTGCGAGTTGCCAGAGAAGACCTGCTTGCAGAATCACATCAGCTTTCGGAGAGTGATGAAAAATTGATCACTCCAAACCTCTTCAGCACCACCGGGATTGCATGGGTTCAGCTGGTCCTCATCGGTTTTATCCGTGATGGCAAACCGAGAGGAAAAGGCAAGCGTATAGCCAGAACACTTCTCAGGAAGAGAAGCCTGTGGCAACGATTTGCATCAGAGCGATTGGGGCTGCCATCGGATCACTTGGAGGAACCAGCCCACAGAATTGAACACCATTTGGATGAGTCGCTCATGGTCATGCTGGAAGAAGAAGAGCTAACCAGCAAATCGAAACCTGAAACCGGCCGTTAGTTGATTTCAGTCGCAATACCGCGTTCTGATCTGATTCATATTAGTCGACTATTGTCACACTAATGGATCGAGCTAGTTTCCCGCTGATGGCAAAAGCCGATTCTTGCCCGGGAAGCTTGAGGAGAACAGGCCCACCGGCAGGTTCCCTCGATTCAACTGTAACCACGACTCCTGGGCGGACCCCTCTCTCTCCCAGCCAGTGTAATACTTCTGGAAGAGCATCTTCGACTCTAACGATCTCCAACATTGTCGTAAGTGGTGCACAGTCTAAAAACAAATCCTGACGCATAGGCAAGACCCCTTGCCTGTCAGGAATCGGTGAGCCATGAGGATCCCGGTCGGGAAAACCAAGAGCCTCTTCCATGCGGCAGATCAGATCTTCACTGACGGAATGCTCCAGTCGCTCAACTTCAGAATCGACCCTGTCCCAGGGGACGCCAAGTATTTTGGAAAGGTAGGTTTCAAGAATGCGGTGTCGACGAACAGTCTGAACAGCCAGCATTCGGCCTTCAGAAGTCAACCGAACGCCCCCATATTTTTTATGGTCGAGCCAGCCTCGATCACATAACTGCTGAACCATACTCGTAGCAGAGGGTGGAGATACTCCGACCCGTTCTGCCACGAGGCCGGTAGGTATCCAGTTTGAATCGTCATCCCCTGCAAGTTTCCAGATTGCCCGCAGGTAGTTCTCCTCGGATTCGCTCGGCAATTACCCTCCGGAGTGAAAATTGGCTTCCGCTTTGGGACATACTGTGATGTCATTGATCATCTCAACTGGTGTGGATTCAGCCCCATCAGTTCTGGCAGAATGATGACATGTGCAATGGCAAAATCAAATGCAGAGCTTGCACAGAAGGGAATTGACCATGACTTCAGGAAACTCCCATTCGCAAAATCGATCAGTGGTCGATCTGAAGTACCATTTCAACACCACAGTGAAGGTTCGACTACCTGAGACTGACGCCATGGGAATTGTGTTTCATGGAAACTATTTCACTTACCTCGAAGTAGGCCGAGTGGAGTATTTGCTCAATCTGGGACTTGCGGAGGGTTTGCGACCGATCCGAGACTTTGAAAACGTTGTCGTCAACGCCCACCTCGATTTCAAAT
Source organism: uncultured bacterium (assembly GCA_913056395.1). Lineage (GTDB taxonomy): Bacteria > Planctomycetota > UBA8108 > UBA1146 > UBA1146 > UBA12191. The sequence continues at coordinate 4,102 of CAJXMG010000041.1, read as the reverse complement.
CACCTGCCAGGCTTCACGATGTTCTCTCAATTGACGTTTGTACTCAGGAGATCCGTCACAGTTCCTTTACCTTTGCTGTCCGAATCCGTCACAAGAGCGAAAATCGCCTGATCGCCAGTGGTTGGACCACCCATTGCGCCATCGATGAAAACTTCAACCCGATCGAGGTTCCGGAGAGCTTTCGATCCACCATTTCGAAGTATGAAGGTTGGGGGACCTGAAAATGGCGAGCATTTTTTCAAAAATCATTGCCGGTGAAATTCCATGTCACGAAGTTTGGCAAGATGAAGAGCACTTGGCGTTCATGGACATCCGCCCGGTCCAACCAGGACACTGCCTCGTGATTCCAAAACAAGAAATCAGCCATGTGACTGATCTGTCACCGGAAGCCCATGCCAAACTCTGGGCTGCGGTCCATCATGTCGCTGGAAAACTGAAGAATGCTACGGGGTGCGAGCGGGTGGTGTACATGGTCGTGGGGTGGGAAGTTCCCCACGTCCACGTACACCTGATCCCAACAAATTCCGCGGGAGATACCGGATTCCCGGATCCATGTGAATTTGATCCTGCCCACTTTCCGGAATGGGCACAAAAAATCGGTTCAGCTCCCGCTTCCTGAGTCAGTTCTCAAGGACAACTTGAGGGCGTCTGACAATCGGGTAATCCGTCCGTATCAGTCGGATCAATGCCACACCCTGGATAAGGCGCAGCCGGAGGAGCTTCTCCTCCAAACAGGAATCCGACAATCCCTACTGGGTCTGCAATGTTGACGCTGCCGTTATCTGCAAAATCTGCGGCGTCCAAACAACCTATCGCAAATCCCTCAAACAGGTATTGAAGCACCATCACTGCATCCGATACGTCGACACTTCCGTCACCATTGGCGTCACCACGACGGAAGACTGGCCCCTCGAAACAGATCTTCTGATAGATCTCAAAATCGTCGACTCCCATCTCCACGATGGAGCCTGGGTCCTGATCAGAAGCGGAAAATCGCAGTTGGATGGTCGAAGACAACGGAACAAAAGATTCGACGATGAAGGAATGGAATACCCAACCTCCATTAGTATCAGGGCCACTCTGGGGGCCGAGAGTTTCCACTTCGATCCAAGTGGTCAGATCATTTGAAATCTCAACTCTTGCACTGTCCGTGTAAGGAGCAGCACCTGTTCCGTTGGAGTACCAGCGCCAATAGGAAATTTCCACAGGGTCAACGGCATTGGCATACTGACTGAGATCAAAAACAGGAGTCTTCAGGGTCGTCACACCCCCATCGACATCATTTTCACCGATTGGCCCCCCAAGGGAACCCTGACCTGTTACCCATGCCACCGCACCCGCGGTTCCGTTACCGGATTCGGGTTGGGCAGCCGTTCCGATGGGATCGACGCGCACCCAAACGCCCGTCGTGGCAGTATCGGTGGGCTCTCCCACTGTCCAGCCAGTATCGTTTTCCATGTCGTCGGAAAAACTCACAGAAAACTGGCTGATCACCTCGAGACTGAAGGGAGCTGTAGCCCCCGTCTCAGGAAGCAGGAATTCAGTACCCACCTGGTCGAGGAAGCGGAAGTAGAACTCCACCTGATCACCACAGCCCTGTCCCGGGAGATCTACGATAAAATCAGTGGATCCCTGCCAGGAAATGGGAACAGACGTGAATGCCCCAATCCCCTGACGGTAAAAAAGCTGACCCGAATCGGGGTTTACCGCCGTCGTTCCGGGAAGAGCGGAAAGTCGAATCGTTTCCGGGACATTCGGAGTCAGGTTTGCGGGCAGCCCCTCCGGCAGAACCAGGGTCAGCGGAGGAGGAACCGGACAATCGATGGAGTGATTGCCAAAAACGTTACAGATCAAATCGAAGTTGGGAGTACCGTTGCCAAGGTTTCCGTCATCGTCATCGAGAACGAGTACCTCGATGGCAGTCTCGGGATGGGCACTGGAATCTCCCACACCTCCGATAGTTACCAGAGACCAATCAACAAATAACTGCTGAGTGAATTCGAGTCCCTGTTGACTTCCGAGAGCGGTCCCGAATGATTCACGCAACAGCCAGAAGCAGGACCCCAATATCTGCCCACAGGTATGCACCGAAGTACTTGGACAGGGGTACTGAATATTGGCAGCGATGGGATCACGGACCTGTGTTCCTGGTCCCAGAAAACCTCTGCCGATAATCGGGTCATCAAGAATCAGCATGCTGACGACGTCAGAGAAGCCTTCGCCAAATCCACCCTGAGCCAAACCGAGTCGATTGACGATGAAATGCCCATACTCATGAGCCACCACACTGGCAAAGCTGGTGTTGACGCAACCTCCTCCCTCCTGGAAGAAGTTGATGCTCTGCTCTCCTGGACTGAAGAACGCATTGCACGTATCGGTCAGATTGACGTTGGCTGTCAATGATACATCGATGCCAGGGTTGCCACTGGTTCGTGAGCGGATGAAATCATGAGTCACGTGGGTGTAATGGTAAGCGTTACACTCTGCAACTGTCAGCGGATCGTAGACGGGGTTCATCACCAAATTGGCTGGACCGGGCGGAGTTGTATTCAGTGCTGCGGAAAGATTCGCTCCGCCCACATTGATGACCGAGCACCATGTTCCAGTCAGATTGGCGAGAACCTGAACCGGGTCGACACCACCATGGGGGATCACAAAGGAACCATCCGTCTGTGAGACAGCACTCGCACCGCCATTGATTCCCACATTGAGTCCTTGCAGAGGAGTGGATTGTGGTGGGTTTGAACCGGTATCAGGCTCCAGTCCAGGGGTGATCTGGGCTGTAACAGTCCCTTCCACATCCACGTGGAGAATCTGGGTTTTGACTTCAAGGATCAGCCCGGTTTCCGGGTCGACACTGATCGCCCAGTCCTCCGCCTGCTCAGGTCGAAGACCCGTAGCCACAATCCGGTACACTTTGCGGCCCTCAGCCTTTCGGGAAGCGCTCGGCTCGATCAGCAATCGGGGCTCTTGCCACTTTAATTCTGTCGATCCGGTCCACTGATCCTGGGCCAATCGCAGGGCCTCTTCGGGGGTCAGCAAGACTTCAGCGTAACCACTGACGGGCTCCAGAGAGATATGGGCAGCCGCATAGACCAGAGACCTTTCTCCGGTGACGGAATCAGGACGGGTCAAAAACCGGATGGCAGAATTCTCCACCGGAATCCCATCGATGATTTGCCTGTAGGCCAAAACGGTAGCGTCACGAGTGGGAAGATCTGAGGCAAAGAGAAGTTCCAGATCCGTTGGGAATAAGCCCAGGGCCGCAGAGTGATCACGGAGAAAACGCTCGATCAACTCATCATCGGTGTTGCCCCAGGCAAAGGGAGCACCAAAGAGATAGGTTCGACCCCATTCATCCCGTTCGGCCAAAACCTCAGGATACAATTGGAGGAACCCCCTGAGGGCAGTGTCCACCTCTTCTGCGTGAGGACGCTGACTCCAGTCTCCTTCAGAAGGAACCTGACCTTGAAGCGGGGCTACCCCACTCAATGTCAGGAATACTGTGAAAAGAAAGGCCATCCGCCATGTGGCGTGAACCGTTTGCTTGAAATTAGAGGATCCAAAATGATCCGTCATACTGCCATCCCCCCGCCTCGCTGTGTCAGAACAAGATTAAGTCAAAACCAACACAAAGGTGCACAGGGAGGTAAATCTGAAGCGAACTGCCTGAGTGAATATGGCGTCTAGAAGGATCGATCCAGTTGGCCAAAAAGTCCAACGAGTACGATCCTTAAGCCAAATTCAGCGGAGAAAGAAGTCCACTCTTTCGGTGTATAATTCAATTCGTGCACCAGTCAGTATCATATCGGGTCAGATAGGCCAGTGATACCAACATCATCTCTAGAGTTCGGAACAATTCACTACCTTGGAGAGGCTCTGTTTGGTCTCAGGGACAAACAGGGAATAACTGACAATCCAGTGCATCGAAGGTCAAATCAGGACCACAAGGTCCACCCACTGGTACCCCACCACCGCCGAAGAGTGAAGAGAGAAGCAGGATCGCGTCTCCGACATCCACTCTTCCATTGTCATCAGAATCACATGCGTCTTGGCACACAAAGCTACTGGATGCACCAAACAGTACTTCTAACAACTGCAC
>CAJXMG010000040.1 GCA_913056395.1 uncultured bacterium | reverse complement strand
ATCGTCAGATCACAGTCGTAGCAGACGGTCAGGGTGAAACCCTGAATGTAGTCGTCGTCGTCCTTGTAGTAGAAGCAAAGCTCACCGGTCTGACCGAGGTAGGCGTAGTTACCCTCTTCGGTGTCAAACTTGGTCTCCATCCACAGGATGGTGTCCTCAGCGGGAACAGCGACCGGCTCACAGGTGAAGGTTCCATCCGTCTTCAACGGAGCAACGGAGAGTCCGCCCACAACGATCACGTTGCTCAGCGGAGGTGCACCCAGAACTCCATCTTCAAGTGTCAACGCACTGCTGGCGGCCGGCGGAGCGGCTTCACCCTCGGTGTAGATGTTGGAGTCATTGCAGGAGTAGGAGTAGCTGGCAAGGTGAATGCCGGTTCCGGTCGCGATGGTCTGACCATCGAAGGGAGAGTTGAAGTCCATGACCACTCCGAGGGTTCCACCGTCGGCGTAGATATTGGTGATTTCAAACTCGGCACCTGCGGCGAGGGTGTCCTCACCGAGGGAGATTCCCTCAAGGGTGATTCCAGCAGGATCGTGGATCACTGCGACCACGAAACCCTGAACCCCACCCAGACTGTTGTCCAGAAGGATACGGGCATCGCCGGTAGTTCCGTTGCCATCGGCAGGGGCAGAACCACTCTCGACGATCATTGTTGCCGGAGGAGGCTCAAGGAGAGACAGGGTTCCACCAGAAAGCAGAAGGCCCTCTCCAACGCCGATGGAAAGTCCACCCTGGACGATGATGTTGTCCAGCGGAGGAGAATTCAGGGTGCCGTCACTGAAGTTGAAGGCAACGTCAGTGTCTGCATCAACGAGAGCCGTGGGGGTAATCTCGATATCCGCAAGGGCGAGTCCAAACCCAGGAGCAATCGTGTTGCCCTCAAACGGTGCACTCGCGTCCACAACACAACCGATGGTGAATCCGTTATCGAAGATCTCCGAAATGAAGAGCTCTGCGCCGGCACCGGTTGTGGCAGAAGCGGCCGAAATATCGGTGACGTCACAGAGGGAACCGTCAAATTCCACTGCAGCAACGTATCCTTCGGTCTGTGCGCTGCTGTCCAGGGTCAGGCTCATGCTTGTGGAAGCAGTTCCCTGAGTAGAAGCATTACTCAGATTCATCGACTGACCACCTGCAACGACAAAACTCGTACACAGAATGGCACAAACAAAGATGGTAAACGTGCTCAGGGGAGCACACGATTTGGAGAGATTCATAATCTCCTCCCTCTGGAATAAAGTCCTCATGGGGGTCACACCTCTAACCACCCTCTGAACCAGACAAAAGGGCAGCAATAAACATTGAATAAACAAAACCTAAACAGACCGAATTCTCCTGAGGGATAAGTCCTCTGAGTCAGTCTTCACGGCTAATCAAACAATCGCCATGTCAATATGTCAAGCATGATCCGACATGTTTGTTTATTTACCACTTGGACATTCAACAGGTGTGACAGGTGAGACAGGTAAGCCAGTTCAAGATATCTCCGATTGACGATTAAAGCCCTTTTCAGGGACTTCAAAGAGGGTAGAGACTGGAGACAGAGGGGGAACTTGCCGGAGGCTTGTCAACCCTCCAGATGGTTATACAAACAGACGAGGAGAGGTCATACAGCGCCCCCAGCGGCGAGAAACAGCATTATTGTAGGTCGCAGACCCGTTGGGGATCAGAAAGCAGAAGTGTTCCTCTGCCCCCCTCTATGGAGTCTCCCTGTCAGGATCAGCCTATTGTGGGCTCTTAAGGTGAAGAGAAAAGCCCCCTGAACCCGGGCGAATCCTCAAAAATGCGCAAATAAAAAACTCCGCCGGGCAATACCCGACGGAGTTCAGATTTCAGTATGAAGGTCAGCGGGTCTTCAGGACTTGGCTGATTCGTCGCTTTCCTCGGACTCTTCAGAGGCACTTTCTTCTTCTGCAGCCTCCTCTGCCGGCGACTCCGCCTCAGCTGCGGGCTCAGACTCCGTGCTTTCTGGATCCGCACCTTCTGATTCGACGGAGGCTTCCGTTTCCGGGGCCTGGTCTTCTGATGTCTCTTCAGAAGCGGTCTCGGCGGCCACTTCCTCAACTGCGGCAGACTCCTCTACAGCAGCGGGTTCGGCAGCGGCGGCGGCTGAATCAGCCGTTCCCTTGGCCCGGCGATCACCCTCCGGGTACTCGTCGTCTTCACGAACGAATCCCAGATAAGCGCGGATGGCGGCATCTCCGAGTCTCGGCTTGACCATGCGGAGGATGCGGGTGTATCCACCCGGCCTCTGCTGGTAGTAGGGGCCAATCTCATCAAAGAGCACCTGCACCACTTCACGATCGCCGATCTCGGCCATCGCACGGCGCATGTTGTGAACCGTTTTCTCCTTGGCAAGAGTGATCATCTTCTCAACCTTCGGTTGAATGAACTTGGCTTTGGAGCGAGTAGTCACGATGTGACCCTTGCCCTTCCACTCGATGATCATGGCACGTATCAGATTCCGGCTCAGAGCCTTACGGTGGCTACTGTTTCGGTTCAGTTTTTTTCCGGCAACTCTATGTCGCATCGCTCAACTCCCTGGGACTTACCCGTTGACCTGTCCCAGCTCAAGATTCATGTCTACCAATTTGGCTTTCAACTCGTCCAGAGAAGTCTGGCCGAAGTTGCGAATGCGCAGAAGATCATCCTCACGCATCCGTAACAATTCCCGCAGTGTGGAAATGTTCATCGATTCAAGGCAGTTTGAAGCCCTGACCGACAGTTCCAACTGGGAAATGGGCATATCGAGCATCGCCCTCAACTCTTCGTCTTCCGCATCCGGAAGAGTGATTTCAGGCAGACGCGGCTGCAATACCTCGGATCCCAACTCGAAGTACTTGACCACCGGTGTCAGGTGCTTGCGCAGGATCTTTCCGGCCTCAACCAGCACGCTTTCAGGATCGATGGTGCCGTTCGTCCAGACCTCGAGGATCAGCTTGTCGTAGTTGGTCAACTGACCCACACGTGTCGCTTCAACATGGTAGCGAACCCGTGTCACCGGAGAGAAGGTCGAATCGAGCCAAATGTGGCCGATCTCGGATCTGCCTTCGGAATTTTCAGCGGCAGTCACGTATCCGCGACCGATGCGAGCCTTCATGACGGCGCGGAAATCAACATCCGAAGTCAAGGTGGCAATCACCTGATCCGGATTGTGGATCACCACATCGTCTCCGTGCTCAATGTCGCCCGCAGTGATCGTGCCTTTGCCCGATTTGCGAATCGTCATTTCCGCTTCCTGAACACCACGAAGCTCGACCAGTACCTGCTTGAAATTCAGTACTACGTGGGCGATGTCCTCGAGGACACCTTCCTTGGTCGAAAACTCGTGATCCACACCTTCAATTTGAACCTGCACCAATGCTGCACCCTCGATGGAGGAGAGCAGGACTCGACGCAGACTGTTTCCAATGGTGTGTCCGTAACCCTTTTCAAAGGGTTCGATGACGAAGTTTCCGTAGCCGGAATGCTTCGTTTCAGCATCACACTCGACCCGATTCGGCAATTCGAATTCACGCCAGCGTACGCGCATCGACATGGACAGGGCTCCCTTCTCACACGGCGGCCAGAGCTCGAGGGCCCCCCACCGGCAAGTTATTCAATTCAGGACTTCGGTTCTCTATCGAGAACTGAACTCGACAATGTACGCCTCGTTAATCGGAATCGAGACGTCTTCTCTTGCGGGCAGACGGTTGACCGTGCCCTTCAATTCCTTGGCTTCGAGGGTCAGCCACTCAGGGGCACTTCTCCCCTGCAAGGCATCCAACCTCTCTCTGGCCAGGGACTCGCTCTTCTTCCGGGTCTTGGGGGCGATCACGTCACCCACTTTCACCAGGTGGGAAGAAGCATCGATCTTCTTGCCATTCACCGTCACGTGGCCATGCGCGACAAACTGTCGTGCCTGGGCACGGCTGTCTGCAAAACCCAACTGGTACACTACATTGTCGAGCCTTCTCTCAAGAAGGATCAGCAGGTTTGCACCGGTGTTGCCTTTGAGACGATCGGCCTCTGCGAAGTACTTTCTGAACTGGCGCTCAAGAACGCCATAAATGCGCTTCGCCTTCTGCTTTTCACGAAGACGAACTCCGTATTCAGAAGGACGGCCGCGGCGGAACCCGTGCATCCCCGGGGGATATGCACGCTTGGCCACCGCACATTTGGCCGTGTGACAGCGCTGCCCTTTGAGATAGAGACGCTCTCCATCCCGACGGCAAAGACGACATTTGGGTCCGAGGGTACGTGCCATGATTCTCCTCCTCAGACTCTCCGGCGCTTGCGCGGCCGGCATCCGTTATGGGGCAAGGGTGTCACGTCTTCGATGGCGATGATTTCAAGACCGCTCGACTGAATCGCGCGGATGGCGGATTCACGTCCGGGACCAGGTCCCTTGACCTTGAGGTCAACCTGGGTCATTCCCATCTTCTTGGCCAACGCCGCACAGTTCTCAGCAGCTCTCTGGGCTGCAAAGGGGGTCGATTTGCGACTTCCCTTGTAGCCAACGCTACCGCCACTCTGACTCATGAGGGAGTTCCCCTCAGGGTCGGAAATGGAAATGATCGTGTTATTGAAGGTCGATTTGATGTGAACGATTCCTCTGGAAACGTTTCTGCGAACCTTCTTCTTCGTTGCTTTCGCCAACGCAAAGTCTCCGATCCTGGTGGATTACTACTTCTTCTTCTTGGCCACAGTCCGCGCAGGACCCTTGCGAGTTCTGGCATTGGTGCGGGTGTTCTGACCACGAACAGGCAACCCGCGGCGGTGACGCATACCGCGATAGCAGGCGATATCTTTCAGCCGCGTGATGTTCTGCTGCACCTGACGACGCAACTCTCCTTCAACGACGAAGGAGTTTTGAATCACGGTGGTGATGCGACTGACTTCATCCTCACTCAAGTCTCTTGCCTTGATATCCGGTTGAACACCGGCTGCCTTGCAAATCTCTTGAGCGATATGTGGACCAATCCCGTAAATGTAAGTCAACGCCACATGGACGCGCTTGTTTGCCGGGATGTCGACACCTTGTATTCTTGGCATCGCCTGAGAACCTGTTCCTTGCCTATCAACGTCCAGCGGACGTTGAACAAATCATTTTCCTTGACGCTGTTTGTGACGCGGGTTGGTGCAGATGATGCGAAGAACTCCGTTGCGACGGATCAGCTTGCAGTTCTCACAGATCCTTCGAACTGACGCACGGACTTTCATAGTGTCCCCTACTCCAAATTGAACGGCACTGTTACCGCTCTCTTGATTGAAGCTGCAACTGCGTTGCACTTCCTTACAGCAAAAACAAAACGTCACGACACTTCATCACGACTAAATTGATCACGACTACACGAGTACCCAATGTCAAAAAAGCTTTCTGTCACAAAAGCCTGAATTGCAGAAGGCCTCCACCAACCTGTTGAAAAAATCACAGGAAGGAAAAAACCCCGAACAGTCCCATACATGTCCGGATTTTCCGGACAAAAACATGGGAAATCCGAGGGGCGAATTGCACTCCGGATGACACGATGGGAAGCGAGGAATATACCGAGTCTGGCGTGGGAGCGTCAACCGCATCCCCTGAATTCCACAAGATTTCGGGGAATTGGCGATCATGTCATGCCCCCGGAGAACCGATTATTGCCCCACCGCCCCAGGGAGAGGTGGCCAAGATTCACCCGGTCCGAGGGTCAAAACCCGCGGTCCATCCGCCGTAATTGCGACCGTATGCTCACAATGGGCCGATACGCTGCCGTCCCGGGTCACGACCGTCCAGCCGTCCTTGAGGGTTTTGACCCCTCCTCCACCGCCGTTGACCATCGGCTCGATGGCCAGGACGAGCCCTTCCCGGAGCTCAAAATCACGCTTTTTCAGGTCATTGGAGACGAAATTTGGGACTTGAGGCTCCTCATGCATGTTTCTGCCGATGCCGTGACCGACAAATTCCTTCACCAGGCCCCTTCCGGAGGCCTCGATGACCTCCTCGATGCTGGAGATCAGGCCACAGAGGGTATTTCCCGGATATGCGGCCTCAATTCCGCTGGCCAGCGCCTCGCGGCAGACCTTCAGAACCTCCAGGGTCTCAGGAGAGGTCTCCCCAACCAGGAATGAGCGAGCGGAGTCTCCACAAAATCCCTGAGCACCGATTCCAATGTCGATGGAGACCAGATCTCCGTCCTGCAACTGGCGCTCGCCGGGAATACCGTGGACCACCTCTTCATTGACGGAAATGCAGCTGTGGGCAGGAAATCCGTGGTAACCGAGAAAGAGAGGGGTCCCTCCCAATTCGGCGATACTGTCCCTGACCGCTTCGTCGATGGCAGCGGTCTTGACTCCGGGTTCGATCATCGGGGCGATGCGCTGGAAGGTGCGGGCAACCATGCCCCCCGCCTCCGCCATCAATTCGATCTCGCGTGCAGATTTGTACTGAATCAAGCTTAGCCAGCCTGGTTCAGAGCAGCACGCAGGGCGGTTCCGACCTCATCGATGGGAGCCGCTCCATCGAGAATCACCAACTGATCGCGCTCTTTGTAATGCTCAACCAGAGGGCCGGTTTCCCGTTGATAGACTGAGAGTCGATTGAGGATGGCTTCTTCCGCGTCGTCGCTGCGCTGATGAATGTCACATTCACCGCCCGCATCACACTGACCCTTTTCCGGAATCGGTGCGTACTCGATGTGGAAGGTAGCTCCGCAAGTTTTGCAGGTGCGGCGGCCACTCAGACGCCGAACCAACTCGGATTCGGCGCACTCAAAATAGATGACGTGTTCGAGAGTTTCCCCCATCTCATCCAGCAAACCTTGCAAGGCTTGACCCTGTTCAAGATTTCTGGGGTAGCCGTCCAGAAGCCAACCACTGCGGGCATCATCCTGAGAAAGACGATCACGGACCAGCTGGAGAACCACCGAATCGGGAACCAACTCCCCGGCATCCATGAACTTCTTGGCTTCAAGCCCGGTCGTTGTGCCTTGCTCCAAAGCTTCACGGAGAATGGCGCCGGTGGAGATATGGGGAATCCCCAACTCTTGGGCGAGGCCCACGGCCTGAGTCCCCTTGCCGACTCCCGGAGGTCCGAGGAAAACAAGGCGACTCATGACTAGACTCCTGCCCCGGACTTCTTGCGCTTGGAGGAAACGAATCCCTCGTACTGGCGCGCCAACAGTTGGGCCTCAATCTTGTCGACGAGGTCCAGAGCAACACCGACGACGATCAGAAGACCGGTACCGCCGAGCATGCCACTGATGAAGAAGTTCACATTCAGGCTGTCCGTGATGATCTGTGGGATCAGCGCGATCACTGCCAGGAATACTGCACCGGCGAGGGTGATGCGTGAGAAAACCTGCTGCAGGTATTCTGCAGTTCTGCGACCCGGTCGAATTCCGGGGATGAAAGAGCCGTACTCCTTCATGTTTTCAGACATCTCCACCGGGTTGTAGTAGAGGGAAGTCCAGAAGTAGGTGAAGAAACCAATCATCAGCGTGTAGATGACGTAGTACCAGAAACTTCCCGCTGCAAGCAGGTCAGCCACTCCCTGGGTTCCTTCAAAGTAGTTGAAGATGACTCCGGGAATGATCAGCAATGACTGGGCAAAGATGATCGGCAACACGCCGGCACTGTTGACCTTGATCGGCATGTAATGGCGCTGGCTTCCGGTTCCGCGAACGGTACGCGCATTCTGGATCGGAATCCTGCGCTGACCCTTGGTGATGAACACCACGCCTGCGGTCACAACAAAGAAGAGCACCAACAATGAAACCAGTTTGAGGATGAAGAAGGGGCGACCATCCACATCCAACGACTGCCACTGGGCGGCGAAGTCATTGATACTCGCCGGGATGATCGCAACGATTCCCGCCATGATGATCAACGAGATTCCGTTACCGATTCCGTTCTCGGTAATCTTCTCACCGAGCCACATCAGGAAAAGGGTTCCAGCGGTCAGCACGAGAACCTGAAGAAGACCGGTACCAAAACCACCTGCGGAGAGGGCCTGGCCTCCACCACTGGCAGGACTGGAGACCCAGAAGACGACAAACATCGACTGGATCAGGCAGAGGCCCACTGCAGAGTAACGGGTCCAGCGGGCGATGACCTTGCGGCCAGACTCACCCTCTTTTTGCAACTCCTCCAACTTGGGGAACACCTTGGTCATCAGCGAGAAGATAATCGACGCACTGATGTAAGGCATGATTCCAAGGGAGAAGATGGTGGCCTGGGAAAGGGCACCACCGGTCAGCAAGCTGGTCATACTGATGAAACTCAGCAGGCCACTGCTCTCATTTTGTGATTCGGTCATCGAATTGATCAGGTTCACATCCACCCCGGGGAGGTAGATGAAAAATCCGATGCGGTAAATCGCCAATGCGATCAGAGTGAAAAAAATCCTCTGCCGAAGATCCGGAATTGCAAGAATGGTACCGATGGCCTTGAACATGAACTCCCCTAGACAGTCTTGGCTTCCCCACCACACTTCTCAATTTGAGCCTGTGCGGATTTGCTGAAACGTGCTGCTTCGACGACCAGCTTCTTTTCCAGTGTACCGGAACCGAGAACTTTTAGGCGGGAATGCTTCTTTTTGACCAGACCGTTATCGGCCAAGAGGTCAAGATTCACAGTGTCCACCCCGTCCGGCACCAGATTCAGATCTCCAACATTGATGATGTCGTAGGAAACCCGGAAATTGACGTTGCTGAATCCTCTTTTGGGCAAACGCTGGAAGAGCGGAGTTTGTCCCCCCTCAAATCCTCTTTTGCGGCTGAAACCGGAGCGGGAACGCTGACCGTTCATACCACGGCCTGCGGTTTTACCGCCTCCGGCAGCATGACCACGGCCCACACGCTTTCGGCTTTTGTATTTATCGGAACGATGGTTCAGTTCGTAGAGGTTCATACGAGATTGACTCCCCTCAACTTGGCAACCTGCTCCTTCGAACGCATGCGGCTAAGACCTTCGAGGGTCGCCTTCACAACGTTCAGCGGATTATTGCTTCCATACTGCTTGGTCAGGACGTCCTGAACACCGAGGCATTCAAGAACTGCACGACCCGCAGCACCGGCGATAACACCTGTACCCGGAGAAGCCGGGATCAGTTTCACTTTGGCAGTCCCGGAAACACCGACGACTTCGTGGGGAATGGTGGTTCCCTTGGTCTCGATGGTCACCAGGTTGGCACGGGCATCCTTGAAGGCTTTCTCCAGGGCGCTCTGCACTTCCTTGGCCTTGCCGAAACCGATGCCGACCTTGCCCTTTTTGTCACCGAGGACAACCAGTGCACTGAACGACATGCGACGTCCACCTTTGACGGTAGCGGCAACGCGATTGATTTTGACCACACGCTCTTCAAGGCGTGGACCTTCATCCTCCTCGCGACCCCGTCCACGGCCACGTCCGCCACGGCCTCCGCGACCGCCACGGCCACCGCGGCCTCCGCGATCACCACCCTGACGGTTGCCTCCACGACCACCGCGACCACCGCCGTCGGCAGCAGCACCGTCGGCCGCAGGAGCACCGTCGGCCGCAGGAGCACCTTCGTTAGCAGGCGCTGCTTCGGCAGCAGGAGCGTCATTGTTCTCGGCAGGCTTTGCAGCTTCTTCTGCCGGCTTGTTTTCTTCTTCAGACATGCTTAGACCTTGATGCCTTCCTTGCGGAGAGTCTCGGCCAACGCCTCGATCCGCCCATGATACTTGTAGCCATTGCGATCAAAGGAGACGGCTTCGACGCCCTTCTCCTTGAGACGCCCGGCGAGAAGTGCACCGACTGCTTCCGCACCCTTGATGTTTCCGGTGGAACCAGCGTCGCTGATTTCTTTCACCTGGGTGGATGCACTGGCGATGGTGACTCCGGTGAAGTCGTCGATCACCTGGCAGTAGATATGCTTGGCACTGCGGAAGACCGTCAAACGGGGACGATCGGCAGTTCCAGAAACTTTTTTCCGAATGTGGCGCTTCCTGCGAAGGCGACGCACGGTCTTTTTCTTGATGGCTTTCATCGTGCTTTACCTCCCTATGCCCCGAAGCTCTTGGCTTGCTTGCGACGGACCACTTCATCCTTGTAACGAATCCCCTTGCCCTTGTAGGGCTCGGGCTTGCGAACAGCGCGGATGTTGGCAGCGAATTGCCCCACCGCCTGCTTGTCCATTCCGGAGATGACGATGCGCGTGTTCTCAGGACACTCGCACTTGATTCCCTCGGGAATGTCGAAGTCGACGGGGTGGCAGAATCCAATGGCCAGGGTCAACTTGGATCCCTGGACCTTGGCATTGTATCCAACGCCCACGATCTCAAGTTCCTTGGTGAAACCCTGGGTCACACCCAAAATCATGTTTTGAAGCAACTGGCGCGAAGTGCCGTGCATGGCACGGGCAATCCGGTCCTCGGATTTGCGGCCGACGTTGACGGCGTCGTCAGCGACGGACAACTCAATCGTCGGGTGCACGGGCAGGCTCAGCTCTCCCTTGGGTCCCTTGACGTTGACAGCGTCGCCGTTGATCTCGACGGTCACACCAGAGGGAATCGGCAGGGGTTTTTTACCCAGTCTTGACATGGCAACCCCCCTTAATAGACCCGACAAATCAGCTCGCCACCGACGTTCTGCTGGCGTGCTTCATTGTCACTGAGAATCCCATGGGAGGTGGAAACGACCATGATCCCCTGACCGTCACGAACGACAGGGAGGTCGGCCACAGAACTGTAAACCCGGCAGCCGGGACGTGAGACCCGGTCGATGCGACGGATCACGGTTTCACCTTCTGGACCATACTTCAGATCGACCACGAGTTCCTTGGAAGGAATATCGCCCTCGATCCGGTAGTCCTCGATGAAGCCTTCACGCTTCAGCGTACTGAGGATTTGTTCCTTGATACGGGAGAAAGGTGCTTTGACAGATTTCCGTCCCAGCACATTGACGTTGCGAATTCTTGTCAAAAGATCCGCAACAGGATCAGTCATACTCACTCTGGTCTCCTTCGCTCCTGGCGCGACGTGCGCGCTGGTCAGCCATGGATTGAAAAAACGTAAGAACTACCAGCTGGCCTTGCGGACGCCCGGAATCTCACCTCGGGAGGCAAGGTTACGGAAACAGATCCGGCAGATGCCGAACTTGCGGTAGTAAGCACGTGGCCGCCCACAAAGGCGGCACCGGTTGTAGGCCCGAGTCGAAAACTTGGGCTCTAATCTCTGTTTGTTGATGAGGGCTTTTCTTGCCAAAGCCTCTACCTCACTTTTTCTTGAACGGGAAGCCGAACTCCGAAAGGAGGAACTGGGACTTCTCGTCGTCTGAGTTACTGAAAGTAATGCAAATATTCATTCCCTGAAGGAACTCCACATCGTCGGCTCTCAACTCGGGAAAGACCAACTGGTCGGTCAGTCCCATGGAGTAGTTTCCGCGACCATCAAATGCAGTGGAGGAAACCCCGCGGAAGTCGCGAACCCTGGGAAGCACGACCGCAATCAGTCGATCCAGGAATTCGTACATTCGCTCGCCACGAAGAGTCACCTTGCAGCCAACTCCGTTACCTTCCCGAAGCTTGAAGTTTGCAATCGACTTCTTGGCCTGGGTTGCCACAGGTTGCTGGCCAGTGATCTTTGCCAGTTCTCCAACCGCTTCGGTCAAACGCTTCTTGTTTTCCAGCGCTTTACCGACACCGCGATTGACGACGATCTTCTCGAGGCGGGGAGTCTGCATCACGTTGGTGATTCCAAACTGCTCCCTGATCTTCGGAGCGACCGTGTCGTTGTAGAGTGTTTTCAATCTTGCCATTGTCTTGTTCCTGATTCCGGATCAGACCGGTTCTCCGCTGCGGGATGAAACCCGCACCTTCTTGCCATTGCCGTCGATCTCCATGCGAACCCTCGTGGGTTTGCCATCCTTCGGGTCAATCAGCATGACATTGCTGATATCGACTCCGGACTCCAGCTGGATCCGGCCACCCTGAGGATGCTTCTGGCTCTTGCGCAGGTGCTTGTAGACCATGTTCACGCCCTGAACGGTCACCCGTCCCGAGCCCAGATCCACATTGAGCACTTTGCCGCGCTTGCCTTTTTCGGCACCGCTGATCACCTCGACGGTGTCTCCGCTTTTAAGCCGCGCCATCTTCTTGCCTCTCTCTCGCCTCAGACCACTTCGGGTGCAAGGCTGATAATTTTCATGTAGTTCTTTTGACGAAGTTCCCTGGCGACCGCTCCGAAGATACGGGTGCCCTTGGGGTTTCCGTCCTTGTCGACCACGACCAGTGCATTGCGGTCAAACTTTACGTAGGAACCGTCGCGACGACGAATCGTCTTCTTGGTTCTGACGATCACTCCGCGAATCACAGATCCCGGTTTGATCTCACTGGACGGCAGAGCCTTCTTCACCGAGCAGACAATAATGTCGCCTACTCCAGCAGACTTGCGCTTGCTTCCACCGAGAACCTTGATGCACATCACCTTCTTGGCACCACTGTTGTCGGCGACGTCGAGTTGGGTCTGCATCTGGATCATGACTGATCCTCCTCGATCTCACGGGCGGTATCCTGAGGAGAGATCGCACCATCGCGGGGCGCCATGCGAACGATCCGCTTGAGCTCCCAACGCTTGAGCTTGGAGAGGGGACGTCTCTGTTCGATCTCGACCAGATCCCCTTCCGCAGCTTCGTTGGCTTCGTCATGCGCATAGTACTTGGTGTGCTTGCGAATGAACTTGCGATACTTCCTGTGCTGGACCAGACGCTCGACCTTGATGACAAGGGTCTTGTCCATCGAACTGCTGACGACGAGTCCGGTGATGGTCCGGATTCTCTTTTCGGTCGCAGTGTTTTCAGTGTTCTCGTTACTCATTATGACTCCTGCTCAGCAGAGCGTGTCTTTTCGAGTGCTCTCTCACGAAGAACCGTTTTCATGCGGGCAATGTCGCGACGCATTTCACGGATCTCTCCAGCACGCTGAACCTCTTCATTGGCGGCCTTGAGCCGGATCTGAAAAAGGCTTTCGTGACGCTTCTTGATTTCGAGGACCAGGTCCTCGTCAGGCAGTTGGCGAACTTCTTTGACATTCATACCGTCGGCCTCCTGTGAACCATGCGGGTACCGATGGCAAACTTGTGAGCCACGCGGTTGAAAGCCAGCCTTGCGGTGGCTTCCGGTGCCCCCTGGACCTCATAGAGAACCTGACCGGGGCGCACGACTGCGGCCCAGAACTCCGGCTCACCCTTACCCTTACCCATTCGGGTTTCAGCAGGGGTCGAAGTCACCGGCTTGTCGGGGAAGATACGAATGTGGACCTTTCCCGAACCGGCCAATGCACGGTTACAGGCGATACGGCCCGCCTCGATCTGCCTGGCGGTAACCCAGCCAGCCTCGGTGGCCACGATTCCGAATTCACCGATGTGAACGAAGTTGCCACGGGTCGCATTGCCCTTGACCCGTCCACGGTGAACTTTTCTACGCTTGACGCGCTTGGGCATCATTGCCATGGCGCCCGCCGCCTTTCCGATTCTTGCCCTGCATCACCTCGCCGCGATAGACCCAGGTCTTCACGCCGATGATGCCGTAGGTCGTCTTCGCCTCCGCGA
The DNA here is from genome assembly GCA_913056395.1 of uncultured bacterium. Lineage (GTDB taxonomy): Bacteria > Planctomycetota > UBA8108 > UBA1146 > UBA1146 > UBA12191. Next base: position 7,498 of record CAJXMG010000040.1, on the reverse strand, counting down.
ATCCGTAGTCCACATCCGCCCGCATCGTTGACAGGGGAATGCTGCCTTCGGAGGTTTGCTCAGTCCGTGCGATTTCCGCTCCACCGAGTCGGCCGGAGATCATGATCTTCACACCCTTGGCACCGGACTCCATGGTCGTGCGGGTGGTCTGTTTCATGATGCGACGGAAAGGCATTCTTCTGCGCAACTGATCGGCGACACTTTCGGCGACCAGCTGGGCATTGCTGTCAGGGTTCTGGACCTCGAGAATTTGCAGATCGACTTCTGTTTCAGGTCCGACGATTCGAGCCAGATCTTCCTTGAGCTGCTCGACCTTGACTCCGCGCTTTCCGATGACCACTCCGGGTCGGGCTGCGTGAAGGTGGACCGTCAACTTGTTGCCACTGCGCTCGATCTCGATCTCCGGAACTCCAGCAGAGTAGAACTCGTGCTTGACGAAGCTGCGGATCTGCTGATCCTGAACCAGCTGGTCACTGAACTCCTTTTTGGAGGCGTACCATCTGGAAGACCAGTTGCGGGTGATTCCCAGTCGAAGACTCGTTGGTCTGACTTTATGACCCATTGTTACTGCCCCTTCTTTTCACCGAGGCTGATATTGATGTGTGAGGTGCGCTTGAGAATGGGATAGGCCATTCCGCGGGCGCGGGGACGCCAACGTTTCATCGTCGGCCCCTCGTTGACGGTGGCTTGTGTCACCACCAGATTTTCAGGGTTTGCTCCACCCTCTTGCACGGCATTCGCCAACGCAGACTTGATGACCTTGGCGATCATCGGAGCTGCCCGGCGATTGCTGAACTTCAACATGTCCAATGCACTTTCCACTGGCATGCTGCGAACCTGGTCGATCACGTAGCGAGCCTTGCGCGCCGTGATCCGGGCGTATCTGTGACTCGCCCTGTATTCCATTACCATCGGTTCCTCACCTTCGGGTCATGTTGCCCAACCGGGCAGACCCGCTTCATTGTTTTACTTGCCGTGACTACCCAGTTTGCGAGTCAGACTGAACTCTCCGAGTTTGTGTCCAACCATGTTTTCGGTGACCTGCACCGGCTTGAACTCCTTGCCGTTGTGGACAAGGAAAGTCTGACCGATGAACTCCGGGCTGATCGTGCAGGCGCGTGCCCACGTCTTGATCGGCTCGGTGGATCCCGACTCAATATTTTTCTGAACCTTCTTCATCAACTTGAGGTCGACGTAGGGTCCTTTTTTCAGTGATCTACCCATCGTTATTTCTTCTTCCGATGACGCACGATGCTCTTGTTGCTGGCTTTGCCCCTGCGGCGCGTCTTTCCACCCTTGGAGAGACGTCCAGTGGCTGAACATGGGTGACGTCCACCCGCTGTTCTTCCCTCACCACCACCCATGGGGTGAGCGACGGGGTTCTTGGCCGTACCACGAACTTTGGGGCGACGACCGAGCCAGCGCTTACGGCCCGCTTTGCCCAGCTTGATCAGGCTGTGATCCTCGTTGCCGACGATGCCAATCGTGGCGCGACACTGGGAGTTGACCTGACGGATTTCACCGGAGGGCAGGGCCAGTGTTGCGATCTTGCCTTCACGGGCGAGCAGCTGTGCGCTGCCACCGGCAGATCGAACCATCTTGGCTCCGCGACCGGGGACCATCTCGATGTTGTGCACAGCCAGACCGACGGGGATATCCGCCAGGGCCATGGCATTGCCGGGCTTGGGTTCGGATCCCGGACCGGACATCAGCATGGTGCCCACCTGCAAGTTGCGCGGGGCAAGGATGTAACGCTTCTCACCATCCCTGTAGTGCAACAGGGCGATTCTGGCACTGCGGTTCGGATCGTATTCGATGGTCGCAACGCGAGCAGGAACACCATCCTTGTTACGCAGGAAATCGATTCGACGGTAGAGCCTCTTGTGGCCGCCGCCGCGGTGCCGCGTCGTGATGTGTCCCTGATTGTTGCGGCCACCGGTTTTGTGCAGTGGTTCGCAAAGGGATTTCTCCGGACGGGTTGCTGTGATCTCCGCAAAATCGGAGACGGAAGCGTTCCTGCGTCCTGGAGACGTCGGCTTGTACTTACGGACGCCCATGTCGTCCCTTTCACTGTCCGGCCCCGTGGCCAGACTCTCGAGTTTCTCGGCCAGACTCCCATGGGTATCAGGAGTCCCACCCTAATTTGCCTCCCGGTCCACCCGGGAAGGTCGATCAGATCAGGTCGATTTCAAACCCCGGTTCGAGGGTCACCATCGCCTTCTTGTATCCACTGGAGAAGCCGATGGAACGCCCCACCCGACGGCGCTTGCCGTTCTGGTTGAGAGTGTTCACCTTCTTCACCTTGACATCAAAAATCTGCTCGATGGCAGCCTTGATTTCGATCCTGTTGGAATCGGGCGCCACCTTGAAGATGTAGCTGTTGTTCGACTCTACCTGAAAAGTGCTCTTTTCAGTGATCACCGGCTTGCGGATGATGGTATGCGGATCCTTCATCAGTTCCCCTCTCCGGCAACGTGCTGAGCTTCAATCCCCTGAATCTCGTCGAAAGCATCGGCGGTCATCACCAGGTTGTTGCAGCGCAGCAGGGAAAGTGCGTTCAGGTCGGACACCGGCATCACTTCCACCGATTCCAGATTACGGCAGGAAAGCCATACATTGCGGCGATCCTCGACCGACATCGCCGTCGGCAGACAGACGAGGTAGGAACGGTTGAGGCCGGCTGCCTCAAATCTCTTGCGGAATTCAGCGGTGGAAGGCTTGTCCACCGGCAGGCTGTCGATGATGAGGGCTTCACCGTCGATCATCTTGGAAAGCAGGGCGTGGCGAGTGGCCAGACGACGCTGCTTGCGGGAAAGGCCGTAGTCGTAACTGCGCGGACGCGGACCGAAAACGACTCCGCCCCCTCGCCAGATGGGCGACTTCTTGCTTCCGGAACGGGCACGACCCGTACCCTTCTGGCGCCACGGCTTTCTCGGTGATCCATTGATTTCACCACGAGACTTGGTGCTGGCGGTTCCCCGACGCAGGCGTCCCTGGTATCTGCGAACAGCCTCTTTCATCAGAGGGATGTTCGGGTAGTTGGAAACGGCTCCGGGCGTAAAGGTCTTACTGCCCTGATGATTTCCATCGGCTCCGTGATGCGGGACCTCTACGGCCTCCAGCACTTGCGGCTCCTTGTTGTTTTCGAGTCCGGTACTCACGGCTCGTTCCATTCCGTCCACGCCCCGTTATCCCCTGAAGGGAGTCACGCTGGCTTGCTGATCTTTACAGACTTTCCTCAACTGTCAGGTAGGTTCCATTGGCGCCAGGCACTGCACCGCGAACAACCAGCAGGTTCTTCTCGGGGTTGGCCTCGATCACTTTCAGGTTCCTGACTTTTACCTTCGCATTACCCATCTGGCCCGGCATCTTCTTGCCTTTGATCACGCGGCCCGGGTCCTGCATCATTCCGGTCGATCCGATTTGACGCTTGCTCTTCGAACCGTGACTCTTGGGACCGATGCTGTGGTTCCAGCGCTTGACCGTTCCGGCGAAGCCTTTTCCCTTGCTCGTTCCCTGAACGTCAACCATCTCGACACCCTCAAAGAGGGAGAGATCGATGGCTTGTCCCGGTTCGACATCCTGCCCCTCGATGGGCGGGATCTCTTGAATGTATCTCTGTGCCTGAACTCCGACCTTGTCGAAGTGTCCGGCCATCGGCTTGCCGGGATCCTTGTGAGTCGGATCGAATCCGATCTGGACCGCCTCGTAGCCGTCGTTGTCATTGTTTTTCACCTGCAACACAGTGCAGGGGCCAGCCTCGATGAGGGTGACCGGGACCCAATTGCCCGAATCATCGAACATTTGGGACATTCCCAGCTTCTTCCCGAGGATCGTCTTTCTGATTCTCCGAGCCACGGGACCTCCTAGATCTTGATCCTGATGTTCACACCCGCAGGCATGCTGATCTTCGTCAACGCATCCATCGTTTTGGGGCTCGCCTCGCTGATCTCGATGACGCGCTTGTGGGTGCGCATTTCGAACTGCTCACGGGACTTCTTGTTCACGTGAGGAGAACGAAGAACGGTGTAACGTTCGATACGAGTAGGAAGTGGGATCGGTCCGTGAACGCGGGCGCCGCTCTTCTTGGCAGCGTCCACGATGGAAGCGGATGCACCATCCAGAACCTGGTGGTCGTAAGCTTCCATTCGGATTCGTATCTTGTCTTTCGGCATGGGTGTCTGTTCTCCATCCCCAGCAAGTTCCAGCACCATTTCAAATGGCAAAACATCAACACTACAATTCATGTGCGACAGTCATGCTGGAGGTGGCAACACCTCGAACGAGCGATGCGACTTGCACACTGCAAATTCGCAGTGATCGCGGAAAAACTCCGAAGAGAATCATCCGACGATTCACACATGCGGGTCTAACCCATGATCACCACGACCGCTGACTCCTCCGGGGGGCGTACTTCCCGGAGGGTCACAGGCAATCTGAATCGAAGATTCAAATTGCCCGGGTCGCTGGATCATTGGGTCGTGACAAGCACGTGGGTCGTGACAAGCACGCACCGATCCCGATCTGCCAAAGAGCTGCGGACTTTTGTTACCACCCACCTTCAAGGTGACGGTAACCGGTCCAGTCTCGTTGAAACAAAACCCCGATTCGGAGTCCGTTTCCTGGCACGCAATCCTTACACACATGCCCGTGAAAACTTCAGAACAAACACTGCCCTGAAGAGTCGCAAACCGAAGGGTGCGGATCGTTTTTCCAAGGCAGGAAACACCCACCGGCAGAAGAACGGAAATCGCCCCGAGAGCACGGTTTGCATACACGGGAAACGACGATTCTAAGAACCTCAGATTCCCTGTCAACGAAGACGGAGCAATTTGCAGAATTTTGCCCAAGGGAATCTCGATATATGGCTGCCCCCTGAAAGGCGAACCTTGGGGCGGGATCGAGGGAAGGATATCCGACGGGTATTCCGATAACCCGACCCAGCCTCCGCCTCAGAAGCGGAATCTTTCGGCGACCTCCGGAGGGGCCGAATCGAAGCCGACCGGCTCCATCGAGAACCCTGCGCGCCCCTGTGAAAGCGATCTCAAACCGGTCGTATAGCCGAATACCTCCGCCAGAGGCACTTTACCGGTGATTTTGCGAATATCGTGCACCAGATCGACATCCTCGATCTGGGCCCTGCGACGCACCAGATCCTGGTGAATCGAACCGAAATACTCCTCCGGGGTGCTGACCTGAAACTGCATCAACGGCTCCAAAAGCACGTCTCCAGCCTTTTCATGGGCTTCATCGAAGGCTTCCCGGGCAGCGACCGCCAATCCGGCCTCGGTGGTTTCCGGGGTGATCGGAGGCAGCTGGATCCTTGCCTGAACCTGAATAAAGGGAAATCCGAGGCTCCCTCCCCCACTCAGGCACGATTCCACCGTGCCCTGGACCGCCTGAACCCATTCCGGGGCGATGGGGGGAACTCCCCCATCCCAAACCACAGGATCCGACTCTTCATCGTCCATTCCAGGCTGAAGTGGGACCAAAGTCAGGGAAACTTCACCAAATTGATCTTTTCCACCCAATTGGCGCTCGACCTTGACCCTCGAAGTCGCTTCCTTCGACACCATTTGCCGATAAGCCACTCTGGGCTGGCCGATATTCGCATTGACCTTGAAATCCCGCTCGAGGCGATTGCGGATCACTTCGAGGTGAAGTTCTCCCATTCCTGACATGACGAATTGCCCCGTCTCCTCATTGATCTCGGTGCGGAAGGTCGGATCTTCCCTTTCAATCCTGCCGAGAATCTCCTGCAGTCGATCCCGGTCCTGACCGGACCTGGGCTCGATGGCCATCGAGATCACCGTCTCCGGAAATACCGGTTCCTCGAGCATCACCTGTTTCTTGGCCTCACAAAGGGTATCGCCGGTTCCACTGAAACGTGGGCCGGTGACCGCCACGATGTCTCCGGCCACCGCCTTTTCCAGGTTTTCCCGGCTGTTGGCATGCATGCGATGGATCGAATTGACTCTCTCCCGCTTGCCGGTGCGCGGGTTCATCGCTGTTTTGCCCTTTTCCAATTCTCCGGAATAGACGCGCATGTAGAGCAGCTCCCCATGGGTGTCGATCTGAACCTTGAAGATCAACGCGCTGAAAGGATCTTCTCCGGTACAGGGAACCTGAATCGGATCCCCGGACTTGGGGTCCTGACCTTCAACAGTCGGAACATCCAGGGGATCCGGAAGGTAATGCACCACGGCATCCAGCAACGGCTGAATTCCCTTGTTGGAAAGCGCGCTTCCTCCGAGAACCGGAACCCACACCCTTCCCAAAGTTCCCTTGCGTATGGCAGCCCTGAGAAGTTCCTCTGGAACGTCCTCACCCTCCATGTGCAATTCCATCACCGCATCGTCGTGATCGGCGACCTTGTCGAGGAGTTCCCCCCTCCACAATTCCGCCAACTCCTCCTGATCCGCATCGATGTCCGATTCCACAACCGTGGCTCCAAGGCTCTCACTGTCAAAGGAGTACTGCTTCATCGTCACCAGATCGATGACGGCTCTGAAATCAGACTCTGTACCCACGGGAATGTTCAGGGGCAAAGTATCGACAGAAAAAGCATCGCTGACATTTTCCAGAACCCGAAAGTAATCTGCCCCCACCCGGTCGAGCTTGTTGATGAAAGCGATCCGGGGAACATTGTAGCGATCAGCCTGTCGCCATACGGTTTCTGACTGGGCCTGCACACCGGCAACTCCACAGAAAACACCCACTGCTCCATCGAGAACCCGGAGTGCACGCTCGACCTCCGCAGTGAAATCAACATGGCCTGGGGTGTCGATCAGATTGAGTACCGCATCAGACCAACGGAAGCTGGTCGCCGCACTGGTGATGGTGATTCCGCGCTCTTGCTCTTCCACCAACCAATCCATGTGGGCACTGCCCTCATGAACCTCACCCATACGATATTCTTTGCCCGAGTAAAAAAGGAACCGCTCAGAGACGGTGGTCTTCCCCGCGTCGATATGAGCAATGATTCCTATGTTGCGTGTGGGATGACTGGCAGATGACTGGCTCGACACATTCGCTCCCGATTTGGCTGGCTGGTCAGTGAGGCTGCGGCATTGATTGAGAAGCCGCATATCTTCTCTTCCGATGCGGATTCTCATTCAAGACAGGACCCTACTCAAGGGATGCGACGACAGAGGTACGGAAAGTGGCAGGGAAAAGGATCCGAATCGGCCAAACAAAAAACCCCCGCACCGGGAGGTGCGGGGGTTTGATCAACAAAATCTGTCTACCGGGTCGACGACAAAAATCGTTTACCAGGCGTAGTGGGCGAAAAGCTTGTTCGCTTCAGCCATTTTGTGGGTGTTTTCACGCCACGTCACGGAAGCACCCTCTTTGCGGTAAGCCTGGGCGAACTCGTCGGCGAGACGCTCGGCCATCGGCTTTCCACTGCGTCCACGGCAGGTCTCGACGATGGTGCGCAGGGCCAAAGCCTGAGCACGACGGCGAGTCACTTCCACCGGAACCTGATAGGTGGCACCAC
>CAJXMG010000039.1 GCA_913056395.1 uncultured bacterium | reverse complement strand
GGTGACCATCGCCCAGCGCAATGCTCCACCAGGTTTCGGTGTAGGACTTTTTGAACAGGTGTCCAATCAGGAGATCGCTTCACGTGCAGACCCTGCGGACAGTGACGGCGACGGCATCAGTGGCCGTTTCAACACCGATGGTCAGGGAAACATGGGTCGCTTTGGTTACAAGGCTCAGGCGAACTTCCTGGAAGCGTTTTTGCGCGGAGCCATCAATAACCAAATGGGAATTACCACGGATCCTTTCTACGGATCTTCAGGAATCGTCAGTACAGGCTTCATGCAAGTGGGTGCATCTTTTGACAATCCCACCACTGACAACGACTCTGTGCCCGATCCGGAAATCTCTGTGGTAGATTTTGGTGATATCGTCATCTTTTCGCAGTTTGTCGCTCCTCCTCCGACTGGAGAGATGGGGGCGGAGGAGTTGTTGGGTGAACAGATCTTCTCTGACCTTGGCTGTGTGAAATGCCACGTTCCAGAGATCCAATCGAACTATGGTCCTTTGTCCGCCTATTCGGATCTGTTGCTTCACGATATGGGGCCTGAGTTGGCTGATGGTATCTCCATGGGGATGCCGCAGTTCAGCCCGATTTCTCCCAACACTACGGGTAGTGAGTTCCGGACCCAGCCTCTTTGGGGAGTCAGCCTTCATGGTCCCTGGCTTCATGATGGTCGGGCGGACTCATTGCATGACGCCATCATCCTGCATGGAGGAGAAGCTCAAAGCATTCGGGAAGCCTACGAGGCATTGCCCGCCGCAGATCAAGAAGCGGTGATCCGATTCCTGGAGGCACTGTAATGAAAACCAAACTTACTCCACTATTGCTCTTTTTCTTTGCGCTGGTTCTGATGGTCCCTGCCATGGCGGAAATCATCGACGACGATACCCCCGTGCCTCCCGTGGGGGATTGGGGTGGACCGGATCGTGTCCTCACAGATGTGGAACTGGAGCAGTGGATCCGCGGCCGTAAAGTCTTCGACAAGGATTGGCGCCAGTTTGAAGGCCTGGGAACCCCTGACATGAACGCAGACTCCTGCAGAGCCTGTCATCAGCAACCCGTGATCGGAGCTGGTGGAGCACTGGATACCAATGTCACCCAGTTCGGAAATGACAATGGTGGAGCAGGACCTTTCATCGAATTGCCCGGAGGATTGGTGGCCAGCAAGCTTCGCCGCCCGGACACACCGGGAAGAGAAGATGCCGATCCGGCAGCGGATCTCTTTGAGCAGAGACAGACCCCCTCCTTGTTGGGTGCGGGCATGATCGACGGCATTGCGGACAGTGTGATCCTCGCCAATGAGGATCCCCTCGACAACAACGGTGACGGGGTCCGTGGAGTCGCTCGCCTGATCGATACGGGCAGTGGACTGGAAGTTGGCAAGTTTGGCTGGAAAGCCCAGATCCCAACCGTTTCCGATTTTGTACGCGATGCCATCAGTAATGAACTCGGATTGACGGTTTTTGATGACGGTCGCGGGTTCGGACTCCTGACCGACTCCGACGGAATCGCAGACCCGGAGATGCCCTTCCAGGAATACGAGGATCTGATCTTCTTCAATCAGCACCTCGCTGCTCCTCCGCGGGCTGGCGGTGCAGTGGCAGAGGGAGAGGCACTCTTTACTTCCATCGGCTGTGCCACTTGTCATATTCCGGAGTTGCCAGGGGTCAACGGTCCTGTGCCGCTTTACTCCGATCTGCTTCTGCACGACATTCATGACGTCGATTTCCGTGGAACCGCAGAGCCGGATGCACCTGTGGGCATGTATCGCACGCCTCCTCTGTGGGGATTGCGCAAGTCAGCCCCTTATTTGCATGACGGTCGGGCCACCACGATTCAGGCCGCCATCGAGCAGCATTTTGATGAGGCAGAAAACTCTCGTCTCAACTACGAAGCGTTGACCGCTTCTGAAAGAGAGCAATTGTTGCTCTTCCTCCAGGATCTGTAGTTCGAGCCTTAAATCCGCAGATATCCAAACCGCCCGTGATTCGAGCCTTGCATTCGAATCACGGGCGGTTTTTCATCTGCTGTGACCTGATTGCATTTCTGAAAGCGGAGTAAAGGCTTGTTTCGTTCGATTCTGACCAGTGCACTGATTCTGATGCTGTGTTCCTGTGCTGGCCCGCAGGTGGGTATGCCAGATCGAACACCCTTGTCTGTAGAGGGATATCGGTATCCCTATCAGATTCTTCATCGCCTGAAGGGGGCGGCAAGCCTCCCCTGGTTTCATGACACGAAGGGATGCCCCGTCGATCAAAGCAAGGCAACAGAGGTGATCCACAACGCCCTTTCCAAATGGAATCTTCCAGGCACGGTCCAATTCGAACCTGCTTCCAGTGCAGAGGAAGCAGTGGTCCAGATCCTCTGGCAGCAGAGAGACACGCGTGGATCGGCCAGATTTGGCAACTCAGAATCGGTCCTTGCGCAAGTTGTCAAATCACCCGAGTTGGACGTGGTGAAGATTGTTCTCAACAGTTCCCTGAATTGGGATCTTGGCGAAGCAGCGAATCGCCTCCCTGAACCAACGGGGGCGGGAGCGAGTCAGCAGCCACGATTTCCTGATCTTCCACAACCGAACCTGCATTCCGTGATCGTTCACGAGGGAGGGCATGTCCTCGGATTGGGGCATGTCGATCTGGAAGACTCCGTGATGCAGCCATTACAGGGGCACACACTCAGCGACCCATCTGAGGGAGATTTTGCGGGGATCAGAAGCCTGTATGGGGATGATTCACCGGCGACCGCCGGGGACCTGCAGATACTCTGCTCGCCTCCCTCGGGAGAAGAGTATCTCGCTGCCCCCATCATCCGATCCATCGCTCCTGCTGATCGGGTCAGGGTTTATGTGGTTGATCTTGATGGCAACGATCGGGAAGAACTTCTGTTGCTACAGTCCGCTCAATCATGGCAACCGGGGACAGGCCTGTTGATCATCGATTTTGATGAACGTTCCCTTTTGAAAAAGACGTTCGGACCTTTGCCCGCAGCCATCGATGGCTCGAGCCTCATCTGTTACGGCAGAACCTCTTCCGGTGACGGAGTCATCGCATTTCCCACCATCGATGACAAATACAGCGGCATGATTCTCAAAGGTGGACGCTTACCTGTCAGACCCTGGACTGTCGGAACTCCCTGGGAATCGGTAAAGGGAGGTGGGGGAGATCGGGAAGGGGATGGAATCCTGGATCAACCCATCACCGGGCTGAAACCTCTGGGAGCATGTGACCTGGATGGCGATGGTCACAATGAGCAACTGAAACAGGGAGCAGATCAGTCGAAGAGAGCGTCGACAAACTGATCCGGATTGAAGGTCTGCAGATCTTCAACCGCTTCCCCGACACCGATGTATTTCACCGGAAGTCCCAGTTCTTCCAGAATCGGAAAAACGACCCCTCCACGGGCAGTTCCATCGAGCTTTGTCAGCACCAGTCCGGTGACAGGCATCACCTCATTGAATGCCCTTACCTGCTGAATGGCATTTTGACCCGTGGTCGCATCGAGAACCTGAAGGACTTCATGGGGGGCACCCTCCATATTGCGTTCGATGACTCGGCCGATTTTTCCGAGCTGATCCATTAGTGGCTTTTCTGTATGGAGCCTGCCAGCGGTATCGATCATCAGGATGTCTGCGTTTTTCTCCTTGGCGGTTTCAACGGCATCGAAAACGACCGAGGCAGGATCTGCACCCTCCTTGCCACGGACCATATCGACTCCGAGTCGTTCACTCCAAATACCCAACTGGTCTGCCGCTGCAGCACGGAAGGTATCACCAGCGGCAAGAACGATGCTCTTCCCCTCGGAGCGCCATTGGTGGGCCAGCTTGGCGATCGAGGTGGTTTTCCCGACACCGTTTACTCCGGCAACGACGATGACGGTGATCCCGTCTTCAGACCAGCGGATGGAAGAACCATCCATCAGCTTTTCCCGCAGTTTGGATTTCAGAAATGGAACAATCTCTTCTGAATCAAAATCACGGTCTTTGTAGGCATTTCTGAGTTCGTCGCAGAGATCCATCGACAAGCCAGGTCCAAAATCGGATTCGATCAAAAGGGTCTCGACCTCCTCGAGAAGGTCATCGTCAAGCTTGCGTCCCATGCCAAAGAGGGAAGTCAGCGCGTCGCGGGTCTTTCCCAAGCCTCTGCGCAGGCGCTCGAAAGCCCCAACCTTTTCTTCCTCATCGGGTTTATCCGATTTTGGCTTCCCGAACAGTCGGTCAAAGATCATGAATCTTCTTTCCTGCTGGCTTGTGTCTCGCGGAGGAGTCGATCGAGGATTCCATTGACGAAGGCGGAGGACTTTTCAGTGGAAAATCTTTTGACGATTTCCAGAGCCTCGTCGATGGCCACTCTTGGAGGAATGTCATCCAGGTACTTCAGCTCCGTTGCAGCAATCCTGAGGGTATTTCGATCGATGACCGCCATCCGGTTCAGATTCCAGCGCTCACTGGCAGCGTCAACCCATTCGTCAATCTCGAGGGAGTGTTGCCAATAGGTTTCGACCAGGGTCAGGGCAAAGTCCCGAGAATCGGGAAGAGCTCCGAGATCGTCCAGAGTTTCCTCAGCGAGTTCGCGGCTCGATTCATGGCCCTGCTGATCCCATTGATAGAGGCATTGGAGTGCAAGCTCACGGGCTCTTCTTCGGGGGCCGGTACTGTGGCTCATCGGTCAGACCTTCCCATCGATTGAATGAGATTGGCCATCTCGACTGCTGCTTCGGCACAATCGCGACCCTTGTCGCTGTGGTCTCCACCACTGCGGGCCATCGCCTGTTCCCGATTGTCTGTGGTCAGTACACCAAAGATGATCGGCGGGCAGAGTTTGTTGAAGGCGTTGTAGTCGCATTGAATTTTCATCAAGGCATCCGCACAGGGGCCTGCGACGAAATCAAAGTGGGGAGTTTCTCCCCGAATGACACAACCAAGGGTGATCACTGCGTCAAAGTTATCAGGGCGGCCATCGACCATTTCCCTCACGACTCTCGGGATCTCGTAGGCCCCGGGAACCGATGCCGTCGTGATGTCAGCTTTTGAAACGCCCAGTTCTTCAAGGCGCTGGATTGCTGAGGCAAGAAGACGGTCACACGGCTCTCCGCTGAAGCGGGAGGTGACAATCCCGATTTTCAGGCCTTCGCCATTCATTGAACCATTGAATTCTGTGACCATTGGATCTCACTTCAGATACTGATTGCCAAAACAGCAATCTGGACTCTGGATCATTTTTCGGTATCCAGACGGAAAATCAAAGTGGAACCGGGAAGGAAATCCCTGACTTGGGAGAATATCGCCAGGCTCACAAGGAAGTATTTGAGTGTCAGGCACCCATGCTGGATATCTGACACTTCTCAATCTTCATCTTCGCCGGAAGAATTGTAGAGAATCCACGAGATGATCCCAAACACAAACACCAAACCGAGGAGGGGCAGCAAACTCAATCCTGGCATTGGATTTACCTTCAATCTTCGTGGTCAGATGGCCTTCGCAAAACAAACCAGCCCACGACAAAAATCACCATCGCAGCAATCAGGAGTTCCGCCAGCCCAAAGCCCATTCTTGTTATTCCCACGCAGTAGTAACGTTGAATTAATCCTGTTTAATATCAATCTCATACCACCCGCCAATAGTTAATGTGCAACTAGTGTGCAACTAGTGTGTAACTCACCGCTTACTTTGCACGTTTTTTTCTACGCTTGTGTAACTATTACAGTTCAATTAAGCTTTTAACTTAATTTTAAATGCCTTCTTTGGATGCCTTACAATATTTCTGACAGCAGTGTAGACAAGTTTAGCATTGGATATTTGTTTTTTCTGAAACACATCTTGATAAAATTCATCTAAATCAAAAGTTTCAAAAGCACTGCGCTTTAAAAATAGCAAATTATATTGCGACTCATGCTCAAAATCTCGATATAATAAAACATAATCCAGCTTTTCTAAAAAGTTGACCACATCTCGAGACAACCATCTTTGTCCGCCAAAAAGAGCCAAATCTTCAACTTCTATTTTGATCATTTTGCAATTTTGGTTTTTCAAAGTCTCCAAGGCTCCGTTTAGAACTTCAAATTGCATACCTTCCACATCTACCCATAGTGCAAACGCTGAAGCTGCATATTTTTTAGGCTCAAGCAGTTCATCAAGTCTTTTTACTTGCACACTAGAAACATGATAATCCTTGCCTTTACTTGGCCTAAAAGTTGCGTTACCAGCGGTAGGATTATTCACTGGCGTGTAGAATTCAAGCAAGCCATCTTTATCGCTTAAACCAAAATTAACCTTTTCGAAGTCTTTGTTTGATGGGGGAGTTACTTTTTGAAAGGTTTCAGGATTTGCCTCTATCGCTAGGGCTTTTAAGCCCATTGAATTTGCCAACATTGAAGCTGACGCTTCATTGGCTCCGCACTCAATTATTGAATTAATACCTAAAACTTTTAACAATTTGAAAAAGTTCTCATCTAGGTATTTAGTTGTCTCTTTTCCAAATATAGCTGAATAAGTAACTGGCATTAAAAAGCCTGCGCTTGAGGAGTATTGCTCGCGAACCTTTTCTGTAATTTGGCTTAAATTCATGGCTTAGCTCGCCTTTCAGCCAACAAACCTTTCAGCATCCCAGCAGTAAAGCCAAGCTCATTGCAAATACGCTTTACTTCCTTCAGTGCGTTGGCGCGTTCGTTCTTCTTTGCTTAAATCATCTACTGCTCAATAGCTTCCATAAAAACTACTCCCACTCAATGGTTGAAGGGGGTTTGCTGGAAATGTCGAGCACGACGCGGTTGATGCCTTTGACTTCATTGCAGATCCGGTTGCTGATTCGGGCGAGAATCTCCTGGGGTGGCAGCATCCAGTTCGCAGTCATGCCGTCAACAGACTCCACGATTCTCAAGGCAGCGGTCGCCTCGTAGGTTCTCTGGTCACCCTGAACTCCTACCGATCGGACGGGCAACAAGACAGCGAAGCCCTGCCAGACGTCATGGTGGCGATCCCATTCCTGCAGTTCTTCACGGACGATGGCGTCCGCTTCACGCAGGGTGTCGAGACGCTCGCGAGTGATGTCTCCAATGATGCGGATACCCAGACCAGGGCCCGGGAAGGGCTGGCGGTGAACTATCTCGTCGGGCAAACCGAGTTCCTTGCCGATCAATCGAGCTTCGTCCTTGAAGAGGAAACGCAGTGGCTCAACCAGTTCGAAATCGAGATCGTCCGGCAACCCGCCCACATTGTGATGGCTTTTGATCGTTGCTGAGGGGCCCTCAAAAGGACTGACACTTTCGATCACATCGGGATAGAGAGTTCCCTGTGCGAGGAACTTGGCATCTGTGAACTCTTTGGCGGCTTCCCTGAACTCATCGATGAACTGGTAGCCGATCTGTTTTCTTTTGGTTTCAGGGTCCGTGACGTCGACGAGTCTTTCGAGGAAGCGGTCGGTCGCATCGATAAAGCGGAAGTCCAGATTGAACTGTCCCTGGAAAACATCACAGACCTGCTGTGCTTCTCCTTTGCGGAGCAAACCATTGTCGACGAAGAAACAGGTCAGGCGATCTCCGATGGCTTTGTGGATCAACAGTGCGACAACGGATGAATCGACTCCACCGGAGAGGCCACAAACCACACGGCCGTCACCGACCTGGTTGCGGATTTCCCCGACAGCCCAATCGACATAATCCTTGATCTCCCAATCACCGGTGAATCCACAGATTTTGTAGAGGAAGTTGTGGAGGATCTTTCCCTCATCGCGGGTATGGGTGACCTCGGGATGGAACTGCAATCCCCAGAAGTTCTTGGCAGAATCATGGACTGCCGCAAGGGGAGTGTTTTCTGTGTGGGCGATCGCTTCAAATCCTTCACCACTTTTGGCGACACGGTCGCCATGGCTCATCCAGACCTGAAGTTGTTCCGGACAATCAGCGAAGATGGGGTTGTCTGAAGCGTCGATATTCAGGGTGGTGTCGCCATACTCACGCTCGGTAGAGGGGATCACCTCTCCGCCCGTTGTCTGGCAGGCAACTTGCATGCCGTAGCAGATGCCGAGTACAGGCACCGGCAGATCGAGGATCGCCGGGTCCAGCTGGGGTGCTCCCTCGTCGTAGACTCCGCAGGGGCCTCCACTGAGAATCACGCCATGAACACCACGGCTTTGCAGTTCTTCTGCAGTGGTGTTGAAAGGCAGAATCTCACAGTAGACATGATTTTCCCTGACCCGCCGGGCGATCAACTGGCTGTACTGGGATCCAAAATCAAGGATCGCACAAAACTCATTTTGATTTTTCGAGGCCATGCTGACCTCCTCTCAACTGAAGCGCGATTACTCGACTCGTTCGCGGGCTCCCATGGCCGGCTTCTCGTAGGAATACATGTCGTGCACACCACCTTCGCGCTGTGCTGACTGGGTTCTCGTTTCAAAAGTGATTTTGCCCTCTTCGAGAGCACCATGCAGAGCCGTCATCGATTTGACGCCGATATCCTGGAATGCATGTTTGAGACCCTGGCAAAGGTAGGGCACCAGATTTCTGACCGATCCCTTGTCCATCACCATCCCTGAAACACCCTGGGCGACACGAACCTGTTCGTCCTCGGCGAAGTATCTTTTTCCACCGCCGGAATCCATCGCCTCGATGGAAGCCATGCCACGGTAGCGCTTGAGGCGAACTCCATTTTGGTAGAAGTATTCACCGGGAGTCTCGGAAGTACCGGAGAACATCAAACCCATCATGACCGCAGATGAACCGAGAGACAGAGCCTTGACGATGTGTCCGATATCACGGATTCCTCCATCGGCAATGACGGGGACTCCACGACTGCGACAGTAGCTGGCGCAATGGTAAACCGCGGCGGCCTGTCCACGTCCCACGGCCATCGTTTCCTGGGTGGTACAAATCGATCCGGGGCCCATTCCGACGCGAATGCCGTCGGCACCGCTGTCGATCAGGCTTTCGCATTGATCCTTCGTGACCACGTTTCCGGCGATAACCTGGAGGTCTGGATAGGTGGCTTTGATCTCTCGAAGCAGTTCGATCTGGAAAACGGAATGTCCCTGTGCGCTGTCGACGACGATGACATCCACTCCTGCCTCGACCAGTGCCGCAAGTCTTGTGCGATCATCGGGGCGGGTGGAGATGGCGGCACCCACCATCAACTGCTTGTCTGCACTCTTGGACGCCTCTGGGAAATCCCTGTTCTTTTTGATGTCATTCCGAGAGACGAGGGAATTCAGGATGCCATTTTCATCGACGATGGGCAGCTTGCCCTTTTTCGATTCACGAAGGATGCGATTGGCTTCCTGAAGAGTAATGCCCTTGGGAGCGGTGATCGGATCCCGGGTCATGACCTGATCCAGTGTGATGGTTCGATCCGATTCGAAATCGATGTCACGGTTGGTGACGATTCCGACCAGTTTCGTTTGCAGGGTTCCGTCCTCGGTAATCGGCACTCCGGAGAAGCCGTGACGCTCACGGATCGAATCCACATCAGAAATTTGATGCGCCGGGCTGAGAACGATTGGATCGGTAATGAACCCGTTCTCATAACGCTTGACCTTGCGGACCATGCGCGCCTGCTCTTCGATGGTGTTGTTGTAGTGGATAAACCCGATGCCACCGAGAAGGGCCAAATTGACGGCCATTTCGGTTTCCGTGACCGTATCCATCGGCGATGAGCACAGAGGTGCCTGGATGGAGATTTCACGGGTCAATTGTGTTTGCAACTTGACATCCTGAACCCCGAAGTCGATGAATCCGGGCATGATGATCAGGTCGTCATAGGTCAGGCTGCTGTGAGAATGAAAGACTTCATTGGCAGTCATTCCATCGGCCACGGGGCCCCCTCCACTAGTCACCAGTGGGTGACTTTCAATCACGGGCGATCGCCAAAAAATACCGATTTTGATTCAGGGAACGCCATCTGAAGACCCTCGAGGGGAGGACCCTTCGGGAAGCTCCGTCCGGTCTGAATCCGGTGGAACCACCCCATGGCGACGCATCGTTGGAAGGGGCAGTTGGCAAAGTTTAGGGGAGGGGGGGTCGAAGTCAACGAGACCGGCAGGAGAGTCGGGATTTGTTGGGGGTGACGCCCCTTCACCCCATCCGGCCGGGGAATCGGAAATTCCGGTGTATCGACCGTCTCAATGGGTTTTCGGGGGTCTGCACGCTTTCGAAGGCATCCCCCTTGGATTATCCTTTGCTTCGGCCCAAGAGACGCTTTTTCAGGACTTTTCGCTGGAGCGGGAGCCTTTCCACTTTGGGGAGGCCAGTCGCAGATCTCCCATGAATCACTTCCGGTTTTCCGACGGAGTGTTCAGGGATTTACAAAGTCCCTGCCTGAAAGTGAGCCGGGCTCCTTCCCGGGAGCCCTTCATACAACCCTTACGCCTGCCAAGGTTGGCAAGGTTTCTAGGAACGCGAGGAAACTCAAGATGACGCAGGATGATCTGATCCCCGAGTCCGATGAACAGGATGCAACTCCATCTCCTTTTGACGAGGCGAAATCGGAAAACCCCCTCGATGAGGTTCAGGCCGCAGTGGTCTCCCTGCGTGAGCAATTGGCTCAAGTCATCGTGGGTCAGGATGAGGTGATTGATCAACTTCTGCTGTCCCTCCTTTCGTCGGGACATTGTCTCCTCGTGGGTGTTCCCGGACTGGCAAAAACATTGTTGATCAGCACGCTTGCAAGAGCATTGAGTCTGGACTTCAACAGGATCCAGTTCACCCCGGATCTCATGCCCAGCGATATCACCGGTACCGAAGTGATCCAGGCTGATGGAGCTTCTGGGGAAAGAGTCTTCCGCTTCGTCCCCGGGCCGATCTTTGCCAACATTGTCTTGGCGGACGAGATCAACCGAACTCCACCCAAAACCCAGGCCGCACTCCTGGAGGCGATGCAGGAGAAGCAGGTCACTGTCGGAGGCACGCGCCACCCCCTCGACGAACCTTTCTTTGTTTTGGCGACCCAAAACCCGATTGAACAAGAGGGAACCTATCCACTGCCGGAAGCCCAGTTGGATCGATTCATGTTCAACATTCGCGTCGAGTACCCTTCCTCTGATGAAGAACTTGAGATCATGCAGAGAACCACGGGTGGCAAGGCTGCCGAGGTAGAGACCGTTCTTGATGGAGCGAGGATCCGCGAGTTGCAGGCTCTCGTCAGGGAAGTACCGATTGCCGATGACCTGATCCGTTATGCTCTTCGCTTGACCAGGGCGACCCGTGTCAAAACGGACGAAGCTCCTGATTTCGTCAAGCGTCATGTGGATTGGGGAGCAGGGCCCCGAGCCGGGCAGTATCTGGTTCTCGGAGCAAAAGCCAGCGCGGTCCTTTCCGGAAGACCCCACGTGACAGCAGAAGATATTCGCAGGGTTGCCTTGCCGGTACTGCGTCACCGCATCGTCACCAATTTTGCCGCCGAGGCAGAGGGAGTGACCTCCGACGACATCATCCGCCGCTTGCTGGAGGAGACTGCCGCGCATGCCGTCTGAGGATGCCCGAAGTCTTCTCGACCCGGCCATTCTGGCCCGGGTTTCCGGCCTTGTGGTTCGAGCCCGCATGATTGTCGAGGGTTCGATCACAGGATTGCATCGAAGCCCTTTTCATGGGTCGTCGGTGGAGTTTGCCGAGCACAGGGAATATGTCCCCGGTGATGACATTCGTCACATCGACTGGAAGGTTTTCGGTCGCAGCGACCGCTTCTACATCAAACAGTTTGAAGAGGAGACCAACCTGCGAGTGCAGCTGGTTCTCGATGCCAGTGAGTCGATGAACTACGGCTCCGGAGCGATGACCAAGCTGGACTATGCGCGGACACTCGCTGCCTCACTCGCCTATCTGATTCTGGGTCAGCAAGATGCGGTGGGCACACTCGTTTTTGATGAAAAAATTCGTGCCGAAGCACCGATCTCCCAAAGTCGAAGCCACCTGCAAGACATGGTTTCGGTTCTTGCTCAGGAGTCGGGGAAAGATGCCACCGATATCGGTGAAGTTCTGGGAAGAGTTTCCGATCGGCTGAAGCGCAGATGTTTGATCATACTGCTCACCGACCTGTTTGATGAGCCGGACAAGATCCTCCACGGACTGCGCAGATTACGCCATGCGGGGCACGATGTTCTCGTTCTTCACGTCATGGATCCGGATGAACTCGAGTTTCCCTTTACCCGCATGACGATGTTCGAGGGTATGGAGGGAATGCAGGATCAACTGGCAGACCCCGAGGCGGTTCGCGAGGCCTACCTGGCGGAAGTTCGGGAGTTTACGCGAACCATCCGGCGCGATTTCCGCAACAGTGGAATCCAGTACCAGCTGGCGGATTGCTCCCGGGGATTTGACCAGATCCTCAGAGAGGCCCTCGTCAAGAGAGCGGGGAGCCCACGATGAGTTTTGTGAATCCTGCTCTTCTCGGATTTTTGGCGTTGGGTTTGATACCCATCATCATCTATCTGATCAATCGCCAGAGATATCGCCGCAGGCCATGGGCAGCGATGGAGTTTTTGCTCAGGGCGATGAAGCGTCACCAGAGAAGACTGCGCCTCGAAAATCTTCTTCTGTTGCTGATTCGAACTCTGGCAGTCCTTCTTTTCGTGTTTGCCATGGCGAGACCCAGTTTTGACGACGGAACCTTGCCGGTGTTGGGCCGGGTGGCTCGTCAGGAAGCGGTAATTCTGGATGCGTCCTCGAGCATGGCGGCCACTCTTGCGAGCAGTTCAACACTCCAGGCCGCGCGAGAAAGGGCAAGGACCCTTCTTCTCGATCTCGAAGTGGGAGATAGAACCGCACTCTTTATCGGTGGTTTGCCTCCTGTGGATACTCCGTCTGCACAACTCGAGCTGGTTGCGGAGGGAGGCCCTGCGGAGATTCTTGGGGACCTCGAACAGGCCAAACCGGGCTGGCTAAAACTCGACCCTGAGACGCTCATCTCCGAGGCCGCTTCTTTTGCCAAAGAGCAGGGCGGGTCATGGACCTTTCACTTCATCTCCGATTTTCAGAGAGGTGATTGGTACTCCGAAGATGGAACGGAGCGTCCGGCTGTCAGAAAAGCCCTCGAGCTCTTGCAGGAAGCTGATTCCAAATTGCGGCTTCACAATGTGGCTCCCGACAATCCCAGAAATGTCAGTCTCATTTCCTTGCGACCCTCCTCCGGGTTGATCAGTACCGATTTGCCCATCTCCTTTCAGGTCGAAGTAGCCAACCGGGGGACCGAACTGGTTCCCGGGATCGAAGTGGAGTTGTTGATCGACAGTGAGGTACAGGGAACCCGCCGCATCGATGTTGAGGGCGGTGAGGAGATCACTCTCAGTTTCCCCCATATCTTTCGCCTGCCCGGTGTTGCTCGCGTAGAGGCTCGATTGCGCAGTGATGATCTCGATCGGGATGACGCTCGCTGGTTCGCCTGCGAGGTGGTCGAGTCGGTGAAGATTCTCGTCGCCGATGGCGGCTGGAATCCCGCTGAAGATTCAGCGGAATCAGATTGGTTGTTGGCTGCAATCGGAGAAAGCGAGACTTCCGGATCTGGAATCCGTCTGTCTCCCTACCGGGTGGAAGTCGTTCCCGAGGATCGTCTTCTTTCGGCGGATATCGACAGTGCCCGTATTCTCGTTTTGGCTGACGTTTCGACAATGAATCCCGCGGAGTCGGCAAGGATTGACCAGTTCATCCGTGAAGGCGGAGGGGTTCTGGTCTTTACCGGTTCGAGGATGGATCACGCAACGTGGAAAGCCAACGCCTGGAATAATGGGGATGGCTGGTTCCCATGGGAACCTGGAGTTGCCGTCTCTGATCCTCGCCGCCAGGTGTTCTACCACTGGCTGATCAAGGATATGGAACACCCGATCATGGAGTATCTGGCCAGCTTCCCCGAAGCAGGGCTGGGTGACGTAGTGGTTCATGGTTTTCAGAAACCGCTGCAGATCAAAGAGGATTCACAGATTCTCATGGAGCTCGATGACTTTGATCAGACACCGGTCCTGGTTCAGGACTACCAGGGCAGTGGATCGGTGGTCGTTCTGGGGACTGGCGCTGATCGGGAGTGGAGCAACTTCCCGGTCACACCTGCATACGTCTGTTTTCTTCATGAGTGTCTTCCCTGGTTGACGGTACAGGATGGTAACTGGAGATATCTTGCCCTCGGCCAACCTCTCGTCAGGGAAGTTCCTTCCGCAGATTATGCGCCCAGGGTTTCCCTCATCACACCCGACGGGGGAGTGGTTCCATTGGCACTCAAGGAGTCTGAAGATCGAAAATCATTCCTGTTGTCGGTGAACGGGTCATGGGAACCCGGGGTCTACGAAATCCGATACGAGAAAGAGTCCGGCGAGACCCGCAGTGATGCCTTTGCGGTCAATCCTCCATCAGGAGAGGGTGAGTTGGTCTTCGTCGACTGCGCTGGTCTCGCAGAGGTATATCCGGCTGTGGAGGAGCAAACTCCCGAGCAGGCTTCGGCCACCGAAAGCAACAGTAGCAAGCTGGGAGACATCTGGTATCCGCTGTTTATGGCGGTTCTCGCACTGTTGTTGTTGGAAACGGGGCTGGCCAGCTTCTTCAGCAGGGCAAGGAGACGGTCATGAATCCTTCCCTTTGGTGGAGTCTTCTCTCCTTTGCAGAGACGAGAACCGAAACCCGCATCGAATGGCTCGATGCACCGGAGACGTGGGTCACGGTGGTGGTCATCATTCCACTGCTCTTGTTGGCTGCCGCCTGGTGCTACCGGGGAGATCAGGGGCGCATGGGTTTGGGCCCGCGGATTCTCATGGGGTCGTTGCGTTTTCTCGTTCTCATGGCCCTGGTGCTGATCCTCTTCAAACCCACTCTGACCAAAGAGAGAGTGCAGACGGAAAACTCCACGGTTCTGGTGGTCGTCGATGATTCCTTCTCCATGGGGATTGAAGATCGTTTTGAAGATCCGGCCAGCACTTCCAGCACGCTTTCCGTCGCCGGCTTCGGACCTGGTGCAGAGCCGAGTCGCATCGAGATTGCCCAGGGAATTCTGGAAGGCGGCACTGCCCAACTGGTTGATCGACTGAGGGAAAAAGCGGACGTCAAGATCCTCGCCGGATCAGATGGTGTCAGGTCCATCGCCGATTTGCCGAGATTGACCTCGGAAGATTCTGTCTTGCCGACGACTCCCGAAGCCGATTCTTCTCTCCCCGAGATCGAGTTGAAGGGGCGGGTCAGTCGTCTTGGGGATGCGATGTCGGATGCCCTCGACAGTTCTCGAAGCAAGAATGTTGCCGCTCTCGTATTGCTGAGTGATGGACAGGAAAGTGGCGGTGTTTCCACCTCGCTGGAAGTTTCCCGCCGTCTCGGACTAAGGGAAATTCCGGTTCACGTCATCGGTGTTGGAAACCCTGCTGAGCCGAGAGACATTCGCATGGTCGATCTGGATCTTGCGGACGTGGTTCTTGAGGGGGACATGGTTCCCGTCGATTTCCGGGTTGCGGCGGAAGGCTTCGAGGGTGAAGAGATTCGCGCAGAGTTGCGTTTAATTCGCGAGGATGGCGGAACCGAACAGCGTGTCGATTACTACGTCACGATCGGCAAGGATGGGGAAGTGGTGCCGCATCGGCTCGAGTTCACTCCCCGTTCTCCTGGACAGTATCTGTGCAAAATCGAGTTGCCCTATCAGAACGGTGAGTTGTTCAGCGAGAACAATGCTCTCGAAAAGCCGGTCACCGTCGTTGCCCAGAAGATCAAGGTTCTCTATGTCGAGGGGCCACCCCGTTACGATTACCGTTACCTGAAAAATTCGCTCATCCGTGATCCAACGATGGAAGCCCATTGTCTGCTTTTGGAAGCGGATCCCGAGTTCCCCCAGGAATCATCTCCGGGACTCAAGCCGCTGCGTGCATTCCCACGTACACGGGAAGAGTTGTTTCATTATGACGTGGTGATCATGGGTGATATTCGCCCGGATGCACTGACGACGAAGCAGCTCGACTGGCTCAACGAATTTGTCGAGGATCAGGGTGGCGGCATCGTTTTCCTTTCGGGGCAGTGGTTCATGCCACGTCGATTCCTCGGATCGCCCCTTGAGCGGCTTCTGCCAGTAGAACTGGAAGAGGCGGACAGCAGGGGAGGAACCTCCCGGGATATCACCGAGTCATTCCATGTGCAGTTAACACCGGAAGGGCTCGATCATCCGGTGATGCAACTCACCGGAGATTCGGAGAGAAACAAGGAACTCTGGCAGTGGCAGGGTCGTAGTGACAGGACGATGCCGGGATTCTTCTGGTATCAAAAGGTCAAGAAATTGAAGAAGGGTGCGGTGGCGCTCGCGGTCCACGAAACCGATGAGCACTTCACTTACGGGCCGAGACCGATTTTCGCCTTCCAGTATCAGGGGCGGGGGCGGTCCTTCATCTCTTTGACCGATGACACCTGGCGATTGAGAAGGCTCGTTGGAAACAAGTGGTTCTATCGATTCTGGGGGCAGGTGATCCGATTTGTCGGAGCCTCGAGATTGTTGGGCCCTTCAAAACGTTTCTCTGTCAGTGTCGACCCCCGGGAGGCGATTCTGGGTGGAGAGGTCAATATTCTGGCACGATTGTTGGGCCCGGATTTCAAGCCGACTTCTGACGAAGAGGTCTCGTTGGAGCTGGAAAGGGTCGATCCGCCAGGAGAGGTGCCATTGAAAATCTCGGCACTGCGAAACCCTGCCCGCCCGGAGTATTATGGAGTCACCGTCGAGGCCCGGGATCTGGGCGAGCACAGGATCTCTTTGTTTGATCGAGAGAAAGAGGTCGCCAGTGCCAGCTATCGGGTGGTGGTGCCACAGCTGGAATATGCGGATCCGCGAATGGATGAAGTCCGGCTCAAACAGGTCGCAGCTTCCTCTGGAGGAACCTATCACCCTGCGAGACTGGCCGGGGATCTGGTCGACAAAATCGAGGTTCTGGAGCGTGAGGTTCCCATTTCCGCCGATCGGGAACCGCTTTGGGACACAAGATGGGTGCTCCTCCTGTTTGTTCTTGTTTTGACAGTAGAATGGATACTCAGAAAGGTCTTCCGATTGCCATGAGGCCCAGCATTCAGATGCCCATCAATCCAATGAACGACTCTGTCAGTCTTTCCAGAGCGACCCGATTCGGGGTGGCCTTGGGAGTGTCGTTATTGGGCCTGTTGCTGCCATCACTTGAGGCGAAGGCGGATGTGGGCCGTGCCCTGATACCTCTCCTCGTGGGAGCGGATGCCCACTCCCAGCAATTCCGCGAAGCCATCCAGAGAATCGACGACGGCGATGTGGTCGAGGGTCTGCGTCGTCTTCAGGGTTTGAATGAAGAGATCTGGGGACTCAATCCCTTGATGGAGTCCTATCGCGGTGACTCATGGCTGCAGACGGTTCCCATCTCGGACAGAATCGGCGATTACCTCCGTGCTCTCTCTGAGGATCACCAAAAAATCTATATCGCCGAGTTTCAGACGCGTGCGAGATCGATCCTTGATCGTGCATTGAAAGATCGTGATCCGCGGAAGTTGTTCAAGGTGGCGAGACTCTATCCGTTGATGGATTTTTGCCGTGAGACCCTGATTCGTTCCGGCGAGCTGTTCTTTGAAAAAGATGAATCCGCAGCGGCACTGAAGGCCTGGGAGTTGGCCACCGATCCCGAATTGGGAGAGGTCTCCACTGAGTTGCGGACCGCTCTCAACCGCTGGATGGCTTTGGCGGCGATCCGCTGCGGTCAAAACGCCCGTGCGAATTCACTGGCAAAGTACCTCGATGATGACGCTTCTCTTCCAGCATCGACGGCTGATCAAGCCAGAAGTGAGGTCGAGGCAGGGCCGTTACCCTTTGAAGAGGGACGGATCGTCTGGAAGACGAGTGCCTATTCCCGTCATGTGTACACGGAATCCCGATCGAGGATGAGTTACATGCTCGGCAGTCCCACTTCGATTCTCGCCCCTGCAATTTCTGAAGACACCCTTTCGGTGGCAACTTCAGCAAAGCTTCTTCGTTATGACCTGAAAACCGGAAAACTGATCTCCGATTACAACCTGCGTCCGGGAGATGCGACTTTCGAGGAGTCAGATCCGCAAATCCGGCTTTGGTCGCTGGAGCAGGGTTCCTACGCTTTGGCCTCGTACGTTGCACGGGCGAGCCGGCGTGAAAATTACCTGGGTTACGACATTCAGGTAGCGCTTCCATGGCGGGGGATCAAGTGTTGGAACACTGAGATCGACAACGGCAGATTATTGTGGGACAGCGCCCATCGGAGCGTGACTGATGAGCAACTGCGGACCACCAGTTTCAACACCCGACCGATCCTCAGGGATGGTCGCGTCTATGCCCTGGGCTGGAGAAAGAGCGGTTACATCGACGTCAGCCTCTGGTGTCTCAATGCAGAAACAGGAGAACCGATCTGGGTACAGCCTGTCGTGGGCAATCAGGTCGATCTGACGATGTTCGGCGAACCCTCACGTGAGCCGATCCTCGGATCGTTGTTGCTCGAAGGAGACGTGGTCTACTGTTGTAGCAATCTGGGAGCCATCGCTGCTGTCAGAATCTGGGATGGCAAGGTTCTTTGGGTTTCCGAGTATGAACAGATTGCCCCAAGGAAAAGAAATCGCCGCTACAACAATCGTTACCGTTCGCAGGTCTGGAAACCGAATCCGATGATCCTTCATGAGGGGAGACTCTTTGTCACTCCGCTGGATTCCTCAGACCTCTACTGCCTTTCTGCCAAAGACGGCGGGTTGCTGACAAAGGTGTCCAATGAGGAAGGCGCATTGGGCCCACATATGTTGGGAATTGCCGGCAATCGTCTGGTTCTCGCCGGTGACTTGCTGACCACCATTCTGGCCAATGATCCAGGTCGCGAGGAACTGTGGCGGCAAAACATCGTTCGCAACCCTTCAGCTTCAAGGCCCGCATTGGTGGACGATGGAATACTTTACCTGAATGACAATGACGGGGTCCTCTACTTGCAGCAGTTTCGACAGGGGCGCCAGGCGAAACCTGTCGCTTCGACTCGCAGAGTACGCAGGGATCGCAATGGTTGGGGTGATCCCCTCAACAGCGGCGATACCGAATCGGGAGGACGTGTGGACGTTTGTGGTGATCGGATTCTCATCACCCAGGTTGAGCGTTCGACCTGCATTCAAGGTGTAGACAAGTCAAAGGAAGACAAATGAATACCAGATTCCTGATCCTGCTGCTTTCGATCCTGACAACCCTGATTCCGGGTCTTGCCAGTTCACAGGTCATCGATGAAGGACCAGAACGAGTGATCGATCTGGAGTTGCAGGAAAAATCCAGACTCGCTGTTGAGAGAGGACTTCAGTATCTGAAGAGAACTCAAAACAGCGATGGTTCATGGACCGACAAAATCGGCCGCAAGGTTCATTACGAATACCGTGGTCGTATGGGCAAGCATGTGGGTGTGACGGCGTTGGCCTGCATTGCTTTCCTTGCCGAAGGGAGCCTTCCCGGCAGGGGCAAGTATGGTGAGCAGGTGGAAAAGGGACTCGACTTCATCCTCAAGAATGTCCAGACCAACGGGTTTATTACCTGCGATGAATCACGGATGTACAGCCATGCCTTCGCCACACTTTTTCTGGCGGAGGTCTATGGGATGACCGGCATGGAGCGGGTCAAGGAGAAGCTCAAGTTGTCTGTGGGGATGATCGTCCAGGCCCAGAACGAAACAGGAGGCTGGCGCTATCAGCCGGGAGCCGACGATGCCGACATGAGCATCACAGTTTGTCAGGTCATGGCATTGCGTGCCGCAAGAAATGCGGGAATCAATGTTCCCAAGGCTTCCATCGATCGTGCGATCACCTACGTGAGAAACTCCGCCAATCTCGACAGCGGTGGTTTCATGTATCAGCACGAGGTCGGTCCCAGTGGCAGAGTTCAGAGATCGAGAACGACCTTTCCCCTGACGGCAGCAGGAATCACTGCACTTTATGGGGCAGGCATCTACGAGGACCGCTTCATCGATGCCGGGCTCCAATACCTCAGTCGACACAGACCCCGCAGGTATGACGCACTGAATACTTTCGATTACTACTACGGCATGTACTACGGAACTCTCGCAGCATTCCAGCGGGGGGGATCCTTCTGGACCCGTTGGCACAGCGACACCTGGCGGGATGTCCTCTCTTTGCAAAACTCAGACGGATCCTGGCAGGACCTTGTCGGAGCAAACTATGCCACTGCGATGGCATGCATCATTCTGGAAGTGCCTTATCAATACCTTCCTATCTTTGAGAGGTGATCGTGGCTGCCGATCTGGAAGATTCGATGATTGAACGGCCCCAGTTGGCCTTGAAGCGCATTCGCCAATTGAGGGCGAGGCGTCGCTTCATGCGTGTGGTCACAGGCCTGCTGCGTTGGATGTCCATTGCATCCGCAGCGGTTTGGCTCTCATTTCTTCTCGACTGGATCGCTGTTCTGCCGACTCCTCTGCGTATGGCTCAGGGGCTCTTTTGGTCAGTCTTTCTGTTGCTTGCCTTCCGGGCCATCTTTTTGGCAGTCAGGGTTCCGGCGAAAGAGTCGGAGTTGGCGGCAATGGTGGAGCAATCCAGCCGCGAATTGGAAGACTCGCTGATCACGGCAATCCAGCTGACTGATCCCAATAACCCCCGTCGAAATTACTACAACGCAGATCTGATTCGCCGAACGGTGGAACTGGCAGAAGAAAAGGTTGCGGATCTCAGTCCGGGGCAATTCCTGTCCTGGAGTCGTGCCCGAAAAACTTTTTTCCTGCTGCTTCTTCTGGTGATTCCCGCTTTTTTGGCTGTGGAGTATCGACCTGATCTTGTTCGCAGTTTTGTCGCCAGAAATGTCTACTTCGAAAGTACCCCCTGGCCGCAGGCCTATTCATTGGTAGTTCTGCAACCTGAATCTCAAGCGCTGACTCTGGCGAAGGGTTCAACCCTCGTCGTGGACATTCGCAAGGATCGCGGTGGCAATGCTCGGGGGGTTCTGGAAGTCAACTTCCCTGCGACCGAGGAGCGTCGAGCGATTGAAGAACAAGTGGCGCTCGATCGAAAGGGTGAGGGCGGGTTCCGTCACGTCTTTCAAAATTTGCAGAGGGATTTGAGTTTCCGGGTTCTCTGTGGTGACTACACCAGTGAATGGTACACCGTTCAGGTTCGATCACGTCCAAGGGTGGAAGAGATCGAACTCTTCTACGAATATCCGCAATACACCGGGCTTTTTTCGGATCCGGTCAATCCGGCTGTCCGTAGTGGACACGTCAAGGCTCCCATTGGAACGATGGTTCGATTCAAGGCCAGAGTCAGTTTGCCTTTGTCGAGTGCCTCACGTATTGAATCCAGACCGAGTGGTGACAGTGAGGAGCTGATTCGGGAAACCCTGACGATTCAGGAGGGAAACATTCTTGAAGGCAGCTTCCCTGCTGAAGTCGATTCCCGGTGGTGGTTTGAGTTGGAAAGCCTCGAAAATTTCACCAATGAAAATCCCATCACCTGGCGAATCGCGGTGATACCTGATCGTGCACCGGAAGTGCTGGTGGAGGTTCCCGGACAGAATATTGAGGTCACTCCCAGGGCCATGGTCGAATTCTCGGTGTTGTTGCGGGATGACTATGCCGTCCAATCGGGAACCCTGATCTTTGAACCCGAGCTCGAGGAAGAAGGCTCAGGGGAGATTCGAAAAGTTCCCTTGGCCAACCTGGTCGTCGATCCCGAAAACGGAAAAGTCAGCACGGAGACATTGACCATCGATCTCGACAGCTGGGATCTCAAACCTGGCGAGAGGTGGAAATACAGGGCGGAAGCACTCGACGCCATCGATCAGATTGGCGTCAGTCGAACCTGGATTCTCAGCGTTCTCAGTCAGGATGAGTTGGAGCGAGTTACCCAGGATGAGCTGACTTTGCTACGGGAGCGGCTCGAAGAGACCCTGACAGTTCAACGGGATGTCCGTCGGGAACTGGAGGATCTCTCCGAGGCTTTGACGATGGGGAAAGACCCCAGTGATCAGGCACCCATCGCCCGTCAGGCCCGTACTGGCCAAGACCGGGTTTCCACGAGGATTGAAGATGCCGCCGAAAGACTGGAGACGATTTCGAATCGTCTGCTTCGTAATCGAATGAGCGATGCGGAAGAGTTGGACTGGATTCAAAATCTGGCTGAAAACCTCGACCGTCTCTCGAGCGAGACGATGTCTCCCGTTCGAAAGCGGCTCGATGAGCTGGCCCGAAAAACGGCCAATGGCGAGACCGGAGTCGAAGAGGCGGAGGAAGCCATCTTCGAAGTCCGGCAGGTCGAGAGTCAACTGGGAGCAGTCGTCAACGACCTCCAGGAGTGGGGCGACATGCGGACCATGATTCGAAAGATCGAAGAGCTGATTCGTACAGAAAAAGACCTTGAAGAGCGAGTTGAAGAGCGGGTTCGACAAATCCTTGGAGGCGAATCCGAATCAGAAGGAGGCAACTGATGCCTTTGTGGATCAAGCGGGCTCTCATGCTCCTGCCATTGCTGCTTCTGTCGTTGGCGGCAGAAGCGCAGACAGCCGATCGTCTCGCACGATTGCAGGAAGAAGCCCGCGAGTACCTTCGGTCGCTTCAGGTTCAGATGGAGTCCCTCGCGGAGAGACTCGATTCGGAAATCCCCGAGGACTCGGAGAAACTGAGATCGGCACGACAGAAGATCATCCAGGATCTGATCGAGGATGATATGCGTGCGGTCACAGAAGCGCTCACCGGCGATGATTACGTCAAGGCTCTGGAGACGATTCGCAAGGTCCGCTCAAATCTGGAATTGGTTCTTTCGATTCTCGAATCAAGGAACATCGATCCTGAGCAGTTGGACTCCGATCTGGACAAGGTGAGTCAGCGTCTCGAAGCGGTTCGCCAGCTTTCTGACAGCCAAAGGTCGCTGCTGGAGAAGACTCGTCGCTCCGAAGAGGCTGCACAGGACGCCGAAGATCTGCAGAGGATGCAGGATGATCTGAGTGATCTGATCTCTGAACAGCAACAGTTGTCACAAAGAGAGTCCGAACCCCAGCAGGGAAGTCCGCTCTCCACGCAGGCCGCTGAAATTTCTGAAGGGGTGCGCAATCTTGCGGACCGTATGGCCCGTGAAGCACGACGCCTTCAAGGCCTATCGGCGATTTCCAGGCAAATCGAAGACCTGGAAAATGATCTCTCTGAGCAACTGGATCAGATTGCAGGGAGTGAGCAGCCGTCAGGTGCAGCTCAGGCGAGGGAGGCCCGCAAACAGGCGAGTGAGTCCCGGTCCGTCTCCGAAAGAATCGGCGCACTTCGACGGGAAGCACAAGCGGATGCCGAAGCCGGGGACGAAGGGGCCGAGCAAATTCTGCAAGACCTTGAAGAGGCGAGAGCCGCTCTTCAGGAAGCAGCGGAAGAGGCTGAACAGGCGGCGGGACAACTGCAGCAACAGGGAAGTTCTGGAGTTCCCCGTGGCGGACAACAAGCGGCTCTTCAAAGAGCCAGGGAAGCCATCGAGCGGGCCCTCGATCAGGATGGTGAACGATCTGAAGAGATCGAATCCTCGCTGGGTGAGTGGACCGGAAAGTTGGACGACTGGCTCGAGCGATCTAAAGGAGAGTTGTCCGAGGCAGCCCGTGCTCTCGCACAGGGAGCCAGGCAAAATCTGGAAGAGGCCTCACAGGAACTGAGTCGCGCCCGCGAAAATCAGGGTGGACAAAGCGGCCAGCAAGGCCAACAAGGCCAACAAGGCCAACAAGGCCAACAAGGCCAACAAGGCCAACAAGGCCAGCAAGGCCAGCAAGGCCAGCAAGGCCAGCAAGGCCAACAAGGCCAACAAGGCCAACAAGGCCAACAAGGCCAACAAGGCCAACAAGGCCAACAAGGCCAGCAAGGCCAGCAAGG
>CAJXMG010000038.1 GCA_913056395.1 uncultured bacterium | reverse complement strand
GCGGCGGAATATCACGTGCTGGTTCGATTTGGAAAATGGGAAGAGATTCTGGCCAAGCCGATGCCCCCCGAGTGGAGAGCCGTTTCCCGATCCGTTCTGCACTATGCCAGGGGGGTCGCGTTTGCCAACACTGAGAGATTCACCGAAGCTCGCGAAGAGTTGGCGAAACTCGATGCGGCCATCGAAGCGATTCCTGAGGGTTACACCATGGGTTCGCTTCCCTGCGGTGAGGTCTGGGAAGTGGGACGGCGGGTTCTGGAAGGGGAGATCCTTTTCAAGGAAGGAAACCAGGAGGTGGGCCTTGCCAAGTTGAAGGAAGCGGTTGAGCTGGAGGACCAGTTGGCTTACTCCGAGCCTCCCGCGTGGCCGGTGCCCGCACGTCATCCACTGGGAGCACTGCTGAATACGGCCGGTCAATTTGAAGAAGCAGAAAAGGTCTTCCTCAAGGATCTGGAACACTACCCCGCCAATGGTTGGGCGCTTCTCGGATTGACCAATGCCCTCGAGGGGCAGGGCCGCAGTGACGAAGCGGAAATCACCCGCAAGGCCTTCCGCGATGCCTGGAAGGATGCGGATGTGGAACCCACCTCCGCCTGTTACTGCGGCGAGATCGGCTCTCGCTGATCGAGGATCTTTGTCGATGGACTTCAAGCCCCGGTACTCTCTGGAGTTCCGGGGCTTGATTTGTTTCTGGGGGCATGCTCGACTCCAGACAGCTTTCTGAACACATAAGGGGGCCATCCAATGGAATTTGAGATCAAGGGAAACCCCGATTTCGGTGAGGCGGTCGCCCAACTGGAATCCGGGGAATCATTTCACGCCGCTTCCGGGGCCATGAATTGGCATCGGGGCCCGGTATCCTTCAGGGCTCGATTGATGGGGGGACTGGGCAAGTCTCTTGTTCGCAAAGTTTTTGGCGGAACCTCCATGTTTGTCAACGAGTACCAGGCCAGTGGTCCTTCTGAAGTGGCTTTCTCTCACAGCGTCGCCGGAACTCTGGTGCAGATTCCCGTGACCTCCGAGGGGATGCTCATCGCAGGGGGAGCTTTTACCGCTTGTACTCAAGGGGTAGACCTGCGTACCCGATTCGGGGGGCTGAAGGCATTCTTCAGTGGCAAGGGGGCTTTCTTCATCGAAGCTTCCGGGTCTGGGGAAGTCTTCTTTGGCGCCTATGGGGCGGTGGTCGAGAAAGAGTTGGATGGGGAGTTGATCGTCGACAACGGTCACGTCCTCGCCTGGGAGAACACCCTCGATTGGAGCCTCGAGGGTGCGGGTGGACTCAAGAGTACTCTCTTCTCCGGGGAGGGTCTCGTCATGCGCTTCAGTGGTCGCGGTCGCATTTGGCTGCAAACCCGTCACCTGGCGGGCACGGCGGGGTGGATCACCCCGTTCCTGAGAGCTTAGGGGGATCGATGAAATTCAATATTCTCGAAACCGGAGCGTTTCAATCGGCCCTCGTTGAGTTTGAACATGGCGAGGAGTTTTTCAGTGAATCGGGGGCGATGGTGCGGGCTTCCGGCAATGTGGACATGGATGTGTCGACACGAAGTCGGGGAAAAAGCGGCATCATGGGGGGCATTAAACGTCTCTTCAGTGGTGAGTCCTTCTTCCTCAGCACCTACAAGGTGGGGCCGGGAGAAACTGGTGAAGTAGGGCTCGCTCCTGTTTTGCCGGGGGAGATGAAGACACTTGCTCTCGATGGATCGACCACCTGGGTCTGCTCAGGGGGGTCCTTTATCGCTGCCGGTGGTGACGATGTGGAAATGGAAACCCGCTTCCAGGGATTGGGCAGTGTCTTCAGTGGAGAGGGCATGTTCTTCCTGGAGGTCTCCGGAATCGGCACCGCCCTCGTCGGTGGATTCGGAGCCCTTCATGAACTCGAGGTCGATGGCGAGTTGACCCTCGATACGGGGCACCTGATCGCCTACGAAAAGTCACTCGAATACAAGGTGACCAAGGCGGCCAGTTCCTGGACCCAGAGCTTCCTCTCTGGAGAGGGCTTTGTCATGAAGTTTGAGGGACAGGGCAAGGTCATCGCCCAAACCCATGATGCCACCATGTTTGGTTCGACACTGGGTCCGTTGTTGCCGGAGAGGGAGTGATCGATGAAGTACCGCATTGAATGCCAACCCGGTTATTCCTATCTCGAGGTCGAGTTGGACCCGGGGGACAGCATCGCTTCCGAATCGGGAGCGATGGCATGGATGGATCCCACCATCGACATGGAGACTTCGACACGGGGTGGAGTTTTTGCAGGACTCAAACGTGCGCTCCTCAGTGGGGAGTCCTTTTTCCAGAATACCTACACCACCGAAACCGCGGGCTCACGGATTGCACTGGCTCCAGGGCCTTCGGGAGCCATCGTCGCTCTGGAGTTGAAGGGTGAGGAGATCTATCTTCAGAAGGGGGCTTATCTGGCATCCATTGGAGATATCAAGATCGATACCAAGTTCGATGGACTGAAGGGATTCTTCAACGAGGGCCTCTTCATCCTCAAGTGTTCCGGAACCGGAACCCTCTTCTTCAATGCCTACGGGGATATCCAGCAGGTGCAGCTTACCGGGCAGAATGTCGGTCAGGACGTGGACGATCTCTTCGACGATGAGTGGGAGAGTTCCATGCAGGTTCCGGGTGATTACACCGTCGACAACGGCTTCGCCGTCGCCTGGGATCCGAGCCTCAACTACCGACTGACCACCGGGCGCAAAATTCGTCAATTCCTCTTCGGGGACCAGATCATGCTGCGTTTTTCGGGGCAGGGCCGGGTCTGGGTCCAGAGTCGGAGCCCACAGGCTTTCGCCAGCTGGGTCCACCCCTATCGACGGAAGAAATCGAAAAACGATTAGTCGGTCCGAAGTGGCACCGTTTCCCGATGAATGAGGGTTCAAGACTGTAGCAGGAGGTGGAATTTGTTGATCAATGAAAAAGCCACTCAGGCGATCCTTGAGGTGGGAACCCGCAGGGAGGCCCCCGCCGGAACGACCCTGATCGAGGAGGGGGTCTTTGATGAGACCCTCTTCTATCTGGAATCGGGAAGCGTCGAGATCCTCCGTGGAGGAGAGGTGGTCGACACCATCTCGGCCGGTGATGTCTTCGGCGAAGTCGCCTTTGTCGAAAGGCGTGCACGAACCGCCACTGTCCGCACCGCGGAAGATTGTGCCTATGTGGCCGCGGAACGTCCCGATCTGCTGAGATCCCTCGCTGATGATGCGGAGACGCTTTTTGACTTCGTCCAGGCCATCGAATCGCGACGCAGTGCCCATATGCATTCGGGCAGCGATCAGGAAGTCGATGCCTTCCTCGCGCAGGTTGCTGATGAAGCCACTTCTCACCGGGCGGTGCACCACCCGTACCTGCTTGCGTTGCGGGACCGCTCTCTCCCGGACATGAAGTGGGCTCTGGCGGACTTTGCCCGTCAATACCTCGGCTACTCTTCTCATTTTCCCCGCTATCTGACCACTGTCATCGGACGCCTGGAGGTTCCTGAGCATCGCACCGCACTCATGGAAAACCTGACGGAAGAATCGGGGATCTACGAGAGCGAAGAGATGGAGGAACTGGCGGAGATCGGCGTCGAACAGGAATGGATCGATGGGATTCCCCATCCGGTGCTCTTCCGCCGTTTTTGCATCGCCGCCGGAGTCGAACAGGATTCCCTCACGGAAGATGCCGTCGAAGTGGTCTGCTGGCGTGAAATGTTCCTGTCAATTCTTTCAGGCGGATCGACGGCAGAAGCCCT
This sequence comes from uncultured bacterium, assembly GCA_913056395.1. Lineage (GTDB taxonomy): Bacteria > Planctomycetota > UBA8108 > UBA1146 > UBA1146 > UBA12191. Next base: position 20,189 of record CAJXMG010000038.1, on the reverse strand, counting down.
GGGTGCTCTCGGTCTGGGAACCGAGAATGTGGTCAGCACCATGTACCAGCATTTCCTTCCGGCGCTGGAAGTTTTGGATGCTCCGCCATCAGAAACGGTGTTCTTCCCGCTTCATGCGGCGGTGGATGATCACCATCAGGAAACCCTGATGGACATCTCCCGCCATTATGCTGCAACGGCAGAGGGTCGCCGGGATCTGCTCAAGGGAATGCGCAAGGCTCTCTCCCTGCGGGCCGGATTCTGGGACTGGCTTCATGCCCGGGCATTGACCCAGGGGAAGTGTGACGAGGGCGCGACGCTGATGTTCTGATCGCTCAGGCGATCAGGGAATCATCCTGCAACCGGTCATCCCACAACCGGTCATCCTACAACCGGTCATCCTACAACCGGTCATCCTACAACCCATTGACGCAGCAGGAGTCTGGGTGCGTCGGGGTCGTCCTCATAGGCGGTTCGGTCGTGCAGAGTGGTCGTGTTATCGACCCACAGCATCTCACCACGCTGCAGGGTGAAGGTGGCCACTGAATCCGGTTCTTCGAGGATGGCATCCAGTTGATCGAGTGCTGCCTGCAACTGCGGGTGCGGTTCGATCTCTGCCTTTTCATATCCCTTTTCGATCCAGAAGCGCATGTAGCGACAGACAGGCCCCCGGGAAGGATCACTGACATCGAAGACTGGGAAGCGGTTGCGCTGTCTTTGGCTCTGATCCGCACCGGGCGTGACGATATCCCGGTAGTGGGGTTCTTCGAGGATGCGGCACAGTTCCGGATGATCCTGCGAAAGTTTCTGATGGGCGAGGAGAGCGCAGGCGATGCGGGAAGCTCCGCCCACCGGTGCTGGGCGGATGCAGATCAGGCCGACCAGATCGGGAAGTACATCGACGGCACTGGAATCGGTATGGAGACCGGTGGCGGCTTTCGTCTGGCTGACAGGGATCGCCGTCTTGGTGTAATCGCCGCCGCGATCCTTGACCTCGTAGAGTCGGCCGTAATTTCCCAGCGGAGTTCCCAGGTGAACGCCGAAAGCCAGGTAGTAGCGACGCAAAAGGTCGTCATCCACCCGATCCAGCGGGGGGGCAGAGACGCGGACGACTCCGCTGCCGCGGTAGACCTCTTCACGGGTGCGGAGCGCCAGTTGCTGCAAGCGGGTCATGTCCGCCACGTGGGCATGGGTCACTTCATCTTCGATGACCTCGGGAGAATGGTTTCGCCACTGCTCCAGCTCATCGATGATTCCTTCATCGAATTCGAGGGTGTGCTCACGACGCTGATTCAATTCTTGCTGGGTCCACGGAGATCGGGTGTGAGGGGCTGAGCTCATCGACTTACCTCCTGATCCTGAAAGCCATGTGCAGGGGGATATCGGCCAAGGGTCCGAAGAAGTCGGCGTCTTCCGCAATCATTTCTTCGGTGACGGCCAGTTCCCGGAAATCAGGGAAGTGGGTGAAGCCTGCGGACCGCAGTCCGTCGAGCACATCCTGAAACGTTTTATGCAGACATCGCACCGAAACTTCTGACCCGTCCCTCTGTGCCATTTGTCCTTCGAAGGTCTGGTCCCGACCACTGAACCAGCCACCGGACCGGTCGAAGTGAAAACTGTCGGTGCCCGTATCCATGAAGGGATTGACCGGGTGGGGCAGAGAGAAAATGAAGTGTCCGCCGGGTGACAGATGGTCGTAGACCCGCCGCATCGATTCGTGCATTTGCTCGACAGTCGTGTAGTTGTAGACGAAGACGGCAGTGATCAGATCGTAGGAATCCAGGCGGGGAGTGAAGTCGGTCGCACAACCCACCGAGTAGGTGATATTGAGAGGGGCCTGATTTTCATTGGCCTCGGCGAACTCGATCATTCCTGCGCTGAGATCGATGCCCTCCATGTGGGCCGCCGGGCCTTTATCCGAGCGCGCCAGTTGTCGGGTGAAGTAGCCCTCTCCACAGCCGAGATCAAGAACCTTGCAGTCGCGAATTGAAGGACACCACTGGAGGAGAAAAGGTCGGGCAGTCCAGTCGGAGAGAAGGCGAGGTTCATCCCGAGCCCAATTTTTGGAGGTGTCATCAAACATGTCGCGGGAAGATAAATCTGTCATGGCAACCTCTCCGAAAGCAGCCTGTTGAACCGGGTTCATACTAAGTGCCCAGAGCCCTGATTCCCAGAGACGGATCAATCGGGGATTTCCAGTAGCAGCACTCGTACTCCACGATCAGTCCTTTTCTTCGGGAGGATCGATGATTTCAGTCAGGGAAAGAATTTCGTCGCCATCGAGGAGATTCTTCTCTTGCAAACGCCGTAGCAGCATGGTGATCAAGAGTTCGAGTTGTTCATTTTCCTCTTCGAGGGTTGAGATGCGTTCTTCGTTGGTTCTGGTGGTTCGTTTTGCTTTTGAGAGGGACACACGAAGTGAACGTATGCTCTTTTCTGCATCCGCAATATCGAGGCGATTGCCGATGCTGTGGCTCTGCTGAGCACCCTGTTTTCCTCGGCCGGCCCGCCAGCTCCGCCCTACCCGGATTGTGGCTTCGACCCGACGAGCGACGCTCTGGATTGCTGGTTCCATTTCGTCTGCCCCTAGAGGCGGTTGGGAAAGGGTCGGGAATTCGCGAATTTGATCCCCGGAACCGATCAAACGCTCCCTGCGCCGTGCTATCATTCAACGCTGAGCAGTCCCCAACAGGCGGCCAGATCAAAGGCCGAATCGGGGATTGGGAAAGGCGTCACTCCCATGACCGATGAACTGAATATCCATGTCGAACCCTGGGAATCGGATTCGGACACCTGTGTTCTGCGATTGAACCGCGTGGTGGCCACATCTCCCGAGTACTTCTCTACCGCTGAAGAAGCGGCGGACAGCCCACTGGGAAAAAAGCTGGTCGCAATACAAGGCCTTGAGGCGGTGTTGATGCAGGACAAGGTCATCACCCTCCTGAAGCCGGTGGACGGTTCTGACTGGCAGCCGATGGTTGATCAGGCCACAGCGGTGGTCGAGCAACACTTCGCCGATCTGGACAAGGTCATCGCCGAGCGCAGCCGCGACATGAACGAGGAGGAGAAAGCCCTCTTCATCGAAATCCAGAATCTTCTGAATTCAGATCTGAACCCGATGGTGGCCGCCCACGGCGGATTCATCGAGGTGGTCGACGTCAAGGATCAGGATCTCTTCATCCATATGGGTGGAGGCTGTCAGGGCTGTGGCATGGCTGCGGTCACCCTGCGTCAGGGCGTGGAAACCCTGATCCGTCAGAAGGTGCCTTCCATTCAGAATATCCACGATGCCACCGATCACAAAGCCGGAGAGAATCCCTACTATGCCAGCTGATGCCGGAGACGAGTGGATCGACCTCTGTGCTCTCGCCGAGGTCGATGAAGAAGAACCGTTCTTCACCCAGGGTGGGGGGCGTGAATTGATGGTGACTCGTGTCGGAGACAACATCTCCGTGTTCACCGATTCCTGTCCTCACATCGGCGCATCGATGATGGGAGCCATGGTCGAGGACGGACATGTGGAGTGCCCACTCCACGGAGCCTGCTTCGACGCCCGCACCGGCAAGGTCACCGATGGGCCTACTGACCAGAATCTCCAGTGCCACGAATCGCGGATCGACGGAGATCGGGTTTTCGTGAAAGTCATTGCCCCCGCAGAATAAAACCCTTGTTCCTGCCCTTTACCGGTTCAGAATGAGACAAAGTTCCTTGTCCTCATTCCAGCGGAGGGTTCCATGCTGCGGAGTGCTTTGTATTGCCTGTTCTTGTCCCTGTTTGCCCTTTCTCTCACAGGGTGCCTCGTCGTCAAATCGGATGTCGCCAAACTCGACGATGAGAGTGGTGCTCTGACCCTCGAAATCGACGCGAATTCCACCACCGAGCCTGCTCCCGCCGAAGAACCTGAAATCGACCCGGAAGAGGTCGCCGCCCAGGAGAAGAAGGTAGAGGAGCTGGAGCACAAATTGGCGGAGATGGAGATCGACTTCCATATCGCCGAAATGGAGCGCGACCTCGCCCATGAGGGGATGGAGCACCGCTTCGAAGGATTGCGTCGTGCGATCGAGGAAGCGGAGCATGACATGCACATGTTCCACGAGTTTGATCGCCCGACTCGAGAGTATCAGAGTCGTCGATCGGTGATCTTTGCCGAGACCCGTCTTCAGGATTCCAGAACTGAGCTGGAGCAACTCGAGTTGCTGTATGAAGGATCCGAGTTGGAAGATGGAACAGCGGAACTGGTTCTTCAGCGTGGACGCATGAGCCTTGCCCGTGCCGAGGAAGCTCTTGGCCAGACGCGCAGGGAACATGAAGTCGAAATGAACGTCAAGATTCCGCGCAGTGAGGAAAAGCTTCAGCGAGCCATCGAGAGTGCCAACAGGGACCTTCACCGCGCTGAGGCGGAAGCGGAGATCAAACGCATTCAGGAAGATCGCAAGTTTGAAAAGATGGAACGGGAACTCGAGGAAAAGTCGGAAGAGTTGGAGAAGGCGATTCATGACCTTCGCAACATGACCGGTGTCGAGGAGTCTCCCCAGCCTGTGGCATGGGGCATCTTTTGATCGTTGCCACTGTCCTTCTTCTCACTCAATTGGTGCAGGGGCCGTTGCCTGTCAACGGAGCAGAGGATGACTGGAGGGTTTCGGCCCGAGCTGGTCTGGACAAGGCCCTTGTTTATCTGTTGGCCCAGCAGGAAGAGGACGGAGCCTTCGGCCACTGGCGATTTTCCTCCTCCCCGGACGACAAAAATTGGATGGTCCCAGAGCAGCACTACGCTTTTCAGGTTGCCTGTACCGGGATCACCTGCGTCACGCTGATGGACCTGGGCGACATGCTCTCCGAAGAAGGGGAGAAGGCGCTTGAAAGGGCCCTCGACAACATCTGTATCCAGGGGCGTCGCAAACGGATCGCCAACTGGGATACGGACAATCTCTGGGGATATGTCTACGTGCTTGAAGCGGTCGCCCGTGCTCTCGCTGAGCCGGAACCCCGATTCGGCGAAGAGCGTCGCCAGCGTCTCAGAAAACTGGGTGAAGATCTGATCGTCATCCTCGGGAATTATCAGAGTCCCGATGGAGGTTGGGCCTACTACGATGACCCGCCTTACACACGTCGGCCCACATGGGGGACCTCCTTTGTGACCGCCTCCCTGTTGCTGATCTTTGAACAGTGCGAAGAGGTGGGACTGGCTGTTCCTGATCAGATGCAACAGCGGGGGCTGAGAGCTTTGAGAAGAACCCGGCTCCCCAATGGGGCCTACGACTACAACATTGCCCCGATTCAATCGACGAGGAACCTGCTTTCCATCAACCAGATCAAAGGCTCCCTGTGTCGAATTCAGGTTGGGAATCTGGCACTTCGGAGATTGGGTGAGCCCGACGAAGTGACGGATCAGAATATCGTCACCGGACTGGAGCAGCTGATCCGCCACCACAAGTTCATTTCCCTTTCACGGGGACGGATCTATCCCCATGAAGCCTACTATGCCAACAGTGGTTACTTCTTCTTTTATGGGCATTACTACGCTTCGGATGTCATTCGCCAGTTGCCCTGGGATCTGCGAGAGCAATGGTGGCCCGTGATCTGTCAGAAGATCCTCGATACCCAGGAGGCGGATGGATCGATGTGGGACTATGCGTTCTTCACTTATCACCGCATCTACGGAACTGCGTGGTCGATCTCAGTCCTCGCCAAGGCACTGGCAGACGGAGAAGAAATGAAAGTTCCCGCCAGAGGCGAGCCGAATGGTGTCGAGCCGAATGGCGTCAAGGCAAGAGGGGCAGAGCCGAAGTCTGAGAAAAAGAGACTTCCCCCGAAACCACAAAAACTGCGTTGATGGTTAAAGTGAAACTTTAAAGTCAGGGTCGTTGAACCGGGTCCGGTAAGATTTCACTGCCAATAAATAAAAGGCATTCAAAAGGGCATCAAAAAAAGGGCATCAAAAAAAGGGCACAGAGATGACTCTCTGCGCCCTTTTTTCTGATTTCAGTCGAACTATTTGCAACCGCCGCAGCAGCTGTCCTTTTTGGAGCTGCACTCGGCCATTTTCTCGGAGCTGCATGCAGTGGCACACTCTGAGGCACAACCGGCCTTCTCTTCACCACCCTGAGGAGCAAAAATACATCCGGCAGTGGAAAGTCCGCCGACGACGACAAGAGCAAGAAGAAACTTTTTCATCTGACTCACCTTTTCTGGCCGCCATTGCGGCAAACAATGAAACAAAAAGACTGCGGAAAAACCCCGCACCTATGATTTAAACACGATTCACGGCCATCACAACGGGATTATTGGGCTGATCGTTCCAGAGAGTGATCGATCTGCCGCAAATTGCCGAAATTTTGTCATTACCGGCTTCCAGAAGGAAGAAGACGGTTCTGTCTCGATTCCTGAAGAGGGGTTTCAGGAGCCTCTGAATCGGTGCTCCAAAAGGAGGAATAGGCAAAATGACATATTCCCTGACACCCCTGAAGAAGTGCGCTCTTTTGCTGTGCGAGGGTGACTTCAGGGTCATCGTGAAGATAAGTGCCGAGTCCCATGATGACGGGGTAGCCACGGGCGGCATCCAGGCATTCTCCAACCCGTGATTCGAAACGGGGGACTTCCCGGTCGTACTGCATGGGAAAGACCGCATCGATGTATCCTCTTCGGAGCCAGTTGGGCCAATCCTGACGGACGCGATCATGGGCGATCATGGGAGTGCGGTACACGGCGGCGGTCATGAGGACATCTCTTCGCTCCTGCCGACAACGCTCTGTGATGACCCGAACCATCTCTGTGACCTGATCCCTGCGCCAATCATCCCAGGCTTCACGGGAGTCATCCGGAGAAGCCCACCCTGTGTCTGCCGTGAAGAGTTCCTCACTGCGAGAGTCCCGGGGGTAATCGGTTTCGACACCCGCTTCAAGAAATCGGATGTAGTCCAGGTGAATGCCGGCCACGTCCGGGTACCACTTCAGGATCTCTTCACAAACCGACGCCACATGATCACGGACTTCCGGGAAGGAGGGGTTCAGGGCGACGTAGTAATTCGGCTGCAACGGTTGGCGTTCACCACTCTCGGAGTGGAGGAACCACTCGGGATGACTGTTCCAGAGTTGTTCCGGGTTGGTTGCCGGGGGAGGAGTGATTCCACGCCAGCCGGGAACTGCATTGACCCAGGCGTGCAGATTCAACTCTCGAACCCGGGCTTCCCTGCAGGCTGCTTCGAGGGGGTCAAATCCAGGGTCCTGATGATTGAACTCTTCAGCCCACGGTTCCATCGATGAGGGATAGAAGACCGTGGCATTACCCCGGACCTGAAAGAGAACCGTATCAAAACCGGCTTTGTCGATGTTCTCCATCAGGTCGACGATATCCTGCTCGGTTTTGTAGTCCCATCGGGTGACCCAGATCGCCTTGCGGATCGGGACTTCAGGCCTCGATTGACAGCCACTGAACAGGGTGACGAAGACGACTCCCAGCAAAAGGAGTCTCAGGACGGTTATTTGACTTCTTCGCTTGGACACGGAGGACTCTGCTTTCCATTGATTCAGTTCGGGTTTCCTGTGATCAGGTGCAGGCTTTTTGGAATCACTTCAAACTCAAGGACTTCAGGTGAACCGAGAACATCCCCATCGACAAGGACGGGTTCTGCCTGCTGAACCAGTTTCACCGTTCGGGCCTGACGGTAAATCAAATCAGGATAACGGTCGAGATGTCGTCCCGCAGAGACCTCCCGGAAGAGTGAAAAGGCTTCCAGATAAGAAACTTCCGGCAGGATACACACATCCAAAAGACTATCGTCGAGGAGGGCCTGGGGGCAGGGCGTGAAACCACCCCCGATCGTGGCTTCATTGCCGACAAAGATGGCAGGCCCTGTCACAGCCAATTCCTCACCGTCGATGATGACTTTTGCACCCCGATTCCGGCGGGTCTCCATCAGCAAAGCCTGAATCGCCAACCAGCGATAGAAGCGGTCACCCAACCAGCGAACCGGGTGACGGAGCACCGGTACTTTTCTCCAGCGATCAAAGCGATGGGTGATGCGGGCGGGGAGGCCTGTGGACGTGATTTGCAGCATCTGTCCCCAGCTCTTGCCGTCAGCGGTGATGGAGATGGTATCAATGAATCGCTGTCCCTGACCGTGAAGGGCTATCTGCAACGCTTCCTTCAGGTCGAGAGGGAATCCCAGACCCTTGCAGAGATTGTTGCCTGTTCCCGCGGGGATGATGGCGATGGGGCAATCCCACGATTGCCGGTGCAGCCAATTGACGGCAAGGCGCACGGTTCCGTCGCCACCGATAACGAAGACCCGATCCGGAGAAGATTCGATGTGATCCGTTTCAAACAGATTGATCTGTTGGACTTCGAGATCAGCAGAATTCAATTCCGGTGACGATTTCAGCACGTTTTGTGCTTCTGCGGCGCGTCGGGATCCGGGGTTCCCCAAAATCAGAATCTTCATGGGATTCGAGCTCACTCGAGGATTTGTCCCGGTTCCAGATCGATCACCTGAATCGGCAGTGATCCCACCGATTCCCGCAACTGGTCAGGTGTGCCTGAAAGAAGTGGGAAAGTTCCAAAGTGCATGGGAAGGACCATTTGCACACCGAGAAGGTGGGCAGCCTTCGCCGCTTCTCTGGGGCCCATCGTGTAGTGATCTCCGATGGGCAGGATCGCCAGGGTGGGAGAGTACAGTTCGCCGATCAGGGCCATGTCCGAGAAAACACAGGTATCTCCTGCGTAGTAAAAGCGGAATTCATTTTCCGTCTCAATCACGAAGCCGGCGGGCTCACCTCCGTATTGCAGCACTCCATCCACCTCGACGCTGCTGGAGTGTTTGGCATCTGTCATCGTCACCCGCAGACCGCAGATTTCGATGGATCCGCCCTTGTTCATTTCGACTACCTGATCTTCGGGGAGTCCCATCTTCTTGAGCCAGAACGCCATCTCTACGTTGCAGACCACACGGCAACCATGCTGGGTGGCCTGGGGAATCACATCCGCAACATGGTCGAAGTGACCATGAGTGAGCAGGATCAGGTCCACTTCTTCAGGATTCTGAAATTCTTCAGGACAACTTGGATTTCCCAGCCAGGGATCGAAGAGGACCTTTCTTCCCGAGGGAGTTTCAACGAGGAAGGTGGCATGGCCCAACCATTGAAAGGTGGTTTCTTTACCGAGGTAGTTCATGTGAATTCTCCAGGTCTTTTTTCAAGTGACTCATACAATGTGGGATTGGCACAGATCGAGAAGAGATCTGCCCCTTTCCTCCAGCCGGGACCAATTTTGGTGACTCAAATCTTCCGCATCAAAGAGCGGAGCGACAAAACCGACGGCATGGGCTCCCGCTTCCAGGAAACTGCGGGCATTTTCCGGGGTGACTCCACTGGTAGGTACGATACGCAGGTGGGGTAAGGGGCCCAGAGTCGCCTTGACCCAGGAAGGACCTCCCGCTGGACCGGGAAAAAGTTTGACCAGCGGTGCACCGGCTTCATGAGCCGCCTGCATTTCGGTGGGGGTTGAACACCCGGGGATGATGGCGACATCCAGATCACAGGCGAGCTGAATCATCTTTGGATCCATGATCGGGGATACGAGAAAGCGGGCACCATGGTCGATGGCTTTTCGAGCCTGATCCTCTGTCAGAACTGTTCCGGCGCCGACGACGACGTTTCCATGTCTTGATGAAGTCTCGCGAATACACTCGAAAGCTCCTGGGATGGTCAGTGTGTATTCACAAACCCGAAAGCCCGCAGCCAGAGCCGCTTCCATGGCGGGAACCGCCAGGTCTCCATCGTCAGTACGCAGGATGGCACTGGCTCTTTCTGAGCCGAGAAAAGCGACAAACTCCTCAGGTTTCATGGCGGTCGTTCCCCTTCCGGAAAAATCAGGATGGACCTCTCGCACGTTGGACGCCATGATGCGGATGGGACCGACGGTGAGCAAGAAGGCCGCCACCAGAGATTTCCCGGATCCTGATCAACCCGGTTCAGCAACCGATTTCATGGGGGTATGACGATGACCAGTTTTGATATCAGTACGCTTGTTCACCTGCTCGTGGCGATTCTGATCGCAGGTTCGGTCTTTATTCAGTGGCGAGCTGTCCACCCTGCGGTCACCTCCGAAGAGGGGGGTGACAAGGTTCGTGAGGGGATCCGTCGCCGGTGGGCCCCATTTGTTCATTTGGGATCGCTGTTGCTGATCGTGACCGGATTGTACCAATTGATGGTTCACGGCCTTGCGACCGCTGATCACCAGAAGACGTTGGATGACCCCGGCATGCCGTATCACATGCTCTTCGGGATCAAATTCCTTCTCGCCATGGGAGCTCTCTTCATCGGATCCGCAATGGTGGGACGAAGTGAGGCTCTTGCGGGGATTCGCCGTAATGGTGGAATGTGGCTGGGTCTTGCGGTGATGCTGATCATCGCCGTCGTCGTCATCTCGCGCCTGCTCGCGGGACTCCCCGAGCCGGTGTAAAATCACCTTTCGTCTTCGTTAATTTTCCAGTCAGGACCGATTCCCCATGCCGCCACTTCGACAGCTCGCCCTGTTGTGCCTGTTCTTGTTCTTTGGATCTTTGCAGTCATTTTCTGTGCTGTTCGGATCGGACCCCGGTTGCGATTTTCCGGATCGGCCGGTGTTCAAGAACATCGTCGATGACTCTGACGAAGACGACGACAGTGACGACGAGGAAGAGGAACCGAAGGACCCTTCGGAGATCGCTCTCGAGAAAGCGATCGATGGTCTCAACAGTCTTCCCCGGGCAGCCAAGGCACGGATGGAAAGACTGGTCGATCTGGAGGATGAGTTTGATGCCATCCACCTGGAGCATGTGGGCAAGGAGGCGGCGACAGAGGCCGTTGCCTACCGTGCGGAGTGCCAGCGTCTGCTCGGCCGTTCAAGATTGGCTCGGGAAGGCTATCAGCAGTATCTCAATCTCGACAGTGGTGGTGAGGCCACACCGGTGGCATTGCACGGCCTGGGGCACTGTTTTCAGGACACCCTCGAGTGGAATCGGGCTTTCGATCAGTTTGACCGGGTCAATCGTGACTTCAGTGATCACCATCTGATCGCCGAGTGCCAATACGACGCCGGCTATTGCTTGCGCGAGATGGGGGACTTCCAGGAAGCAAGAGCGATGTGGGAGAAACTGATCCGCGTCCACGGTTCCACCCCGGCGGCTCGCAAAGCGGGGTCGAAACTGGGAACCCTGCGCCCTCCCATCGAAAGGCTGAAGGATCTGTTTCCACGCTGGGAACGGGAACGGAAAACCTACGATTCCCTGCCCTACCGGGATAGAGCCAAGGGCCTGAAGCCCATCGAGGAGGTTCTGGCCGAGTTTGGTGATTGTCGTTGTCCCGAATCGGAAGCGTTCCTGACGCGACTGTTGAAGGACAAGGACAAGGAGATTCAGGCTGCGGCGGCGGCTCCCCTGCTGAATGTCGGGGGGAGTGGAGTGACGCGTACGGTCCTCAGTCAGATGAAAATGATGACCAATGCGGGCAAGAAGAAGGTTCTCGATGCCTTCCGTCCGCGGCATTTGAGAAAGGCTTCTCTCAAGCCGATCGAAGCGGCGGCTCGCAGCAGTGCCATCGGAGTTTCCACTTCAGCGGTGGAATTGTTGGGGCGATTGGGAGATTTGCCGGCAACCAAAATCCTCGTCGATCTGATCCCCAAGGGTAAATCGATTGAGGCATTGCAGGGGCAGCAGCGCCAGTCCTTTGAACGAATCCTGCGGGCCCTCCGCTCAGTACGCGAAGAGGCTGCCCTCGACTGGTTGTTGGACAAGGTTCTGGACCGTGAAAAGAGTGACCTTCTGGTCCGTGTCGGAGTTGCCGAAACCCTGGGTCGTGCCGGTCACAAAAAGTCGGTCGACAGTCTCGCCGGACTGTTGATGCATCCGAAAGCACCGTTGCGTATCTCCTGCCTGAAAGCGTTGGCGCAGCTGGGAGAAGACAGTTGTGTGGCAGATATTGTCCGGGCCTCGCGAAAGCTTTCCCGGGATCTCGACTTTCAGTTGGAAGCGGTTCGGGCCCTGTGCCGTCTCGATCCCACCGATGCCCTGGACATGCTGCTGGCTCTGGGCAATCACAAGGATGTCGCCCTGAGGACCCTCGTGATTACTGCTCTCTCTCGCATCGATGGCGAAATCAGCCTTGTTCGCCGCCTGGAAGCGCTCGATGACCCTGCCTGGCAAGTTCGTTCAGCCGCCTTGACAGGTCTGAAGAGTGTTCGGGACGTCAAGCTGGTGGATGCCCTGCTTGTGGCAATGCGCCGTGAAACGGGAACACTGTTGCCCAAGGTGGTGGAGCTGCTGATCGCTTCCACGGGTGTGGACCTCGGCCCCGACCCGGACAATTGGGACAAATACTGGGGGCGTGAGCGGGACCGTTATGACCCTATCGCTATCCGTGAACAGGCGGGCGAAAAGCATGGGGGCAAAACCTATGTCCGCAAAGCTGACCCTGGAAAGGCGAGAACCCCTTCCTACTTCGGTGTCGAAATCATCAGCAAGCGTATCGCTTTTGTTATCGATTGCTCCGGCAGTATGGCCCAGGAAGTGACGGTGCAGAAAGAGGGAGGCGGCGTCGAAACGATGAATCGCCTCGACCTGGCAAAGAGTGAGCTGAAAACTGCGATCGAAAAGTTGCGCCCGGGGACCCATTTCAATCTGGTCCGATTTGACAACAACTACAGGGTTCTTCATGAGAAGCCGAAGAAGTTGTCTCCCCGTTCCGTCAAGGAGGCGCGCCAGTTCATCGATGGTTTACAACCGGGTGGGGCCACCAACATCTACGATTCTCTGGAGCATGTTCTCAAAGCCGGGGACGTGGATACGATCTTCTTCCTTTCCGATGGAGCTCCCAGCTCAGGCACCTTCATTGACCCGGGCAAGATTCTGGAAGAGATCGGTCGCCTCAATGAGCAGAGCCAGGTCACTATTCACACCATCGCTCTCGGATTTACCTCCGACTTCATGCAGAGTCTCGCAGAGCAGAATCGTGGCTCTTACATCGTCGCCGGCCAGTAGGAAAAATCTGATTTCCCACTCAAGTGGGGCGACTCTTCAGCCGATGAATCCCTCAGAGGAATGTTCCGGGCTGGGAAAATGCCGGTAAATCCGGTTTGAGGCATGGAGTCGACGATGTTCGAAATCTGGTGGTTGCTGATCGCAGTCGGTCTCGGATTGCTGTTATGGAGTTTTTACCAGGCTCGAGCAGCAACTTCGGATGGGCAATCGGCCACGAATCTGCCCAGAAGATCCAGCCAGTGGCACGACCGGGGGCGCGAGCTGGGTCTCGATGCCGCTGAAATAGATCTGGTGGAACACCTTCTTCTCCATGACGAATCTCTCGATGGGGAGAGATTGCTCAACTCCCGTATCGCCTTTGAATCTGCCCTTGAGAGAACTCTTCAGGGGGGCAGTGACCTGTTTCAGGATCTCGAAATGCGACGTGCACTCGACCGTCTCCGTTTGCGAAGGGGTTGGGAAGTCTGTGGCGAAGTGTCCCAGAGGGGCATGAGTCCCATGGAAGAAGACGAGCTGCACATCGAGGGGCCCGGTGGTTCTTTACTCAGAAGTGTTTTGATTCACAAGGACGAACAGAGCATTGCTTTGCGTGTTCAGGGCAGTCACGGTTTTTCCTCCGGAGCTCCCGACTGGAACCCCGGTACCTCTGTGGAAGTTTCCTGGTTTCAACCTGAGAGTGGTTGCCTCACCTTTGAATCACGGGTTCAGGAATTGAGAGATCTGGGTGATTGGTTTCTCTTTCTCGAGAGTCCCCAACAGGTTCGTATTCAACAAAGAAGACAGTATTTGAGAACCCCTCTCGAGGGACGATTCAGTTTTCTCCGTCTTTCGATGGGGGAGTCCGGTTCCTTCATGGATGAGCCGGAGGGGATTCATGTCGGTGGAGTTCTCGATGTGGGGGCTGGTGGAGCGGCCATCGTGACCGAAGCTCCTCTGGGTCATCAGGATCTGCTGGTACTGCGTGATTTCCCGGGTCTCGAAGAGATCGATCTGACTGCGAGGGTGGTCGACATCCCCACAGGGGAAGACACGGATAACCCTGTATATGGGTTACGTTTCATCGGTCTCTCTGCCACCGCCAGAGACGCCCTCGCAAAGTTCGTGTTTGCCAAGCGCTCCAGGGAGCTGCCCGGGGCCACGGAGTGTACGTTGCCACTCCCCGAACTTGGGGCCGACAGCACGCAAAACGGGTGATCCCTCCCGAGAGAGTCTGTTGTATGAGTCCTCAGGCGAGGCGGTGGCGATACACCGTCTTCTCCGCAGGGAGTCTGCCAGGGTTGGGCAATACCTCATCGGCATGACCGAGAGTGACCAATACCGCGATGGAGATTTCTTCCCGATCTCCGGCGCCGATCACTTCCTTGACTGCAGGTTCCATCCAACCATTCATGAAGGTGGTTTTCAGTCCCATGCCAGTGGCGGCCAGAACGCTGTGAGTCGCTGCAATCATCGCATCCTTGACCGCATATTCCCTCAGGAGCCCTGCTTTCTCCAGCGCAGTCTGTCCTCCCGGAATCGCCTGACGGGCAATCTCGCAGTAACTGTCGGGCCATGCATCGCATTCGCGGGCCTGCTCGATGATTTGTTCCATGTCATCTTTCCAGGCTTGGTGATCGACCGCAAAGACGAGGGTCACCGGAGCTTCCAGGACCTGTCTCTGGTTGAAACAGGCGGCGTGCAGTTTCTCCCGATCTTCCGCCTGATCGATGACGACGATGCGCCAAGGCTGCAGATTCCAGGAGGAGGGTGCAGCAACGGTCAGGCGCAGGATCTCCTCGAGGACTTCCGGATCGATGGGAGTATCGTTGAAATCCTTGGTTGACCGTCGCAGTTCGATGGCTTCATTGACCGGGAGTGAAGGCCGACTCATGACTTCTTTTCCATCAGCGTCACGACAGAAGTCCGGTCGTCGCCTCCCATGTTGGCGCAGATTCCGCGGGTCGGCTTCTTCTCCATCTGGTAATCACCACAGAGACCATTCATCTGGCGGAAGACTTCAAAGGCCTGCTTGACGCCGGTGGCTCCCACGGGGTGACCAAAAGCCATCAGGCCACCTCCGGTGTTGACGGGGATGCGCCCTTCCAGAGAGGTATCTCCATTGGCTGCGATCTGGGTTCCTTCCCCTTCCTTGCAGAAGCCGAGAGCTTCGCAGATCAGGGCTTCCGTAATGCTGAAGCAGTCGTGGACTTCGGCGACTTCGACGTCGGTGGCGTTCCAGCCTGCGGAGGCGTAGGCCTTGCTGGCGGCAGCGGCAGTCACGTCCATTTTGGTCAGGTCCGCCACCTGGCCCAGAGGACCACAAGCGACTTCGCAGGCGACAATCTCTACCGGATCACCGACTGTTTCTCCCAGTTTTTCGAGTCCTGCATCGGAGCAAAGGATGATGGCACAGCCACCGTCCGAGACTTGAGAGCAGTCACCGACTCGCAACCATGAGTGCAATTCCTCGTTGTCGAGGAAGCATGGATTCTTGTCGGAAGCCTGTGCGGCCTGCTCGGCACTCATTTGAACCTCACGCATGTGGGCGTTGGGGTTGCGATTCGCATTGGCGTAGGCCTTGGCGACGATGGGGGCCAACGCCTCGGGAGTCACACCGTGGCGCTCGCAATAGGCTTTGGTTCTGCGCGCAAACATGGCCGGGAAGGTGAAGGGGTCCAGTCCGCGCTCTGTTTCATAGTGGGAAGCACGGGCAAGGAAATCGGCACCCTCCTTGGCATTGCGAGTGGTCTGGACCTCTGCACCGATGACGAGAACGATGTCGGCACCCGCCTGAATGGCATCCACACCCGCGGCAATTCCGAGTCCACCTGAAGCGCAGGCGCCTTCCACGCGAGTGAAGGGCGTGTAGGTCAAGCCCTCTGCTGCGGCGGCGGCCATCGATCCCAGGTGTCCCTGATTGGAGAAGAGCTCTCCAACAAAGTTGCCGACATATCCGCGGTCGACGAGAGCCGGATCGATGCCGACATTCTTACAAGCCTCTACAGCAACCTCATGGATGTATTGTTCCAGGGTCGGGTTCTCTTTCTTGCCGAAGTCGGGGTGCTTCTTCCAGATGAAATCCGGATGAAACTTTCCGATGAAGGGGGTGATGGCTCCTCCGGCAACGGTGACGCGACGTGCAGGTTTCATGTTTCAGTTTCCAATCAAAGTCTGACCGCGGGGGCCGACTCGGTTTCAGTGGTCGAACCCTCGGCGGAGGGCTCTTCAACGGGTACGGGAATTTTCCAGGCACCCAACCAGTAGATGTCCTCGGGGATCCACCCCGACTCCAGCAGTCTGCGCCGGAGGTCCGGCATGTGAGCTGCTCCATAGAAGATGGCGGTTCGTCGCCAGTTTTCGCTCAGGGAATTTTCGAAGATCTCCCATGCGCGATCATTGCGCAATCCCAGAATCAGATCTTCCGGCTTCTCGATGTCCTCGACACCCAGGAAAGCCATTTCTCCCACCGACTGGGCCATCGTTTTGCCCATCGTCCAGCGCAATCGGTTGGTGGTCTGGTCATCGCGACTGGCCAATGCGGCCTGAATCGCGAGGCTGTCAAAGGTGCTCGATCCCATTCCCTGAAGAATCAACAGGGGATCAAGATTGAAAAGGCCGCGCTCAGCGAGTCCCTTGTTGAATCCTTCAAAATCGAGATCCGCATGACGCAAGTTTCTGCGAGTGTAGTCGATCCCGTTCATTTGGTGGGAGAGTCCCAGCATCTCGGTCATGCCGGACTGCATCATTCCGATCATTCCGAGCATCGGATCCGACCCTCCCTCTTCTTCAGTGGGAAGGGAACCATCGTCCTCAGGAGATCCGGGGGCGGGTCCGCCGACCAGTTCGTAGAGAACCAGGTCGTAGGAATCGAGTTCCTGTTGAATGCGGCGGAAGTAACCGGGATCTCCGATGTGAACCACTCCGACCAGACTGACGAGTTGGTCTGTCTGCGGATTGCGGTACGTGGTCACGGAAGTCTGCAATTCGGCGTTGGGTCCCGACATTCTCAGGAAGCGAATGAAGTCCTGAATGGCATCAGATTTTCCGACCTCAATCGAAGCTGCGGTTGCGGAAGTTCCCTGCAACAGACCGGAAGCGGTGGCCAGACCGAGACAAATCAGAGCGCTCAGCACGAGTCGGGAGGGCAATGATTTGCTGAAGAGAGAGTGGTGAGGGGATGCCGACATGACAGCCAACCTTCCTGAAGAACTGATTAGTTTCAGTTTCCACGGTTTCGGGTGCCCTTCACCCCAATTTTGGCGCCATCCCAAAGATCCATGGGGGAATCGGGGAAGCGGACCGAACTGCAGTGACCGAACAATCCAGAGAGGAAACCGAACATTTTTTGGCACGATTATCGGTACAATATGATCTAAGTGTATGCTTAGTATATGCTTAAGGGTGAATTTCAGGAGCCTAACATCCTCTTGATGTTTGGCTTTTGTTTGGCGAAAATCCCCCTGACATCGGGACAGGAACACAGACCAGATCGTGGTCACTGCCCGAGACCGAAATAGACCGTCAGATTTCGACAGGCAGATTTTGACGAAGAAGAAGAGAAAACGAAGAGAAGAGGCCAAGCCATGGCAACCAAGCTGATCCAGAAAAGTGCGATCTCAAAGGTCACCCTGAACACCGAAAACAACAGTACACGCATTCAGGCCGAAACCGCAGCCTCTCAAGCCCGTTCCACAAAGCGCCGCGCAGCTTCTGCCGGAACCCGTTCCCCCAAAAGGGTTCAGCTGGAGATCTTTTCCCAGAATGATACGACCACGATTCTGGACCGGATCCCCGCTGACTCGATCCCAAATGAGCCGCTGGAGTCGCCGGAAGCTCCCCGCTACTGGTCCGGTGCAACCGGGGCGTGGAAGAGGGTGGAGAGTGCCCGAGCCCAGGGAGCGGCGACTGTGATCCCTGATTCGGGGAACGGCTGTCCGGTTTCCAGGATTGC
Organism: uncultured bacterium; assembly: GCA_913056395.1. Taxonomy (GTDB): domain Bacteria; phylum Planctomycetota; class UBA8108; order UBA1146; family UBA1146; genus UBA12191. Next base: position 2,268 of record CAJXMG010000038.1, on the reverse strand, counting down.
GGAAGAGCAGACTGAATCGGATTGGGTGGATCAGTTGTGGACCGCAGCGGGAATTTTGTCGATGGCCATGATGTTTTTCATGGGCACCTGAGGGTCGTAAACCAAAAAAGAAAAGAACCGTCGAAGAAAGATCAGGGGGCTGAGCGTGTACTACACCGATCGCCAAATGGAAATCATGGAGTTTCTCCAGCGCTTTTTCCAGGAACGTAATACCTCGCCAACCCTGGAAGAGGTGGCTCAGGCGTTTGGAGTGACGAAGGTCACCATTCATGGCCACCTCAAGGGACTGGAAGAGCGTGGGGCGATTCGCCGTACTCCGCACTTGTCTAGAGCCATCGAAATTCTGGATACCGATTATCTTCCCCTGGAAGAGAGATCAGAAACCTCTGTTGTCGGACAATTGCCTGTTCAGGTTCTCGGCCGAATCGCTGCGGGTCAGCCGATTGAAGCGGTGGAGGGAACTGAGCAGGTCGATCTCGCCGAGCTTTTACCGATGGGCAAGGATCATTACGCCTTGCGAGTTCGAGGAACTTCGATGATCGGCGATGGCATCCATGATGGAGATCTGGTCATCGTCGAGCATCGAACCCAGGCGATCGATGGTGAGATGGTCGTCGCCATCGTTCAGGATTCAGAGATGGAAGAAGCGACCCTGAAAAAGATGTATCACGAAGAGAAGGATGGCGAAGCGGTCATTCGACTACAGCCCTCCAACCCCGAGATGGAGCCGATCTTCGCCCGTGAAGTCGAGGTTCGCGGCGTCGTTGTGGGCGTCGTCCGCAAGTATCCCGGCTGGCCGGGAGGTTTGACGGCATGAAGTGATCGCATGAAGTGACCTATGAGGTGGACTCCAGATCGGGAGTTTGAACTCGCTTCATTCACTTCATATCGATACGCGTGACTCACACTAATGGCCCATACTTGTGGCCCATACTTGTGGCCCATACGCGTGACTGTAACTCCTTACCCCTGAACGGGAGGAGCCCATGCCCGGTTGATCCGGGAGGGCTTCTCCCGGCTTCCTTTCTATCTGCCTGCGTTCATCCCTGAGAGCGGCTGGCCCACCAGAAGCCATTTATGGCGATCCCGTGGATTGAAGGGACCGATTGAGTATCCTTGACGGTCCGTTTCCGGAGTGGGCGACGATTCGTCAGGCCTTCAGAGCCGTTCACTGGAGACACCGGATTGAAGAAGGGGCACCTTGGCAATACACGGTGATGACGACACTTCCCCTGAGGAGGAGGCCAACAAGCCTGGCAAGGGGTTCCTCTCGGGACTCTTTGGCGGCTCCTCATCGGAGGAGGAACAGGGTGAGGCGTTTTCGGTGGAGGCCGAGAACCCTGCGGATCCCGGCACCGTTTCCAGGGGCGATGACAAAGATTTTGAGTCCGGGGATTTATCTGAGCCTGATCCTGATCAGACTCCAGCCCGCGTCTATACCCGTGACGAGCATGATCTTTCACGCAAACAGATCGATCGGGATGCACTGAAGGCTCTCTACCGACTTCACGATCATGGTTACAAGGCATATCTGGTCGGCGGGGCGGTTCGCGATCTGTTGATCGGCAAGGCTCCCAAGGATTTCGACATTGCGACCAGTGCCACTCCCCAACAGGTCAAGAAACTGTTCCGCAATTGTCGCATCATCGGTCGACGATTCCGACTGGCGCATTTGTACTACGGGCGCGACAAGATTCTCGAGGTCGCCACATTCCGTTCATCCGGTGGGGATGACGAGGTGATTCGCGATGGAGAACTGATCCGTCGCGACAACGTCTACGGAACTCCGGAAGAAGATGCCCGCCGACGTGACCTGACCATCAATGGCCTCTTTTACGACATCGGTACCTTTTCGATCCTCGATTACGTAGGTGGGGTGACCGACCTGCGTCAGGGTGTCGTACGCATGATCGGCGATCCGCAGCACTCATTCAGGGAGGATCCGGTCCGTCTTCTGCGAGCGATTCGGCACTCGACTCGACTCGGCTTCCGTATCGGCGAAGAGACTCTCGAGGCCTTGATTGAAAACAGGGATGAGATTCTCAAGGCGAATCGGGCCCGATTGCTTGAAGAGTTTCTCAAGGATCTGGTTTCGGGTCGGGCCGCCGCCTATTTCCAACAACTGTTGAAGTTGGGTTTCCTGGAACTGCTGATTCCTGATCTACACGAGAGACTCGAGGAAGAAGGGGAGGAATCGCAGTGGCTCCAGTTGCTCGAGCGAGTCGATGCCGGAATCGCCGCCGGTGAACCGATTCGACCCCATCAGGC
>CAJXMG010000037.1 GCA_913056395.1 uncultured bacterium | reverse complement strand
TGTATTCAAACCGATGACAAACAGCGGTTGTCGCTAGTATGGATTTGGACAGGGTTGAATCGTTTGTTGATTGATTTGGACAAGCCTCATAAGCCCTGCATTGTGTGAGTATGAAGTTGTTAAAGAACGGCTGATATGAAGTTACTCAGGAAACAAAATCGGATTTCATTGCTCATTTTCAGTGTTGCTGCACTGATTCTGTTCACTTCACATTCAGGATATAGCCAGTCGATTGAAGGATTTGGTAATGGCAGGTTTGTCGAATCTTACAGCATCGATTTGATTGATAACTACGACTCCATGGATGTTGCAGAACTCAATGCCGATGGATTCCCCGATATGGTCATGATTTCAGAGAGTTTGAATCGACTGATTTACCTAGAGTCAAACCCAGATGGAATTCTTCAGATCTCAGCCGTCTATGACATCGTATATCCGTCCAGTTTTTATGAAATCCTCATGATCGATTTTGATTTGGACGGATTGGATGATTGCCTTCTTCTTTCCACTGATGGAGTTCTATTGTATCTCGAGCGACAGGTATCGGGATTCAGTGAGATCCCCTTGGTGATCCCAGGGAGTAATTTTGTCACCGGTTTCCATGTTGCTGATTTGGATGGTGATGGGTTCGAGGATCTGATTCTGACGACCCTGCCGGGCATCGTTGGAGGCGGGGATACTCACATCTTCAGTTCCATGGGTAATTCCGAGTTGACGCTGAGTCCGACAAGTTTTCCAACTGCAAACAATGTTACGACGACAGATATTGGATCAGATGGCGATCAAGACCTGTACTTGGTGGGATCTCAGATCACCATTCTTGAAAATCTGGGGGGGATGGATTTTCAGCAGCTTCAAGTGGTCGATGTTCCAGAGGAAGCTGACAATGTCCTTGTAGGAGAAATCCTGATCGATGATCCCGATGGCAACTACACTCCGGATCTATTGTTGTTTCCTGTGAGTGAATATGGTGTTTATGTTTTTCCTGGCTCGTTACAGGGAACATTGGGTAGTCCCTTTTTCGGCCACGAAAATGAAATTGAACTATCGAGTGAACATGTCTTGGCGAATCTTGAAGGAGAAGGATCAGACGACCTGATTTATCTCAATGGTTTTGAGACCGAATTTCAGGTTCTAAGAGCAGACGGCGAGGATGGCATTCCATTCGGTACTCGTGATCATTACGACGTCGACCCAAGCAGTACTTGTCTTACTGTCTCTGATTTTGACCAAAACGGTACTCTTGATGTGGCGGTCACTTCTTCAACGACAGGAGTTCTAAGGGTTTTCTATGGTAAGACTCCCGATGCAGACTTTTCTAGAGGAGATGTGAATCGAGACGGCGCAATCGACCTTGCGGACCCTGTTGCTTCTCTGACGACCCTGTTCGTCGCCTCGAATTCTGCTTTGTGCATGGATGCCATGGATTGCGACGACAACGGGACGATAGACCTCAGTGACCCCATCATTTTGTTAAACTTCTTGTTCTCTGGCGGCCAGTCACTTCCTGAGCCCTTTGGTATTTGTGCTGAAGACCAAACGGATGACCTCTTGGAGTGCTCTGTGACTCAAGTTTCTGGCAACTGTTCCTGAGTTTTTCGGTTATAGACTTCTAACCGTTCTTTACCAGCGCAGTAGAGCGCCCTTTCTGGGTTGAACCTGGATGGGTGGCACCCCCGCCTTTTTTACCCCAAACTGGTGATTCTTGAGGCAAGCTCCATTGCCCAGTCTTTGCCAAGGTATTGAAGATTCAATTTCACTGATATTCAAAGGCTGTTGGCTTAAATTAATTTTGGCTCTTTTGGGGGTTCAATGAAGACATACCTCGATTTGATGACGGATGTTTTAGAGAATGGATCTCGTCGATCTGATCGTACGGGTACCGGAACCCGATCTGTATTTGGACGTCAGGTCCGCTTCGACCTCGCCAAGGGCTTTCCCCTGCTGACCACCAAAAAAGTTCACCTTCGATCCATCATCCATGAGTTGTTGTGGTTCATCTCCGGGGATACGAACGCGCGCAGTCTGCAGGATGTGGGTGTGACCATTTGGGATGAGTGGGCGGACCCTGAAACCGGTGATTTGGGACCGGTCTATGGTGCGCAATGGCGGCAATGGCAGGGTGCCGATGGAACGACCCATGACCAGCTGGCGCAGGTGATTGAGCAGATCGGTACCAATCCCAACTCCCGTCGTCTTTTGATCAACGCCTGGAATGTCGCCGTGATAGACCAGATGGCGTTACCACCGTGTCACTGTCTTTTTCAGTTTCAGGTCGCCGATGGGCGCCTTCATTGTCAGCTTTATCAGCGCAGTGCGGATATCTTCCTCGGTGTTCCCTTCAACATTGCCAGTTATGCACTGTTGACGCACATGATTGCCCATGTCACCGGACTCAAGCCGGGAGAGTTTGTTCATACCTTTGGAGATCTGCATCTTTACGACAATCATTTGCAGCAAGCCAAAAAGCAGTTGGCTCGCGAGCCGAGGCCCTTGCCGAGACTCGAGCTGGACGCTTCCGTCACGGACATCGATGACTTCCGCTTCGAACATATCCATATTCACGACTATGATCCGCACCCTGGAATCAAGGCACCGGTGGCAGTGTGATGAACCCATCTTCAAACCCGATCTCCCTGATCGTGGCGATGGGGACAGGCCGGGTGATCGGTCATCAGGGAGAGATCCCCTGGCGTCTTCCAGCTGATCTGGCCCATTTCAAGAAGACGACCCTTGGTCAACCGATCGTCATGGGCAGGAAAACCTGGGAATCCATCGGCAGGCCGTTGCCGGGCAGGAGAAACATCGTTCTCTCCCGATCGGAAATGACGGCCGAGGGAGCCGAGTGCTTCACCTCCGTGGATGAAGTTCTCAGATCCTGTGCTTCGGAAGAGGGAGAAGTCTTCATCATTGGGGGAGGGGAAATCTATTCCCTTTTCCTCTCCATGGCCCAGAAGGTTCACCTGACAGAGGTGGAGGGAGATTTCCATGGAGACGCCTTCTTCCCTGAACTCCCGGCAGGAGAGTGGAAAGAAGTCTCCCGGGAAACCCGGCCTGCGGATGCCAAAAACCCCCATACCTGCCACTTTTTGCTCTTGGAGCGTATTTGAGGGCAAACTCGGGTTTTTCACAGAACCTGCGGGCGGCTTTGGTGTTGGTTAGCAGGAGCAGATTCCATACGATGCCCAATCAGGGTCTGTGTCCCAAGATGACAGGACCCAATATTGCTGAAACCAATGGAACGATTGAAAGTTGGTGACTTGATGAAAAAAACCCTCAGCCTCATTGCTCTGGCTCTTCTTCTGCCAGTGAGTGCCACTGAAGCGCAGGATCCAAAACCTGCCCCCGCTGGCGATCAGCCCAAACCTCCGGTGGTTCGCCCCGATAACCCACCCGCACCTCCGACTCCCCCCGCTCCTCCAGAGCGCAGGGATCGCAGAAGGGGTCTGATTGAGCGCCTCGATCGCAACGGTGATGGAGTGATCGACAAGCAAGAGCTGGAAGGTGCCGGTCCCATTGGCCGCAGGCTTGGCCGTGCGGACACCAATGGTGACGGTGTCATCGACAAGGAAGAACTGGACGGTCTTCTTGGTGGAGGACGCCAGGGAGATGGTAATGGTGGTGAGGGGGGGCAGCGTCCCCGTCGTCGTGACGGTGGGGGTGCCCAGGACCTCATCGAAAGACTCGATCGCAACGGAAATGGTGTGATCGATCTCGATGAATTGGACGAGGGCATGCTCGAGCGTCTCAAGCCCCTCGATGCCAACGAAGATGGCGTCATCGATGAGTCTGAGTTGAACCGTCGCAGACGGGGCGGACGCCCCGGTGGTGGCCAGGGTGGTGAAGGAGAAGAGCGTCCCCGTCGCGATCGTGGCGGAGATCGTGCCAAAGGTCTCATCGAACGTCTGGATCGCAACGGTAACGGTGCCATCGACAAGGATGAACTTCCTGAAGGTTGGGGCGAGAGGCTCGGTCCTGCCGACACCAATGGTGACGGAATGATCTCTCTGGAAGAACTCGAAGGTCTCATGGGCGGCGGAAATCGCCCCGGTGGTGGCCAGGGTGGTGGAGGAGAAGGTGAGCGTCCCCGTCGCCGTGATGGTGGTGGAGGTGCCCAGGGCCTCATTGAAAGACTTGATCGCAACGGCAACGGTGTCATCGACCTTGATGAGCTGGATGAGGGGATGCTTGAGCGACTCAAGCCCCTCGATGCCAACGAAGATGGTGTCATCGATGAGTCTGAGCTGAACCGTCGCAGACGGGGCGGACGCCCCGGTGGCGGTCAGGGTGGCCAAGGGGATGGTGAGCGCCCGGAGCGCAGGCGTGGACGCCCGCAGCCGGGTGGAGGAGAGCCGAAACCGGAAGGCGACCAGCCGAAACCGGGAGTTCGTCCACTGCCCCTCTAATCAGAGTTTGATTTCAAAGATGATTCTGTCCCGGGATTGCAAAATCCCGGGACAGTTTTGTTTGTGTCGAGTGGTAGAGAGTGGCCGCCCTGATTAAGATTCAGGTCACTCATACGCAGTTTCAGTTCGAATCAGTAGAAGACAGTTGAGGGGCGACGATGCCGTACAATCCCCAGGAAATCGAGCCGCGGTGGCAGGCTCACTGGAATCAGCACGACCTGTTCAAGGCTGGCGACCGTCCCGACCTGCCCAAGTACTATGTCCTCGACATGTTCCCCTATCCTTCGGGGAGTGGGTTGCATGTTGGACACACCGAGGGATACACCGCCAGTGACATCGTGGCCCGCCACAAACGGATGAAGGGTTTCGATGTTCTCCACCCCATGGGTTTCGATGCATTCGGTCTGCCCGCAGAACAGTACGCCATCGACAAGGGTGTACATCCCGAGACTTCGACCCGGGAAAATATCGATACCTTCAGTCGCCAATTGCGTGCCATGGGCTACTCCTACGATTGGGAGCGTGAGTTTTCTACCTGCGACCCCTCCTATTACCATTGGACCCAATGGATCTTTCTCAAGTTGCTAGAACACAATCTCGCCTATCAGGAAGAGGCGATGGTGAACTGGTGCCCGGCTTTGGGAACTGTGCTCGCCAACGATGAAGTGATCGATGGCAAGAGCGAGCGCGGAGGCCACGAGGTGGTCCGCCAGCCGATGAAGCAGTGGATGCTGCGGATCACCGCTTATGCCGATCGCCTTCTGGATGGTCTCGACGACATCGATTTTCCTGAATCCATCAAATCGATGCAGCGTGATCGCATCGGGCGATCGGAAGGGGCAGACGCCCGCTTTGCCATTGAGGGCTCTGACCACACTCTTGAGATCTTTACAACACGCCCGGATACACTCTTTGGAGCCACCTTCTGTGTCCTGTCTCCGGAACATCCTCTCGTCGACGAAGTGACCACGGGCGAGCAGAAAGAAGCGGTCGATCAGTACCGCGAGGAAGCGGCGCGCAAAAGCGACATCGAACGATCGGGTACAGATGCGGGCAAGACCGGTGTCTTCACCGGGGCCCATGCCATCCATCCCTGCAGTGGAGAGAAGCTGCAGATCTGGATCGCCGACTACGTGCTGATGGGCTACGGAACTGGCGCCATCATGTGTGTTCCCGGGCATGACCAAAGGGACTGGGAATTTGCCAAAAACTTCGGACTCCCCGTCGTCGAGGTGGTGAGCGGAGGCAACGTTGAGGAAGAGGCCTGGTCCGGCGACGGCTCCATGGTCAACAGTGACTTCCTCAACGGAATGACCAAGGATCAGGCCATCACGCGCATGATCTCCTGGCTTGAGGAGAGGGATATCGGTCACGGTGTGATCCGTTATCGCCTGCGCGACTGGATCTTTGCGCGTCAGCGTTACTGGGGAGAGCCGGTTCCGGTGGTTTACGACGAAGAGGGCGTGGCCCATCCGCTGCCCGAATCAGCCTTGCCTTTGGAGTTGCCCCATCTGGAAGATTTCGCTCCGACAGGAACCGGCAAGTCGCCGCTGGCGCGGGCTGAGGAGTGGGTTGCGACCGAGGTTCCCGGAAGTGGCGCAGCGGGCACCCGGGAATTGGACACGATGCCGGGAAGTGCCGGGTCGAGTGCCTATTTCCTGCGTTTCATCGACCCGAAAAATGATCAGGCTTTGGTCGACCCGGAAAAAGCCCGCCGCTGGATGCCGGTGGACCTCTATCTGGGGGGGGCCGAGCATGCGGTCGGGCACCTGCTCTACTCCCGGTTCTGGACCAAGTTCCTGCACGATATCGGCGTCTGCCCGGTGGACGAGCCCTACGCCAAACTGGTGAACCAGGGAATGATCCTCGGCGAGGACCATCGGAAGATGTCCAAGCGTTTTGGCAATGTCGTTGACCCCCTGGATGTCATCTCTGATCAGGGTGCGGATTCCCTGCGTGTCTACGAGATGTTCATGGGACCCATCGAAGCGGACAAACCGTGGTCCACTGGAGGCCTGATGGGAGCCAGAAGGTTCCTCGATCGAGTCTGGCGCCTCTTCTTCGATGAGGATGACCAACTGAGGAGTTTTGATTCGCCGGCTTCGGAAGATCAGATGCGAATCCTCCACAAAACCATCGCCAAGGTCGATGCAGATACGGAGAGCCTCTCCTTCAACACCGCCATTTCGCAAATGATGACCTTCGTCAATGAGATCACCGCTTGCGAGAATCGTCCCAGAGAGATTCTGGAGCCCTTCTGCCTGCTGTTGGCCCCTTATGCTCCGCACCTCGCCGAGGAGTTGTGGAAACATCTGGGTCACGAATCCTCGTTGATGTGGGAGTCCTTCCCGGAGGTCGACGAAAAGTGGTTGGTCATCTCCTCTGTCGAGGTTCCGGTCCAGATCAATGGCAAGGTGCGGACCCGGATCGAAGTCGCAACTGAGATCACCGAAGAAGAGATTCGCGAAGTTGTCCTTGCTGACAGCCGAGTTCAGGAGTACACAGAGGGCAAGGAACTGGCAAAGTTAGTCTGGATCCCCGGAAGAATGGTCAACCTCGTCGTCAAAGGCTGACGGTCGATCAGAGATGTCCGGGTGTTTTCCCTCCGGTTTCCGAGTCCCTTTCAAAAGGGGATGATCAACATGAACAGACGGCTTCAGGGCCGGGTCTTCAGGAACGACCGAGGCTGCCGACTGGCGCCTCGGTCGATTTTTTTTGTACGTTTGAACTGTTCACCCCAGTTCAACGTTCTGCAGGAGTAAAGGAGCACCATGAGCCAACAATTGATCGCGGAACTGACTCGTTCCTACTGGATGGAAATCGAAACCACCATGAACTATCTCTCTGCCTCCACCAATCTGGTGGGAGTTCAGGCGGAGCCGATCAAGCAGGCTTTGGCAGCGGATGTACTGGAAGAGATCCAGCACGCCCAGACACTGGCCCGAAGGATTCACATCCTTGGGGGGACGGTTCCGGGGAGCATGGATTTCGCCGCCGTGCAGAAGTCGATGCAGCCCAACAGTGAAGCCACGGATGTGGTCGCAGTCATCAAGGGTGTCATCGATAACGAGGAAGCGGCCATCGCCCAATACAAGAAGACCATCAAGTTGTGCGAGGATGATCCCGTCACCGAGGATGTCTGCGTCACTCTGTTGGCCGATGAAGAAGAGCACCTTCGTCTCTTCCAGGGCTATCTGTACGAGTTCGAAAACCGCTAGACCGGTTCGTCAGACCATTTCAGAGGGAACGACCCACTCGTCGAATTGGGCACCGCTGCAATAACCTTTTTCGATGGCGACTTCCCGAAGGGTTTTGCCTTCTGCATGGGCGGTTTTTGCCACGTCCGCAGCGTTGTCGTAACCGATGTGCGGATTGAGAGCGGTTACCAGCATCAAGGATCGGTGGAGCAGTTCATCGATACGCTCCTGGACAGGCTCGATACCCCCGGCACAATTCTCCCGGAATGAATCCATCGATGCTGCGAGGATGTCGATGGACTGAAGAATGCAGTCACCGATCACGGGCATGTAGACATTCAACTCAAAGTTGCCCAAGGCTCCACTGAAGCCGATGGTGCTGTCGTTGCCGATCACACGGGCACAGACCATCGTCATCGCTTCCGATTGGGTCGGATTGACCTTCCCTGGCATGATGGAAGATCCGGGTTCGTTGGCGGGAATCGTGATTTCACCGATTCCACAACGGGGACCGCTGGCAAGCCAGCGGACGTCATTGGCAATCTTGTGCAGGGCAGTGGCGAGGGTTTTGAGTCCTCCGGACAGGGCAACCAGAGCTTCTTTACCGCCCAGTTGGGCAAACTTGTCGGGCGCTGCGACAAAAGGGATACCGGTGGTTCCGGCAAGCACCAGCGGAACCATTTCGGAGTAACCTTCACGGGTGTTGAGACCTGTTCCCACAGCAGTTCCACCGATCGGCAACTCACAAACCAATTCGAGAGCGGCTTTGATCTGGTGTTCACTGATGCGCAACTGGTCTGCCCAGCCACCGATTTCCTGACCGAGCGTCAGCGGAGTTGCGTCCTGCAGATGGGTTCTGCCGATCTTGACGATGCCCGAGTATTTTGCGGCCAAGTCGGTGAAACATCCCCGCAGTGATTCGAGAGCCGGGAGCAATCGGTCATGGCATTCGGATGCACACGCCACATGGATCGCCGTCGGAAAAGAGTCATTGGTACTTTGGGCGTGATTGACATGATCATTGGGGTGAACTGGACTCTTGCTGCCCAGAGGTTGTCCGAGGATCTGGTTGGCCCGGTTGGCGATGACCTCGTTGCTGTTCATGTTGGACTGGGTCCCTGATCCTGTCTGGTAGACGACCAGAGGGAAGTGATCATCCAGATCACCGCGGATCACTTCTTCGGCAGCACCATCGATCGCCTGAGCGACCTCCGTTGGAATTCCTCCCAACTCGGCATTCACACGGGCGGCGGCCTGTTTGACCAGGCCCATCGCACGGATCATCGGACGCCGCATCCTCTCGGAGCCGATACGAAAGTTCTGTAGGGATCGTTGGGTCTGTGCTCCCCAGAGACGATCGGCGGGGACTTCGATGTCTCCCATGGTGTCTTTTTCGATGCGGTGATCCATGTGATTCCTTTCCTGTGTCCAGCCACAAATTACCCCAAAGAGAGTACCCCGGGCCACCGATGCCGGGCCTGTTCCCGACTCTTTCGCTCACTCCCCGTTGAGAGAGGGAGGATCTGCTATCCCGGGGTCGTCTACAACCGGGGTCGCCTACAATTCCGTGGCGCGCCAGCAATACCAGCTGGCAATGGAGCGGTATGGGGTCCAGCGTCGGGCACGTTTCTCCAGTTGGGGGACCGTCAGTTCCTGGCGACGGTTGAGGATGATGGTGGCTCCCTTGCGAACCCCGAGGTCGTTGGCGGGAAGAACATCCGGCCTTGCCAACTGAAAGATCAGCAACATTTGCACAGTCCATACACCGACCCCATGGACTGCGGTCAGCTTCTCGATGATCTCTTCGTCAGTCATCCGGCCCAGTTTTGCAAATCCCGGCAGCATTCGCTGCTTTTGAAAGGATGCCAGATCACGGATCGCTCTCAGTTTCGGTCGTGACAAGCCTGCAGATCGAAGTTTTGTTTCAGACATCCGCAGGAGTCGATCGGGGTTTGGACGATATCCCGGAAACAGTTTCAGGAAGTTTCCATGAATCGTCGCAGCCGCCGAACCGGTGATCTGTTGATAGATGATCGCCCGGAGCAGGTATTCGTAGACGGAGCGGGCTCTCTGGACAGTCAGCTGATGTCCACGGTTCGCCTGGATGACCTTTTCGAAAGCGGGTTCATTCTCCAAAAGAACCGAGACCGCTTTCTTCCAGCCATTGCGGTTTGGGAAAAAGGCGGACTCAGCCATGGACTTTCACCTTCGTTGGAATTTGCCTGTTGTGATCAACGGTCGTTGTCGAGACCGGGATTGGGAAAGATCTTTGATGGAAAACGGCTTTGGCGACTTACTTCGAGGAGCTCCTGAAGTTTTTCAGGCTCCGTGGAAGCAAGATCCTTCTTTTCACCGGGATCTTCCTTCAGGTTGAACAGTTTGGTTGCAGGGTTTTTTTTCCCGAGACGGCGGCGAACCAATTTCCAGTCGCCAAGGCGAAGAGCCTGTTGGTCTCCATGTTCCCAATACAGGGGTTTTGTCCTGTCGAAACTTCCTCCGTGGAAGATGGGGAGCAGGCTGTGGCCGTCGTGGGGGCGATCGTCTGCCAGGCCCGCCAATTCGAGAACCGTGGGAAAGACATCCGGAAAGTAACTGGGAAAATCGCTTTCAGATCCGGCAGCAACTTTTCCAGGCCAACGAACCAGGAAGGGGACTCTCAGACCCCCTTCGAGAACACTGCCCTTCAAGCCGCTGAGCTCACCGGTGCTGTCGAAGAATTCATAGTCGACCCCTCCGGCCCAGGTGGTGCCGTTGTCACTGCTGAACATGACGATGGTGTTTTCTGCCAAGCCCAGTTTTTCGAGCCGATCGAGAAGAGCCCCGACCTCTCGATCAAGGTGGGTGATCATCGCCGCATAAGCCGCCCTTGGACGGGGATGCGGCAGATAACTGCCTCCCAGATAGGGTTCCGGGTCCCACTCTCGGGGATAGGCATCCAGATCTTCGACGGGAACCTGCAGGGCAACGTGGGGAATTGGGCTGGGGTAATAGAGGAAGAAGGGTTGGTTGCTGGCGTGGGCGTTGTCGAGGAAGCCGAGGGCTTCCTCAAGGAAGACATCGGCCATGTATTTATCACGAAGGTAACGGTCGTAGTATTCCTGCTCCGTAGCCAGTGGCTCCTTCAGCTTTTGATGGGCCTTGAACCAGCCGTTGCCATCGAGAATGAACTTTTCACCATTCTTCCACAGGTGATTGGGATAGAAGTTGTGGGCCTTGCGCTGGCAGATCACGGTGCAGGAGTGATCGAAGCCTTGAACCTCCGGTGCACCGGTGGTACCCGGACCGCCCAGACCCCACTTGCCGAAGACACCGGTGGTGTAACCCGCTTCTTTGAGAAGACTTGCCATCGTTCGGGTGCCCGTTGGCAGGGGGTACTGACCTTCCGGTTGAAACTCACCCCAACCACCATTCTCCCAGTTGTTGCGCACCAGAGAGTGCCCACAGTGCAGGCCGGTCATCAGGACGCACCGGGAAGAGGCACAGACCGGAGCTCCGGAATAATGCTGGGTAAAACGCATCCCCTCTGCGGCCAGGGCATCCAGCCGGGGAGTCTTGATCTTCTCCTGACCGTAGCTGCCCAATTCCCGGTAACCCAGATCATCAGCGAGGATGTAGATGATATTGGGAGGCGGGCCCATATCTGCAAACGCAGGAACCGCAAGAAACACCAGCAAGAGCATTGGAATCACAGAAAAATGGAGCAGTTTCATGGAGCCTCCCTTGGAGGCAGGGTACCCCCTGTGGGAATCACTGCTATCCTGAATCCGAACCCCTCTTTGGAAACCTGAATTCATGAACGCTGACAGTAAACCCACAGTCATCATTCTCTGCACCGGGAATTCGTGTCGATCTCTCCTCGCAGAGGCTCTCTGGCGTGAAGAGACTGGCGGTTCATGGCAATCGTTTTCTGCCGGAACCCGACCAACGGGTCAACCGCACCCCATGGCATTACGTGTACTTGAAGAAGACGAGATTCCGACTGCGGATTTGAAAAGCGAGGGCATCGGAGATTATCAGGGTCAAAAATTTGATCTGGCAATCACAGTATGTGCTTCGGCTGGGGATGAGTGCCCTGTCTTTCCGGGGGCGGCCAAGACACTCCATTGGCCTTTTCCTGATCCTGCGGATCACGTTTCTGTCGAAGATCAGAGCGAAGAGGGATTACAAATCTTTCGGATTGCGAGAGAAGCGATTCGTCAGAGGATCCAGCATTACCTGGCCTCCCTGAGATTTGAAAAGTCACTGCTGGAATTGATCGAGCAGCTCCCCGGGGATCTGGATGCAACACGCCTTGCGGCTTACCGCAATCTGGTGATGGCCAGTGGAGGCATCATGGACCAACCGGATGCCTGGGCCCAACTGCCGGCGGTGATTCAGAAGGAGATGCACTCGCTGGGCTGGGAGTGGAATGGCATTTACCACTTGCATGGTCAGACCCCCAACCGCCGGCTGCAACTGGGATCGGCGGCGGGCCCACCGGTTTGTGCGACGCTGGAAGAGATTCCCGGTGAGCGCAGCGGAATGTGTTTCGATGCAGTTCGCCACGGTCATCTGCTGGTGGCTGCTGACGTACAGAGTTGGCCTGGCTATGTTTCCTGCGATGGCGAGAGCGGTCTGGCAACTGTTTCGTCCATCGTCAGGCCACTTCTTGACGAAAATGGCGAGGTGGTGGCTGTTTGGGATCTGGATGCGGTGAAGCCGGTTCACCCCTGTGATGCCTTGTTGATGGATGCCTTGCTCGAAGGCTTTAGTGCTTTTGGGCCACCCCGAAACGATTGAGGATTGGACAGAGATGGAAGAAGCAACGATTCGACTCGCCCAGTTTCTCAAGTGGATGGGCCTTTGTGGAACCGGTGGGGAAGCAAAGATCCTCATTCAGGAGGGTGAGATTTCAGTCAATGGCGAGGTTGAAACCCGCCGGGGCCGCGTTCTGCGGAATGGTGATCGGGTGCTGTTCGAGGGAGTTGAACACGAAGTCCAACTCGACTCTGATGAATCCTGAAAGGTCACGGGACTGATCAGGAAAAACGCAACAGTTTTCCCAGTCCCGATCCGATTCCGACCATCAACAGACAGACGAGAGCCTGTAGTAAAGCCAGAAACATTCCCTTGAGAAGATGGCCATCCCTGAACAGGGTCCAGCCCTCCAAGCCGAGCGCACTCATGGTAGTGAAGCCACCGAAAAGACCGACGATCAGGAAGGCCCGGACCTTCTCATCCTCAAAGGCTCTGTCACCCATGGCTGTGGAGACGATGCCAATCAGTAGACAACCGACGACATTGACCAGCCAAGTCCCCCAGGTTCCCGGAAGATGAGTCGCCCAACCATCTGCTTGCTGGGGAAATTTTGCATCGATCCACAGGTAGGTTCCATAACGGATGGTGGCACCGACAGCTCCACCCAGAGCAACCAGGATCCATGGCATCGTCTTCAATCCTCTCCAGGTTTCCGTGATCAGTCTGGAGCCGGTGGAAGAAAATGGCCACAGGAATCTTCTTCTTCCCGGGGTTCTTTGAGAGAATCCTGCCCCATTTTTTCATCTAAGGTTGTTTTCGTTGGTCCCCTGACAGGAACTGGGTCACGATGTTGGGATCAACATCGCCCCCCAAGGAGTATCCCATGCCGAAGATTGAAGAGAGCACCTACCGCTTTCACCTTCGGGCTGTGATGTTCGAGGGTGTCTTCAGTGGATTGCTCTGGTCAGCACCGGAGATCGCGCGCAAGGCTTTGGGTGTCGACAATCTGCTTCTCACGCTGATTGTCATGGCTCCGGCCGTTGCTCAGGGAGCTGTACTCTTCTTCGGTGGGTGGATATCGAGGACGGGGCCGCGGCGATTGTTGAGAAGAGCGGCGACGGTGGGGCGCCTGCCCCTCTCGTTGACGCTGTTGTTGCTGGTTCCGATGATCGCCAATTGGGCGCAGACCGAAGAGGGAATGAAATGGATTCCCTGGTTCTTCCTGATATTGGTGACGGTTCAGGCTCTGGCTTCAGTTCCGATCACCTCTGCCATCAATGGGGTGATCCGCAGCAACTATCGCGATGAAAATCGTGGCTACCTGTTTGGCAAGGTGCAGCGCTGGGGAGCCCTGATCTCCGGTGCCGGAAGTGTGATCGCCGGCTTCTGGATGCACTATCAAAATGAAGCGTTTCCGATTCTTTATGCCATTGCCGGGCTCACGGGCTGGCTCTCCTGCATGATCTTCTCCAAGGTTCCGCTGAGAGATCGGGAAGCGGCCGCACCGGATGCCCCCGATATTCACAATGCCCGGGCATTGTGGAAAATCCTTGTTCGGGATCGACGCTTCTTCATCTACGAGATCGGCTTCATCCTCTACGGAACTGCTTTCATGGCTCTGATCACGGCCAAGCCGATGTGGACTGTGGACAAGGAGTGGCTGGCTCTGGACTGGAGATTCCTACTCGGGGCCAAAGGCCTCTCGAGTGTCATGATGTTCATCCTGACACCCTACTTTGGAAAGAAACTGGATCGAATTGGTCCGGGCTGGCTGGCGGGATTCAGTTATTCAGGGTTGGCTTTGTATGCCGTTCTTTTGGGATTTTCTTCATCTCCCCTGTCCTTCCTGATTGCCGAGATGGTCTTCGGCTGCTCGATGGCGGGGGTCATCCTTGCCTGGAATGTGGGGCCCATTTCTTTCGCTTCCGCTGATCAGGGGCGTCAGTACATGGCTGTTCATGTGGCTCTGGTGGCGGTCAGGGGGCTGATCGGGCACCCCATCGGCGGGGCCATGGCAGATGTCACCGGAGATCCGCGCAGTGTCTTCGTCTTTTCTTTTGTTCTGTGGTTGGCCAGTGCGGCAGTGATGTTCAGTCTCGGCCGAGGTCCGGCAAGGCGGGAAAACGAAAAGCCCGGTTCGTGATACACTGAGTGTCGGAGGAAACCGATGGCCAGAAAAAAACGGCGCAGCAGGGTACAGAAAGATGGGGATGGTCTGGATGAGGCGCTGGTCTCTCTGGATCGATCCCGTGGTCCGTTGTTCCTGGAAAAGCGCGAGCGACCCGGTGCATCCGAGAGTCGTCCTCCCGAGTGCTGTCAGCGTCCCCTGAACAAGATGAGGATCTCCGAGCTGGAGGCCATCGACATCGCCCGGGCATTCCATGAAAAGCCTCACCTCAACGGTAAAACAGATGCAGTCCTTGAACGGCTCGGGCAGGCGATTCACTTCTTGCGTGACAATCGCCGGCCGCAGGCATTCGATTGTCCTCTTCTGGAAGATGGGCAGTGCATGGTTCACAAGGTTGCCAAACCCATCGAGTGCCTCGCTTACGACAAGACAGACGACAGGATCAGTCACGAAGGCAAACGCAGTATCGAGAGGCGCGACCAACTCAATGAATCCCTCTTTGGGGAAGATTGGGACTACCGTGTGATCCCGTTCATGCTGATTCGTTACCTTCTCGATGAAGAGGGGCCGGCCATCGGTTCCTGTGGGTCCACCCTGCGCAAGAATCTCCAGCGAAATGATCGCGCAGCGAGTGATCGCTGATCGACTCGAAAGAACTCGCCGATGTCCACACGCCGAATACTGGTCCACAACGTCTCCCTGAAACTGGGAGAGACGGAAAAAGATCTTCAACGGGCACTGACACGAAGCCTCAAGGTGGGTCGACAGCGCATTCGGGGAGTGGAGGTTCGCAAAAAGTCCCTCGATTGCCGTCGTGGTAGGCCGCCTCGCTGGATTCATTCGGTGGTGGTTGAGACCGAGGAAGAAGTCGCAGATCGCCTTTTCGAGAAGGGCAGTGCGAAACCATGGGCGCCCGAGCGAGTGGAGATCCCCAGGTACTCGGGGTCTGAAAGACCAGTCGTCGTTGGTACAGGACCCGCAGGGCTATTCTGTGCCCTGCGTCTGATTCAGGCGGGCGCTCTCCCAAGAATCATCGAGCGCGGTCCTGAAGTTGTGGAGCGTTCCAGACGATGGAACCGTTTTATTCGGGGCCAGGATTTTGACCCCGAGTGCAACCTCCTCTACGGCGAGGGCGGAGCCGGAGCCTATTCCGATGGGAAGCTGTATACGCGAGTGCAGGACCCCAGGGTACCGGAGGTTCTGGAGGCACTGGTCGAACATGGCGCTCCGAAGGAAATCCTGACCGATGGTCGTCCTCATGTGGGCTCGAACCTTCTGCCCAGTGTCGTCAAAAGAATGCGTAACTCCCTCATCGAGAGAGGAGCCGAATTCTGTTTCGATCACCGCTTGGTCGACATGGTCTGTGAATCGAATGGAACAGGCTCATCGGTCCGGGGTTTGAAGATTGAAACAGATGGCAACACCACCCTTTGGGAGACAGAAACGGTCTTTCTGGCGAGTGGTCACAGCGCCCGTGACGTTTATCGGTGTCTCGCTGACCATGGTGTCCCCATGACCCGCAAACCGTTTCAGTTGGGTGTTCGTATCGAGCATCCCCAGGAAGTCATCAACGCCATTCAGTACGGAGATTCAGCGGGGCATCCTCATCTTCCTCCGGCGGATTACAGTCTGGTGGCGAGGGGTGAGGGGGGAGAGGTTTACTCCTTCTGTATGTGCCCCGGTGGTGAGATTCTTCCTTCCAGCGAGCGCGAAGGCTATCTGTGTGTCAACGGTGCTTCCCGTTATCAGCGTCGCAGTCCGTGGGCGAACAGCGGATTTGTCGTCACCCTTGAGCCGGACGACTTTGGTGAAGGTGAAGACCCGTTGGCGGGTGTTGCATTACAGGAGCAGATCGAAAAAGACGCATACGAAGCGGCGGGGGGGAACTTTGCCGTTCCTGCCTTGCGATTGGGCGATTTCCTTCGGGGCGAGATCTCCTCTGACCTTCCCGATTGCAGCTACCCCCGACCACTGGTGGCGACAGATTTTTCACGATTTTTGCCGCCCTTTATTCACGCCGCACTGCGGTCCGGATTGCAGGAACTGGTTCGAAGGATTCCCGAATTCGATCATGAAAGTGCGGTGGTGACCGCTCCCGAATCACGGTCCTCGAGTCCGGTGCGGATCGACAGGGATGCGGTTACATTCGAAAGCACCGGCTTCAGGGGACTTTATCCCCTGGGTGAAGGTGCGGGATACGCAGGTGGTATCCTTTCAGCCGCACTCGATGGCATGAAGGCTGCAGAAGCCTGGTCAGCCAGAGTTCACAGTTGAGGAAGAGAGCGTGATGTCGGGGGATTACCAACCGGTACCACTGGATTTCAAACGGAAGGCTCCTGAAGAGATGGAAGCCATCTCCCTGCAGTTGGAATCGGATCTTTCATCGAGAAGATCGGTTCGTGAGTTTTCCGATGAGACTTTTCCGAGGGAATGGCTCGATCGGGCCATCGCTGCGGCGAGTACCGCTCCAAGTGGAGCACACCGGCAACCCTGGCACTTTGTGGTCGTCGATGACCCGCAGATCAAGCATGAGATTCGCCTTGCTGCCGAAAGGGAAGAACAGATCTCTTATGGTGGAAGGATGCCGGAGGACTGGCTCGAAGCGTTGCGCCCGATCGGAACCGACGAACACAAACCGTATCTGGAGACGGTTCCCTATCTGGTCATCCTTTTTGCAGAAACGCAGGGCATGACAGAAGAGGGTGAAAAGCAGAAGAATTATTACGTCACCGAATCGGTGGGAATCGCTGCAGGTCTGTTTATCAGTGCCGTCCACCGTTTGGGGTTGGCCACTTTGACCCACACCCCCTCGCCGATGAAGTTTCTGCGCGATCTGCTCCACAGGCCGGTTCGTGAGAAGCCGTTCCTGCTCTTTCCTGTGGGGTACCCCGCTTCCGGATGCACGGTACCGGATCTGAAACGCAAGGAACTTGAAGAGGTTCGCAGTTTCAATCGGGATGGTTTGCCTTCCGATTCAAGGGAGAACCAGAGTGAATCCTGAAGAGATCCTGACCAGTTTGCAAAACCCGCGAATCAAGACACTGGTACGCCTGCGCGATCGCAGGGATCGCGATCGCGAAGGTCAGTTCGTGATCGAGGGATTTCGTGAAATCTCCCGGGCGGTGGAAGCCCGACTGCCCATCGAGGAGATCTTTACCTGTCCTGAACTGTATCTGGGAAGCAGTGAGGCAGAGTTGATTGAAACCGCCAAGGAGCGTTGCGGGGCGAAAGCCTGGCACGTCAGCAGAGACGTTTTTCAAAAGGTCTCCTACCGCGATCGTCCCGATGGCCTGATTGCACGGGCACCCAAACCGGATTGGGGATTGGGTCGCTGGGATTCACTTTTGGATGAGAACGGTTCAGACCAGCCGCAGGTCTTCATCGTCGCGCAATCCATCGAGAAGCCTGGAAATCTCGGAACCTTGTTGAGAACGGCCGATGCCGCCGCAGTCACAGGATTGATGGTCGTCGATCGCTGTACCGATCTATTCAATCCAAATGTGGTGCGTGCCAGCGTGGGAACTCTCTTTACGGTTCCTGTGGTGGAATGCTCCAGCGAGGAAGGCATTGGCTGGTTCAGGGACAAGGGCGTGCAGCTGGTAGCGACTTCACCCGATGCAGAAAAAGTTTATACGGAGACGGATCTCTCCGGTTCGATTGCGATCGTCATGGGCAGTGAGCAGTACGGTCTGGATGAGCGCTGGCTGTCCCAGACCGATTTGCAGGTATCGATCCCCATGGCTGGGAGTGCGGATTCACTGAATGTAGCGATGGCGACCGCGATCGTTCTCTTTGAATCGTTGCGACAGCGATCGGCTCGCTGATCAGTCGAGATTCGGTCCTGTCAAATCAGCGTCTTGCAGTGCTGCTTCGATGCGATCCCAATCGAAAGCTGGTCCAGGGTCCACCTTGTGTGATCCCACATGCCAATGGCCGACGATCCCTGCCACCGGTTGTCCGGGAGTTTCATCCCTTAACTCAGATTCTACTTGGCCTGAACTGGATCGTGGAACCACGGGGCGAATACTGGGTAGGGCCTTGCAAAGAGTGACGAGCAATTTTTCGAGGGCCACATATTGGGCTTCCGTGAAATCGCGCTGATACAGATTTTGCTGATGAATTTCTCCGGTGAACAAGTCTTGGCGAGAGGGATAGGGGTAGGCTCCCTCTGCCGAGGTTCCTTCCAGAGATGAAGCCTTGAGTCTCATCCCGAGAGAGCTTTGCTCGTAATGCCGGTCCGCATCTTCTGCGTCCGGAAACGCACCGAAGTGGGCAATTTCGATGCCGATGGAGCGATCATTGGCGGTGCCGGCATGCCATGCCCTCTCCTTGACATCGAGGGTCTGATAGATGGTTCCGTCCACATCGAGAAGGAAGTGGCAGGAGAGCCCCCGCAGGTCATGAAGGACGTGAAAGCAGCGGCTGGAAGATCCACAGGCGTCGTAGTGGACGACGACCGTATCGATGACCTCCGTCAAATCTTCGGCAGCGCATCCCTCAGACTGGACTCTTTCGGCCCAGCCGGGGGGGCCATTTCTTCGTAGGCTTCCAAAACGTAACAATCGATCGGGACGATCACGCGGTGGGCCGATGTCCTGTTGATCATGTCTGTGCCCCCGATAGGCATCATAGCCACCCTTATCGGTCCATAGGACCACATTGGTGGTCGTGTGAAAGCGCTCGCCTGCGATCACAATTTCGTCGCCAATAGGCTCAGAGCGGTCCCCTGGGAGAATTTTGCAGCCTGACAGCATGACGAGGACTGCCAGAACCCCAAGAATATATGCAGGTTTGTTTGTTTTTACAAAAATGAGCAATATTCCCCCTTGTTAGTACTCAAACTGTGTGCAAGTATAGGTCAGATATGACTAATGTCACTCCTCTTATTTTGGAGTGGTAAGTAGAAAATCCTCTCTTTTTGAGGGGAGTTTATTTATCGGTTTTCTGTGTTCGATCCTATTAGCCAAATGGCTCTCCAAATGGCTTTTCAGTGGGGTTTAACGCTGAATTTATTAAAGACGGTCAAGTTTGGTGTATTCGGGTGAGATCCCCGAGGGAGTTAGAGGCTCCCGGATCCGGGTAGAAGTCATGGTGCTTCTACGACGGCGCATCCCTGCACCTGCTGTCATTTTTCAGGGAAGAGGAAAAGACCGTGAACATGGAGATTGAAATGAACAGTCTCGGCAGACTGGACGTTGAAGCCCTCAAGCAACTCGTTGCCTTGAAGGAAAACAGCGGGAAGTTGAATCGCCTGGAGACGAAACGGCAGAGACTCAAGGATGAACTGGATCGGGTGGAAGACCAGATTCGCGAATTTTTGAGTGAGTATCCGGAGGTTCAGGGGTATCTGGCCAGCACCAGCGGGTCGATGCGCCGATTGACTCCTTCCGGCCGTCGTCCCCGTGGTTGGATTCGATCACAGGTCGAAGAAATTCTTGGAGCTTCGGAATCTCCGCTGACCCCAGCAGAGGTTCGCGATGAAATTGCCCGTCGACATCCGGAAGAGGCCACCAAAAACCTTTATCTGGCGGTCTTCCAGCATCTTCGTCGTCATGACGAATTTGAGCAGGATATGTCTGGTCGCTGGAAGATGAGAACTTCTGAGACGGCCTGATTCTTTGACAGTTCAGGAAATGCCCGCTGTATCCACGGATGCAGCGGGCATTTTTTTTAATCACTTCCCGCTGCCAAATCTGGCCTGATCCCTGGCCCGCCCTTGTGATCCACTTCCGAATCTTGACGACGGGGTGATACACTTTCAGCAGGAATGACCCAGAAGAGGTGACGCATGAATGCAGAGAATCATGATGGAGAGAATGCCAGCCTGGCAAATGACGGCCCCAGTGAGGGGCGGTCCAATTCCTGTTGCTGTCGATCTGTTCTCAAAAGTGGCCTGGTGATCGTCGCCTTGTCCTCTTTTCTGGCATTGACGACGAACGCCCTGAGGTCTTCCGGTTCTATCGATCTTTCCAGAAACTACTTCCGTACCTTGCAGGCACCGGTAAATCCGGTGCAGGAACAGAATTCGAACGGGAGTAACTCTGAGGTCAACCCTGCAGGAAATACCGGCGAAAGCATTTCTGATCAGGACACCACTTCCGGCCAGGAGGAAGCCCAGCCCGATGATGGTATCCAGAGGCTCACTTTCGAAGATGTGCATGATCACTTCATGACCGCTGAAGAGATGGTCGGCATGGGGGAATCCATCGTTGCTTTTGTGGATGCGAGGGTGCGTGATCAATATGAGGAGGGCCACATTCCGGGAGCGCTCTGGCTCTATCATTACGAGTCGGGAGACCTGATCGACGCCTTGCGCCCCCAGTTGGAGATGGCTTTCTTCATCATCGTCTACTGCAACGGTGGGGACTGTGAAGACAGTTTGTATCTGGCCGCGGATCTGGGCTCACTCTACGGATTGCCACCGGAAAACATCTATGTCTATGAAGGTGGGTTCAACGAGTGGAAAGAGCGGGAAATGCCCGTCGTCACTGGATCGGAGGCTCGCTGATGGATGCCCTGAAGCGTCTGGATTCCACAGGAATTCCGCTGTTGCTGGCTCGCATCGTTGTCGGGTTTGTCTTTCTTTCCTACGGAATAGAAAAGGTCTCGGACCCGCTCGCCTTCCTCAAAAGCATCAAGAACTATGATTTGCTGCCATTGGAGCCGACCTGGTTCATCAACAGCATTGCCGTCATTTTGCCATTCACCGAGATCGTTTGTGGCCTCGCATTGTTGTCGGGGATCGGCCTGAGAGCAGGCGGAGCCATCACCTCGCTGATGTTGATGGCATTTACTCCCGCAGTCTATTTGCTGGGCAGCAGTCTCGTCGGCACGACTGCCGAGTTTGATTCGCTTTGCAATGTGGTGGCCGATTGTGGTTGCGGATCCGGTGCGATTCCTATCTGCAACAAGCTTCTGGAAAATTGCGGGATGCTGATTCTGTCACTTTGGGCTACCTTCAGCATGTCGGGCAAATTTCGCGGCGGTTTGAGTACCTGATAACCAGGTGGAAGGGTGGTTCGCCCTTCACTCTTTCTCAAGAAGTCGTTGAATCGTTGCCTCGAGCAGTCCTTCGCCTCCGGCACCGACTCGTACCCATGCGATGTCGCCTTTTTTGTCGATGAGCACCACCATGGGGATGCCTCCGACCCGGTAGGAATCGAATCCCTGTTTACCGGTGACCACGTAGGGGTACTCGACGCCGAAGCGCCGACGGAACTCGAGCAGGTGTTGCAGGAACGCATCCCGCGTCATGCCTCGTACGGTTTGGCCCCGCTGCTTGTTGTCCTTCTCTGGCAACCAGCCCTGTGCATAGGGCTTGGTGACACCCAGCACCTGTAATCCCTTGTCGGCCCAGTGTTTTTGGATCTCGTCCAACCCTGGCATCAGCATGCGGCAGGGCCCGCACCAGGTGGCCCAGAAATCGAGAAGGATTACTTTTCCCTTCATCGATTGCAGGCTTTGTTTTTTACCACCAAACCAGGTGGTGCTGCCGAGACTGGGCGCTTTCTTGCCGAGCAGTGCCAATCGCACCGCCGAGTTTCTACGTGCTCGAGCCTCGTCTCCGTGGTTGTTGAGATCGTCGGTGAGCCGACTCCAGGCACGCTTGGCGGGAAGCACTTCTCCGAGGGCTGCTTTCAGATCTCCGTTGAGTAGCCACGCTTCGCGAATCTCGACACTGCCCGGGCTCAGATAGGGAATTCCTTTGTCGAGGACTGCGAGAGCCTCTTCGATCTGACCCATTTCGGAATAGGACTGGGACAGGGGAAGAATCGCCCGGGTGGCGATCTTCCTTTGCGGTTCTTCACCTGCGAGATTTTCATCGATGATGGTTTTGAGAACTTCGACCGCTTTCGGGAACCTCTGGTTCAACTGGTGGTCTTGACCGATCACTCTTTGGCAACCGAGGCGCAGGAGAGTATGTTCTTCACCGGGAATCAGAGTTGAGAGGTCTTGATCACCCACGACCTTGAGCAAGTTTCGGCGGTGGCGCATGACTCCCGAGAGATCACCCTTGTCTTCAGCCTGAATCAGGGAGTCGTAATGTCGGGTTATTTCCTCAACAGGGCCGACAGAAGAAGGCTGGGGTGACAGAGTCAAAAACATCAATGTGACGAGCAGTGTATTCACAGGTCCTCCGCTGACAGTGATCCTTGTGTCCCTATCATAGAATTTTTGGGAGTCATTTGTCGATATCACTGTGAATTCCCTGAATACTTCTGTGAGCGGTTCATTTCCAGAGAGTTGAGCAGACAAGGAGGAGTGATGGTGAAAGCGGTTCTGTTGGTCGGATGGTTGGCGCTGTCGGGTTCTTTCCCTCAGGAACCTGTGCCAAATCCTGATGATCCGGCAAAAAAACTGCAGGTTTCCAGGGAACACGATCGCCTGGCCCTGGAGCAGGGGCTCTTCCGCTGGAAAGGGAAACTTGATTACACATTTGGCCGGGTTGACCCACTGACCGGAGAGAAGGGGCCCAAGTACATTTCTCTGCAGGGAGAATCAACTTCGCAGATGATCCTGGGTGATCAGTTCCTGCTCACTCGGACCCTGACTCAGGGGAAGAAAACTCCTGAATACCAGATCAGGGGTTACCGCAGTGATTTGAAACAGTACTTCGTCATCGTGATGGAAGAGTTGCGGACCCCTTTTTCCTACCGTTCCGGGAAGGAAGAAAAGGGGGAAAGAACTCTGAAGGATCCCTCAGGGTATGTGACCGAGGTCACCCGATTTGATGCGGATGACCAGACCAGTGAAAGCGAGATCTTTCTGGGAGAGGCAAGGACTCCTTTCCTCACCCTGAGCTCATCGCCAAAAAAAGGCAGGGCGGCCAATCTTTGGGCTGATCTGATCGCTGCGAAATCGATTCAAAAGGTGGTCAATACATCCGGCGAGCGCGATGATCCGGCAGAGAATTATTCCCCTGAGCATCAGCTTTTCCAAAAGTTTGCCGGAGACATGACCACAGAGTCGGAAGAAGTTCTGCCCAGGGCGGGAAGAATCATCTGTGATGGTCGATTTCTGGCTCTTCTCAACGTTTCAGATATCAAGAACAAGAGCGTGTCCAGTCTCACCCTGATCGGATTCGACAGCTCCAGAGGGGCTTTTCAAATGTTCGTGCTTCACGACAAGAGTCCGAACCCGGAATATTACGAGGGCGACTTCGACGGTGTGACCCTGACCTTTCGCAATCCCTTCGCAGGGGAGGGCAAGGCAGACCAACCGGTATTGATCTACAACTTTGCCCCCAGAGGGCCCGGTTTCACGGAGATCGATTTGCGCACCGAAGAGGGAAAGGATGCGCAGCCGGTTCTCTTTAAACCGAGCCGCAATTTCCGCAGATAGTCATCCACAGCAGTTCAAAAAACAGGCCCGCACTCCCGAAGGGTGTGCGGGCCTGTTCCGTTTTATGATCGGTAACGATCTCAGGAGAGATCGAAGCGATCCGCGTTCATGACCTTGTTCCAGGCGCTGACGAAGTCGGCGACAAACTGATCTGCCCCGTCGTCAGAGGCGTAGACCTCGGAGATGGCGCGCAACTGGGAATTGGATCCGAAGACCAGGTCCACTGCGGAGGCGCGCCACTTCGGCTCGCCACTGTTGCGATCGCTGCCCTCGTAGAGGTGCTCGCAGCGCTCGGAGACCTGCCACTTCGTTCCCACGTCGAGCAGGTTGACGAAGAAGTCGTTGCTCAGGACACCGGGGCGATCGGTGAAGACACCGAACTCGGTGTGGCCGGTGTTGGCATTGAGCGCTCTCAGTCCACCGACGAGAACCGTCATCTCCGGTGCACTCAGGCCGAGCATTTGCGCACGGTCCACCAGCAACTCTTCCGAGGAACGGGTGCATGCTGCGGAGTAGTAGTTACGGAAGCCATCCGCCTGCGGCTCCAGTACAGCGAAGGAATCCACATCGGTATGCTCGGCAGTGGCGTCGGTACGGCCCGGAGTGAAGGGGACGTTGACGGTGTGTCCACCGGCAGCTGCGGCCGCTTCGACTGCGGCACAGCCGGCGAGAACGATCATGTCCGCCGTGGAGATCTGCTTGCCACCGGAGTGGGCATTGTTGAACTCACTGCGAATACCTTCGAGGGACTCGAGGACCTCTGCCAGTTGTGACGGGTTGTTCGCTTCCCAGTACTTCTGCGGAGCCAACTGGATGCGGGCGCCGTTGGCACCTCCACGATTGTCGGTTCCACGGAAGGTGGAGGCGGAAGCCCAAGCGGTGGCGACCAGCTTCTCACCGGCGATACCGGAGGCGTTGACCTTGGCCTTGAGTGCGGCCACGTCGTCATCGTTGATCAGCTCGTGATCGACGGCGGGGACCGGGTCCTGCCAGATCAGGGCTTCGGCCGGAACCTGAGAACCGTAGCAACGGCTGATGGGACCCATGTCGCGGTGGGTCAACTTGTACCAGGCGCGGGCAAAGGCGTCGGCGAACTGGTCCGGGTTCTCAAGGAAGTTCTTCGAGATGGGTCCGTAAGCCTGATCCTCACGAAGAGCGAGGTCGGTGGTGAACATCACCGGAGCATGACGCTTGCTGGAATCGTGGGCATCCGGCACGGTGCCATCGGCGGCCGCATCCGTGGGGATCCACTGGGTAGCACCGGCGGGGCTCTTCGTCTGCTTCCACTCGTAACCGAAAAGGTTCTCAAAGTAGTTGTTGTCCCACTGAACCGGGTTGGTGGTCCAGGCACCTTCGAGTCCGCTGGTGATGGCGTCGCCACCTTTTCCACTGCCGTAGCTGCTCATCCAGCCCATGCCCATATTCTCGGTCGGTGCGCCTTCCGGCTCAGGACCGACATGGGAATCGGGTGCGGCACCGTGGGCCTTGCCGAAGGTGTGTCCACCGGCGATCAGGGCGACAGTTTCCTCATCGTTCATCGCCATGCGACCGAAGGTCTCACGGATATCCCTGGCTGCAGCGATGGGATTCGGATTGCCGTTGGGGCCTTCCGGGTTGACGTAGATCAGACCCATCTGCACGGCACCGAGGTGACCTTCCAGCTCGCGGTCACCACTGTAACGCTGATCGGCGAGCCACTCCGTCTCGGATCCCCAGTAGATATCGTCTTCCGGCTCGAAGACATCCTGACGGCCTCCGGAGAAACCGAAGGTCTTGAAACCCATCGACTCGAGGGCGCAGTTGCCGGTGTAGACCATCAGGTCTGCCCAGGACAGGCTGCGGCCGTACTTCTTCTTCACGGGCCATAGCAGCATGCGAGCCTTGTCGAGGTTGGCATTGTCGGGCCAGCTGTTGAGAGGAGCGAAACGCAGGGTTCCGGCTCCTGCACCACCACGGCCATCGCCGATGCGGTAGGTACCGGCGCTGTGCCACGCCATGCGTATGAAGAGCGGTCCGTAATGCCCGTAGTCTGCGGGCCACCACTCCTGGGAAGTGGTCATCACTTCCTCGATGTCTTTGCGCAGCTCTTCCAGATCGACACTTTTGAACTCTTCAACGTAGTTGAAGGTGTCGTTCATGGGGCTCACTTGCGGTGCGTTCTGGTTGAGCACCTTGAGGTTGAGTTGATTGGGCCACCAACGCTGGTTGGCGCTGGTGCTGGCAGCGAGGTGCTGCTGCGGGCCACCCATGGCGGGGCACTTGCTGATATCGCTCATTGAAACTCCTGTCAGTCACTGAAGAATTCCGACTTCGAAAGTTGCTGCGAATCTGCGAAAAAGAACGCATTGATCGCAAAAACCGGTGTTGTGAGTGGAAGGACGCACCCCCGACACAGGTGCTGTATGCTACAAGCAGGGAGTCAAAGCAGACAACCGATTTTCAGTGGACTTCCCGCTCCAAATCTCACTTTAAGGGTGCTGGATGGCTACTTAGGAGAGACAGTTATGGAATCTTCCGTCAGCGTTGATATCAACAGGCCTTTGCCCGAGGTGTTCCGCTATACCAATGAAAATGTGAGTGACTGGAGTATCACCGTAGTCGAGAACGAGGTACTCGAGGAAACCCCTGAAAAAGTAGGATCCCGATTCAGGATGTTGACCCAGGACAGGGGACGGCAGATGGAGATGACGGGGGAAGTGATCCGCTACGAGGAAAACCGCTTGAGTGAGGTTTTCCTGGTGGGACAGGGTTTCGAGATCTCCGCATTCTATATCTTTGAGGATCTGGGAAATGGCGTGACCAGGGTGACCGAAACCGCCACAGTCCATCCCAAGGGAGTCACAAAAATCTTCTTTTTTCTCTTCGGCTGGCTCATGAAAAAATCCAGCTGTGAGGCACTTCAGAATGAA
>CAJXMG010000036.1 GCA_913056395.1 uncultured bacterium | reverse complement strand
TGTACCGCCGTGAGATCTTCCACACGAGAGACTTGGGAACCAGAGGCAGCAGTGAAACGATCGCTTTATTGATCACAACATCCCTTCGCTGAAGACTTGATCTGTCTGCTCGATCAAGTCTTCGCTATCATATCCTGAACCCCTGCGCAGTGCAGTCGATCAACCGGAATCACCCGAGACGGAATCGTGACCTCCATGCCCCCTGAAACCACCAACTCCTCCTCCAGCCGCTCCCCCGGCAGGCCCACAGCAGCGCTGGCCTTCGTGGTCGGCTGGCTCACTTTCCGGGGATTGGCCTGGTGGAGCACCGGTTTGGGATTGCTGGAATCTCCACTCCTGCTCTCCACCCCCCTGTTGGATGGGCTGGTCGGCTTCATGTGCCTGGCCCTTGCCCGTCAACTGTGGGTCGGTACTGCGGGGAGCCTGCCCCCCACACTCCTGATCCTGATGATGCATGCGACTCTTTACGCTTATTTGCTGGTGTATTTGCGACCAGAGTTGTGGACCACACTCGACCTCTGGACCAGAACTCAGGTCCTGATCGAATGCTCAACTGCCGCAGGGTTGGCGCTGCTATTGTGCGTCAAAAGACCACTGAGATGGGATCCAGACGCATCCAACTGAAACAACACTCGACAGTTTCTGCGGGTAAAATAGGGTTACAGGGATGTTGTACTTCCCGCCCTTTTTCAACAGGCGAAATGATGATTCGGTTTTCATTCCACTCTCTGTTTCTGTTGCTGTTCAGCGTGTCGGGATTCACCCCGTACACAGGGGCACAGATATTGGAATCCGTAGATGCAGGGCGCGGTGCGGTGACAGTTCAGGTCTCCGATAATTATGTTCCCGGAGAAGCGGCTCCACTCTTGCTCCTCCTCCATGGCAGAGCCTGGGACGGCGACTCGATGGAGGGCCTCTTTGAGCTGACCCAGGAGGCGAATAATCGGGGTTACATTTACTGTTACCCCGACGGCCTCGCCACCCTCACCGGAGTACGCTACTGGAATGCCACCAATGCCTGCTGTTGTGAGGGCTTTCCCTTCACCTCCTGTGAAGATGATGTCGGTTATCTGACCAACCTGATCGCAGTCCTTGCCGACACCTATTCCATCGACCCTACACAAATTCACCTGATCGGACACTCCAACGGCGGATTCATGGCCCACCGTATGGCTTGCGAAAGATCGGATCTGATTACCTCCATCATCAGCGTGTCCGGCATGACATGGAGTGATCCGGCAAACTGCAACCCAACAGAGCCGGTTCCGGTGCTTCAGGTACACGGCACCATCGATCCCATCATCTTCTATGGAGGTGGGATTCTGGGAGCAGGTGTTTATCCCAGCGCTCAGGAGACCTGCGAAACCTGGGCCAATCTCAACGGGTGCTCTGCCACACCGACAACCCTTGCGAATCTGGATCTGACCTCCGCCTCCGGTGCGGAAACAGAAGTGTTGCGCTGGGGGGACAACTGCAGTGGGCAAGGAACGGTAGAGTTATGGTCGATGAGTGGCACAGGCCACCTGCCCAACTTCAACAACACCTGGCGCACCATGATCTTTGATTTCATGGAAACTGCCGCCACTCCGCCCGTGTTATTCACTCGAGGCGACAGCAACGGGGATCAATCGATCAATATTTCAGACGTGATTACCACCCTCAATTATCTCTTCGGTGGCGGACCACTCGATTGCCTTGAGGCTGCAAATTCAAATGGGGATGGCAGTCTTGATCTGTCTGACGGGGTTTATCTTCTCTTGCACCTGTTTGCCGGGGGCACCGCTCCACCCGCTCCTCACCCCGATTGTGGGCAAGGTCCAACACTTATCGACTGTGCTTCGACACTGTGCCCGTGAAGACACTGTGCCCGTGAAGACACTGTGCCCGTGAAGACACTGTGCCCGTGAGGGCGTTGTCCTTAATCTACTTCAAGGATCAGAGCGTGATTTCAACGGCATACTTGGCGGGCTTATCTCCGGTGATTTCCGGAATGCCGATCCCCGCCGCCAATGCACCGAGAAAGAACAGTGCGCGGGCTTCAGAGGGGATGTCCTGAGTCCATTGACTGGCATGGGAATCACGATTGACCAGTTTTCTCATCGCTTCAATCGGCAACTCCAGCAACGGCTCCCTCTTCAGCAGGGTTTGGGTGACCTCATGGGGCTGAGCTTTTTTGGTCGAACCCTGATCCCGTTCATCTCGGACCCGAATCACCCAATCCTCTTTGGCGAGGAAATCGACGAGGTCTGCCATATCGGGGGTGGGACCCAGGGGATCGCTCACCGAATTGGATTTCCAGGTTGCTGAGAACATCAGGCCAGCCCCGAAGAGGACTTGTGCCCAATCCCCTTCACGAAGCTGCTGAAGGAATTGGTAAGGGTCTTCGGTAGACATCTCATCCGGGTCGATCCCGTTTTGCTGACAGATCTTTTCGAGAATCAGGTCGAAGACCGGTGCGCGGTCAGCCAGAACTCGCCCTGATCCCAGACCTGAATCGCAGGCAAACCACTCCCAGAGATTGCGAATTCGATCCTGACCCAAACGCTCCAGCAACAGTGCGCTGTCATCCCGCTGGAGAAAAAGTCTCCAACGATCGTCCACCATGGGAATGGAATAATCCGGTGAAGCCATCGCAGTCCTCCCGTTCCTGGATCAGGTAAATACGCCAGTTTCTGCCGCTGGCCGGCACATACATTAGCATGCCAGGGCGGTATCGGGAATCACCGGGAGTCCGCCTCCCATTTCCAACCATCGTGAACCGGTGCTTCGCAGCCCCTCCAGTGATGCCAGTAAAACCTCCACCGATGACGCCGGATCAAAACGATGTCGATGCGAATCCCTTTTTTTCTGCGCGGGTCTGCACAGGAAAGCCGCCCCAATAACCAACTTGCGGATCTCGCCAACCGGGTCCGTTGCTGAAATGAAACCGGATCCCCGAACAGGCTGGAACGATACTTCACCTCAACGATCACCAGACCTGATTCGTCAGCGCAAAGAAGGTCGATCTCGGCGTGGGGAGTTCGCAGGTTCCGTGCCAGGATTTCCCAGCCTTGAAGTTTCAGAATCGCTGCGGTCACCCGCTCTGCCATTCTTCCCAGGAAGTGCTGCCACCAGATTAGGTGTCTTCGATGAACCCTGACCAATGACCCCCCTTTTCAGGGAGATCTAAAGGGTGAAATCGGCACTTCCCCAGAAGCCTGATTCGACAAGAGACCTCATCCGGTCTCGCCCCCTTCTCTGAAACTTATCGCAACAGGAGTTGTGTCATCTTCAGGTTGCGCTTTGGCAGGGTCAGGATCAGAGCCGCGGCGGAGGTCGCAGAGAGGCGCGGGGCAGCGGTGTAATCCTGGGGGTTGTTGTCCCGATTCGGCTGATAATAGAAGGTTCCATCGGAGCACTGGGACAGGGTGAACCACCAGCGGTTCTCATCGAGCAGCTTGCGCAGGGAAGCAGGATCCTGGGCAGCGCCAAAAGCGGTCCACACCATGCCGAGAATCGGTGAACCGTGGGTATCGGAGAAGGTGTCCGGATGCTCGCCGATACAGCGGGCAGATCGGAGTGCAAACTCCTTGTATCCCCCCTCTTTGGCATCGAGAGCATGGGCCAATACCGCAGCTCCGGTGCGCCCCATATCGGCGTATCCCCTTCCACCGGAAGAATCTTCATACCAGACATAGCCGCGCTGGTTGGTTCCACGATCGACAAACTCATGGGCTTTCTGATACGCCTCTGAATCGATTTCGATGCCGCACATCTTCATCAAGGCCCAGGCCATCTTTGCCTGCCCGGTAAGGATACAGATAGAGCCGTAACCATTTCCTCCCGGTCGATTTGCAGGGCGATGTCCAAACCCTCCATCGGAGATCTGTGCCTTGACGAGCCAACGATGAATCTCTTCCAGTTCCGGAAGAATCCACTTCTCTTCTGTGGCGAGATAAATCTCGGCAAGGGCGATGCCGTAGAGGGTGTACTTCCAGCAATCGAGCCCTTCATAACGAATCTTGTCGTCGGTCGCCCGGGCCATGGATCGGGCTGCCTTGAGAACTCTCTCCCTGTGCAGCTTCGGATCGTCACCCAACAGGGCAAGGACCGCAAAGCAGTTGAGGTGCGGCCGGTTGTGCCACAACCCGGAAGCGTTCTGCTTTTCAACGAGATAGCCGATCCCTTCCTTGAGCAACTTTTCACTGCGATCACATTTGAAGGGCCAGTTCTTGGCGTATTTGCCGTAATCGGTTTTCACCTGAAGATTGATGCGGGTTTTCTTTTCTCCGCGGGTCACCAGCAACGGCAAGGTACCCTTGGCAGCCATGGCAGCATCGAGAGCATCTGCGAACTCGGTCAGCGGTCCCTCGTAACTGAACTTGCCGACTCCATAGCCGAAGGTATGAGGCTTGCTGAAGGGGCGCTTGCCAGCACCGACGATACGATCCCCCTTCTCCAGTTTCCCTGCCGCTGGAGAATCCGGAAAAATGTAGGCCACCTCCAGCTCCTGGGGAGACTCGGGAGTCAACTTCACCCGCAGACCTGTCAGGCCCAGATGGATAAACCAGCCTCCGGTTGCGGCATCGGGGCCGACCTCTGTTTTGACATCGTACTTGGGGTTATCGAGATAGACGGAAGTCGCGGATGCCGTTCCCAGAAAAACAACCACACAGAGAAACAGCAACAGGAAAGAAAACCGGAAAGGATTCGACGACATGACACGCCTTTCAGCCTGAAGAGGTTCTTCAAGTCTGGTCGCCCAAAGCAGACCTGACAAGTGCCCTCCGGTCTGTTGATTACTCCTTGAACAAACCGGGCTGATCGGCAGCAGGGGCTTTGGGAGATTTTTTGGCCGGCTTTCGACGACGGGTCGGGCCCTTTCGACTGCCGTGCTTCTGGAAAACCTCCTGGGATTTTTTTCGCGCTTCAGGATCTCTTCTGGCTGCGTATGTTTTTGAAACCCCTTCTTTGCGAGCCTTTCCTTCATCCACAAGTGGCGCCGGGTAATCGATGCCGATTCGGCACTGATAGCGCTCCTGTTCCCCCTCGTCCATCTTCCACGGTTCATGAATCGATTCCGCAGGAACTTCAGCCAGCTCGGGAACCCAGCGGCGGATGTAGGTGCCTTCAGGATCCTGATCACGGCCCTGTTTGGTTACCGAGTAAGCACGCACAGTATTGATGCCCGTGGTCCCACTCTGCATTCCCACCTGGGACCAATGGATTCCCGGTTCGTAATCGAGGAAGAGTCGCGCCAGATGCAATCCGGTTTCGCGCCATGGGAGCCACAGCGTGTAACTGGCAGCCGACATCAACATCGCTCTCATGCGAAAGTTGATCCAACCGGTGGCATGGAGTTGACGCATACACGCATCCAGAAAGGGCCAGCCGGTGTTTCCCGTACTCCACGCCTGAAACTTGTCCTCGACCAGTGGCCGCGGCATACGGGCATCGATGATGGGATTCTGTGCGACCACATCGAGATCCGGTTCCATCTCCAGTTTTTGCATGAAGTGGCAATGCCAGGCGAGGCGGCTTTTGAAAGAACTCAGCGAAGGCAACCAGCGCTTTGTATCGCGGCCCTCCTGGCGTAACGACTTCAGCTGCTTTTCACGCTGTTGTGTTTGTTGCACTACCCTGCGCAAACTCAGACAACCCAAAGCCAGATAGGGTGCCAACCGTGAGCAGTGATACGACCCGGAAAGTGGACTCGACATGGCGTAGCGATAGGGCTCACCGCGTTCTTCCAGAAAACCATTCAACACTTCCTGAGCTGCGGACTCTCCCGGATCAGGGCGATCCCTCAAGGGTCTTTCGGGAAAACCGAGACTCGAAAGGTCCGGACAGGACCAACGATCCAGTGACGGATTCTCCGGCGGAGCAGGGATAAACTCCGGAGCGTCCGCCAGTGCCAGTCGCATGCGTCGATCACGGGCACTCTTCCACGCATCCCTGCCCTTCAGTCGGCGGACGACTCCGTTGCTGGGAGCTTCATGCCAATCGACACCCACCTTCCGGCACCACTTCTGCACCGCTCGATCCCTTTGGAAAGACCAGTCGGTTCCGGTTTCTTCGTGGGAATGCAGCGCAGTCAACCCGACCGTTTCATGGAGGTGCCGGAAGACCTCCAGGGGGTCTGCATGAAGAATCCACAACCGGGAACCGCGACGCTGAAATTCACGATCGAGAGCGCGGGCACAATCCAGTTCCCAGTGAAGGTGAATCTCGGAAGTATCGGGCTGTTTCAGCCTCTCGGGCTCGACAAAAAAGAGAGGCAGCAGGGATTGCCCGGACAGGGCTGCGGAATCGATGGCCTGAAGAAGGGGAGGATGGTCGCGGAGGCGCAGGTCGCGCTTGAACCAGATGACTTCAGTGGCCATGGAATGATCCTGTGATCCAAAGCCCTGAAAGTCGAACCGCAGCAACTGCGGTCAAGACACAAAATCAGCCGCCAACTTCTACCCCAGAAGCGGGCGGCTGATCCCGAAAAACTACTCGCCCTTGCGGGTCGGAACCTTCTCGCGGATGCGAGTGGCCTTGCCGACACGGTCGCGAAGGTAGTACAGCTTGGCACGGCGAACGCGGCCACGACGCTTGACGTCCACCTTCTCGATCCACGGAGAGTGGAAGGGGAAAGTACGCTCGACGCCTTCTCCGGCGACGATACGACGCACGGTGAATGCGGAACGATTGCCGGCATTCTTGCGGGCGATCACGGTGCCATTGAAGATCTGCACACGCTCTTTTTCACCCTCGACGATGCGCACGTGCACATCGACGGTGTCGCCGATCTCGAAGTCATGCTCTTTTTTGTCTTGTGCGGACTCGAAGTCCTCGATCGCTTTCGCCATCATTCTTCTCCCGGAACCGCTTTGGGTTCCTGTTCACTCGTCGTCTGGTCCCCGGCACCACTGCGCTCGGAGGACTGCCTCCGGGAATCCCTTCGGCGCCATTCTTCGATGGCTCCGTGATCTCCGCTGCGGAGAACCTCCGGAACCCCTCGCCCCCGATACTCGGGAGGGCGAGTCCAGTGCGCATGGTCGAGGCCATCCGCCCCGGGCCATGCATTGAAGGAATCTCTCAGAACCGATTCCCCGTCACCGAGAACCCCCGGCAACAACCGGATCGTCCCCTCGAGGATCGCCATCGCCGGCACTTCTCCTCCGGAAAGCACGTAATCTCCCAGGGAGACGCGCTGCCACGGATAGGCCTCAACGATACGTTCGTCGTATCCTTCGTAGCGACCGCAAAGGATCACCAGGCGTTCGACGCCGGCGAAATCCTCGAGATCACCCTGCCCCAGCTGTCGTCCCCGTGGACACATCAGCAGAAGCTTCGTTCCCTCCGGCGCCTTCTCTCCCGGTTGTACCCCCAACACGTCGAGGGCTCGAAAGACCGGCTCCGGTTTCAACAACATTCCAGGACCTCCCCCGTAGGGGCGGTCGTCCACAGTTCGGTGACGGTCCTCACTGAAGGCGCGGAGATCGACAGTCCGAATCTCTACCTGACCCTGCTTGCGGGCCACTCGCACCATTCCGTTCTGGAGGAACTCATCAAAGAAGCGGGGAAAGATCGTCAGAATGTCGATCTGCACCGGCTACTCCGAACCGCAATCGCTCAGGAACCGCCCTGTGCCTTCTTCTTGGCACGCTGGACAGCACGGCGACTTTTCTTGGCCATGGGCCACTTCACATCCACTTTGCGCAGGAAAGAGGTCACCGTCTCACTCGGACGGGCTCCCTGGTCGATCCAGTGTTGCACACGGTCGACGTGAATCTTCACGCGCTTCTCGGCGTCATCGACCATCGGGTCGTACCAGCCAAGGGTTTCCAGGGATCTTCCGCCCCGGGCATTTCTCTTTTCGATGGCCTCGATGCGATAGAACGGTCTGTGTGTCCGTCCGCATCTTTTGAGACGCAAGGCTACCGCCATGATCGTCACTCCTCGTATCTACTCAATTTCTCGAATCTAAATCAGGCGCTGTTGCAGCCCTGCTCAGGGACCGGGCATACCGATACCCCGGCACATTCCCCTTTGGGGGGAACGACTGAAATTACTAGGATGGCCCCAAAGCATCAACAGCGACCGGCGAATTTGGGCGATTCTTCCGGGAAAAAAGCGGTTTCCGGGCCGAATTGACACTTTCGACAGAGGTCGGTGGGGAAATCAGCGGCGGCGGGACTTCTTGCGACGCTGACGCTCCTGTTTGCGTTTCTTGCGTCTTTCGTCCTTGCTGGGGCCGGCTTTCCCTTTCCCGGGACCTCCGGGACCCCCCGGAGGAGCACCCAGGCCTGGGATCTGCGGCATCTCTCCGGGCATTCCCGGCAATCCCCCCGGCATCCCTGGCATCCCCGGCATACCGCCGGCATCGGCATTCTGGAGATCCTCCATGCTCTGCTTCATGTCGCGCATCCCCTTGAGCTTGCCAAAGAAACCGGACTGCTTCTTGAAGCCCTGCATCATCCCCTGCATCTGTTTGAACTGTTTGAGCAGATCATTGACCGCCTCCAGCGGACGGCCCGCTCCGGCAGCGATGCGACGGCGGCGGCTGGTATTGATGATTTCCGGACGCTGGCGCTCCTTGGTGGTCATCGACTGGATGATGCTCTCGACGATCACCAACTCGTCCCCCTTGATGTCCATCTGATCGACTTGGCCACCGATCCCGGGGATGTGGGAGAGCAGATCCTTGATGCTGCCCATCTTCTTGATCTGGCGCAGTTGCGAGAGGAAGTCCTCCAAAGTGAAGTTGGCCTCGAGCAGCTTCTCCTGCATCTCGGCCTGTTCTTTTTCATCGATGAACTGCTGGGCGCGGTCGACGAGTCCGACCACATCGCCCATGCCGAGAATCCGCGAAGCCATCCGATCCGGATGGAATTCATCCAGTCGGTCCAGCTTCTCACCGACACCGACAAACTTGATCGGCTTGCCGGTGATCGCCTTGACGGAAAGGGCCGCACCTCCGCGGGCATCGCCATCGAGCTTGGTCAGAATCACTCCTGAAAGCTCAAGGGACTGGGAGAACGCCTCCGCAGAGCGCACCGCATCCTGACCCGTCATCGCATCACAGACGAAGAAGGTTTCATCCGGCTTCGTTTTGTCGGCGATCTGCTTCAGCTCGCCCATCAACTGGTCATCGACGTGAAGACGACCGGCGGTATCGAGGATGATGACGTCACACTTCTGTTCGCGGGCGGCTCCGAGGGCCGCTTCGCAAACCTGCGGAGGGGTCAGGCCTTCCTGATGGAAAACCGGCACGTCCAGTTGGCGCCCGAGCACCTTCAGCTGCTCGATGGCCGCGGGCCTCTGCAGGTCAGCGGCGACGAGCATCGGCCGCTTCTTTTTTCTTTCACGGAAGTAACGGGCCAGCTTGCCGCAGGTGGTGGTCTTTCCCGAACCTTGCAGACCCGACATCAGGATCACCGTCGCGCCCGATTTTTTCCACGCGATCTCATGATCGACCGGACCCATCAGATCGGTGAGTTCATCCTGAACGATCTTGGTGAACATCTGGCCGGCGTCGACACCTTCGATGACTTCCGCACCGAGGGCCGCCTCACGAACGCGCTTTTCGAAATCCTTGACCACCGGCAGCGAGGCATCCGCCTCCAGCAACGCCCGGCGAATCTCGCGGCTCGTATCCTTGATGACATCTTCGGTGATCTTGCGTCCACGCAAGCCTCCGACGATGGCGGTCAGTCGTTGGGTCAATCCACCCAGCATCGTTTACCCCTGTACCGTTTCTGATTCGATCTGTCGATCCTCCACGCGCTCCACATCCGCACCGAGGCCGCGCAGCTTGACCTCCATCGATTCGTAACCCCGCTGCAGGTGATAGATCCTGCGCACCTGGGTCGTTCCCGAGGCCATCAGTCCGGCGATCACCAGACAGGCACTCGCCCGCAGATCACTGGCCATCACCTCGGCACCGTGGAGCGGTGCACCGCCCTCGATGATGCCGGTGGAACCTTCCTTGCGCACCTTGGCGCCGAAGCGGCGCAGCTCGGAAAGGTGCATGAAACGATCGGGGAAGATCTTCTCGGTGATGAGGCTGACCCCGTCCGTCTTGCACAACAGTGCCATCAACGGACCCTGCAGATCCGTCGGGAATCCCGGATAGGCGAGGGTCGCCACATCACAGGGAGTCACCTGATCGACACCGGTCACTGTGACACTGTCTTCACCGATCTCCAGCGGAACGCCGATGTTTTTCAGAATCGACAACAGGGCCAGATTGTCTTTGGGTCGACAATTCCTGACCTCCACACGACCGCCTGCGGCGGCACCTGCCAAAATATAGGTTCCGGTTTCGATGCGATCGGGGGGAATGGTGAAGGTGACTCCACCCAGGGATGCAAATCCATCCTGACCGACACCCTCGATGCGAATCGTCGGTGAACCATCGCCTTCAATCTTGACGCCGAGAGTTCGCAGGAAGTCTGCGGTGCTGACCACCTCGGGTTCGCAAGCGGCTCCCTCGATCACCGAAACACCATCGGCGCCGGCGGCGGCCATCATCACATTCTGGGTTCCGAGAACCGTCGGTCCCATCGGGCCGGAGAGGTAAACCGATCCACCCTTGAGGGGACCATTGGCGATGATGTAACCATTCTCGTGACGAATCTTGGCGCCGAGTGCTTCCATTCCCTGAATGTGCAGGTCGATGGGACGGTCGCCGATGTTGCAGCCACCCGGCAGCGAGACCACCGCCTCACCCCGACGGGCGAGCAGGGGTCCGAAAGATGAAATCGAAGCGCGCATCTTTTTGACCAGATCATACGGTGCTTTGACCGGACCCTGGGTGGGCACTTCGATGGCCACCTGATGATCGCGCTTCTCCACCTCGGCACCGAACTGTCGCAGGATTTCGAGGGTGGTGTTGATGTCGCGCAGACCAGTGGGGACCCCTTCCAGCAAGAGCGGCCCGGGGGCCAGCAAGCTGCCAAAGAGGATGGGAAGGCTGCCGTTCTTCGACCCGGAGATTTCAACCTGGCCATTGAGGGGCAATCCGCCCCTGATCACGAATTTGTCCAAGAGGAACCTTTCAGAGAGACCTGTCACTGTCCGGTCAGAAGAGATCGGAACCCGTGAAGGAGATATCCAGCAGCGCAGGTTTGATTGTGGCGGACAGGACTGAACTGTCAACGGTCCGTTGGTATCTGGAGTTCCTCAGGACGCGTGGGGGCCCGAGTGCAAATGCAGGGCCCGGGGAATCGACGACAGATCGCGACGGATCTCCACCTCCCACCCCGACTTGCGACCCAGTTCGGCGATGGCTTCCGCCTGATCGTGTCCACACTCGAGCAGCAATCCCCCGTGGGGATGGACCCGCCCCGGGAGCCCTTCGATCAGCCGACGGTAGTGGCCCAAACCATCCCCATCGAGGTGATCCAGAAGGGCCACCTCCGGTTCAAAGGTGGAAACCGCGGTCTCCAGCAGCGGATCTCCCGGAACGATATAGGGTGGATTGGAGATGATCAGGTCAAAGGCATCTTCCAGGGGATCGTAGTGGCTGCCCTGTCGCAGTTCGATCCGCGACTCCAGGGCATGGCGCTGGCGATTACTCTCCGCCACCGCCAGTGCCTCCGGGCAAATCTCCACCCCCACACCGATGAGATCGGTGCGCTCGAGGGCCAAAGTTGCCAACACCGCCAGAGAACCGACACCGATCTCGGCAACGCGGGGCTTCTCCCGATCTGCCAGAATCTGCAAACCCCACTCCACCAACAGTTCTGTCTCGGGTCGCGGCATCAAAACCGCCGGCGTGACCTCAAAGGCATGACCATAGAATTCCCACTCGCCGAGGATATGGGCGAGGGGTTCCCCCCGGGCACGACGGCCAATCTGTTCGAGAAAGGTCTGTGCCACTTCGTCCGCGATGGGGAAATCCTGATGCAGTTGCGGATCCCGATGGTCGATCTGCAGCAGATGGGCAAGGAGCCAGCGGGCATCGAGATCGGGTGCATCCGCATCGGGCAGTTGGCGAATCGCCTGCTGAATCAGATCCCGGGAGCTGGCCATCGATTCTGGATCAGAGCGCCTGAACGCGCTCTTCCCTGTCGTGGGCCTCGAGCTGGTCGAGGAGATCATCGATATCCCCGGCCATGAAACGGTCGAGATTGTAGAGGGTCGCGTTGATGCGATGGTCGCTGATGCGGTTCTGCGGAAAGTTGTAGGTGCGGATTCGATCGCTGCGATCGCCGCTGCCGATGAGGGAACGACGCAGGGCGTCCTCCTCCTCCTGCTTCTCCCGATCCGCCAACTCCTTGAGACGGGTCTTGAGCAGACGCATCGCCTTGTCCTTGTTGCGGTGCTGGGATTTTTCATCCTGCATCGATACCACCACACCGGTGGGCAGGTGGGTGATGCGCACCGCACTGGAAGTCTTGTTGACGGACTGACCGCCGGGACCGGATGCACAGAAGGTGTCGATACGCAGATCCTTGTCCTCGACGTGGATCTCCGATTCCTCCGCTTCCTGCATCACTGCGACGGTGATCGCCGAAGTGTGAATGCGCCCCTGGGTTTCGGTCGCAGGGACTCGCTGAACCCGGTGTCCTCCCGACTCGAAACAGAGACGGGTGAACGCACCCGAGCCGCGAACCGCAAAGGTGATCTCCTTGTAGCCGCCAAGATCGGTGGAACTCTCGCTGAGCACCTCGATCTTCCAGCGACGTTTTTCGGCGTAGAGACTGTAGAGGCGGAACATGTCGGAGCAGAAGAGCGCTGCTTCCTCTCCGCCGGCACCGGCGCGTACCTCAAAGATGCAGTCGTCGCCGCCCTCGACCTGTTGATCGAGGATGGCCATGCGCACGGCGCGGGCCTTGTCACGCCCCTCCTGCTCCAGATCGGGAAGCTCCATCTCGGCGAGCTCCTTCAGCTCCGGATCGTCGCCACTGGCGATCAGCTCACGGGCCTCCTCGAGAGACGCACACGACTTGTTGTAGTCACGGTAGAGGGTCACCAGAGAAACCAGAGAGCCATGCTCCTTGAGCAGATCCTGAAACTTGCCGCTCCCCTGCTGGTCCGGGTCGGAGATCAGCTTCTCCAGCTCGACGAAACGCTCATCCATCTCCGACAGTTTGTCGAGAAGGTTGCCCTCGATCGGCTTCTCGAGGAAATCGGATGGGTCCTTGTCAGGAGCAGACATGATCGTTCCCTTTCAGGGAAAACCGGATGAAAACAGGGGCCGGAAAAAAGCCATCCCTGGCTTCTGTCCGGCCCCGGTCTGTGTCTGGATTTAGGAGTCGGCGTCAGCCGGCTTCTCGGCTTCGTCGCCACCTTCAGCGGCTTCTTCCGCAGCGGGAGCAGCTTCAGCACTGGCCTCAGCAGCGGGTGCTTCCTCTGCCGGAGCTTCTGCAGCAGCCTCTTCCGCAGGAGCGGCTTCCGCTTCAGCCTTGGGTGCTTCCTCGGCCGGAGCTTCCGCCGCCGCCTTTTCAGCAGCAGCAGCTTCTTCCGCAGCCTTGGCAGCCGCTTCTTCTTCCGCCTTCTTCTTCTTCTGCTCAAGGATGGCCTTGCGGCGCTCCTCACGCTCCGACTTGCGCTCGGCGGCGGCTTTGCGGCCCGCCTCTTCTTCTTCGAGCATCTTGCGGTGCTTCTCCTTCGACTCCTCCGCCGCGGCGGTGATCATCTCGGAGGCTTTGCCCTCTTTCCAGTCGAAGCGCTTCTGGAACTTCTCCACCCGGCCGGCCGCATCGACGAAGGTCGACTTTCCGGTGTAGAAGGGGTGGGAGGCGCTGGAGATATCCAGCTTGAAGAGGGGGTACTCCTCACCGTCTTCCCATTTGATGGTGTCAGTGGTTCTGACCGTCGAGCGGGAAAGGAAGGCGAAGTCTGCGTTTTTGTCCTGGAAAACCACGAGACGGTAGTTGTCCGGGTGGATATCTTTTTTCACGAGTCGATCTCCATTCGCCCCACTTCGAGAGAAGGGCTACGTAACAGCGGTGACGATATCCCGTTTCCGACGACGCCGTGTCGTCCAGGGGAACCGGGGTCGCTCCACCCACGAACCGGGCTGAAGATCGCCGTTGGGCGAGGGCCTCTGCCGAGTCCGATCTAGAATCGTACGAATTGCCCCCCCTCTGTGCAAGGAAACCGGAGAAATGGTGTCCTCCGGAGCCCTTGACTGGGATTCACCCCGGTGGGTCCATCCCCTACGATGGAACTCCATGAAGG
Organism: uncultured bacterium; assembly: GCA_913056395.1. GTDB lineage: Bacteria > Planctomycetota > UBA8108 > UBA1146 > UBA1146 > UBA12191. Next base: position 12,599 of record CAJXMG010000036.1, on the reverse strand, counting down.
ACGGAAACCATGAATAACCCCCTCTTTCTGCGATTTCGCGACTCCCGCGGGGATCAGCAGGAAAAGATCCTCGATCGGGAAATGACCCTCGGCCGTACCGACGCTTCGGATATTCGCGTCGACGATGAGACCATCTCGCGCAAGCACGCCAGCATCATCTGGGAGAACGGTGCACCGGTCCTCATCGACACCGGCAGTCGCAACGGCATTCATCTGGGTGAAGAAAGAGTAGAGAGGATCCCCCTTCGCGATGGCCTGGTTTTCCGTCTCGGTGGAGTTTCCTTCTTTGTGGAGGACCCGAACACCGGACCCCAATCGGTCAGTGTGAATCAGGACCTGCCCCAGCAGGGAGTCCTCGACTCTCTGGTGATCGACGACTGGCAAACCAACCTCGACAAAAGCGATGTGAAATCGACGACCACGGAACAGTTGGGGGTCGCCCTCAAATTGTTCAAGGATGCGGCGGAAACACTGCTCACCGGTTCGGACCTGCAGGAAGTGGCGGAGGGAGCCCTCGAACTGGCGCTCCGTTCCCTGCCCGTTGACCGCGGCTTCGTCAGCCTCCTCGATGATGACGGACAACTTCAGTCCGTCGCCGAAAAAAGCCGTGAGGGTCTGGCCGATCAGGAATCGATGAAGCTGTCGAGCACCATCGCCCAACAGGTCATCGACGAACGGCTGGCAGTGCTGATCCGCGATACCGGCAATATGGATGGACTCTCCGCCGCACACAGCATCGTTCAGATGAGCATCCAGTCCGCACTGTGTGCACCGTTGACCTCCGGGGACAAGGTTCTCGGCATCATTTATGTCGACTGCGTCACCCAGATGAAGTCTCTGGAGAAGAACCACCTCGACGTACTCAGCGTACTGGGACTGATGGTCAGCAGTGCCATCGAGCAGGTGCGACTGACCCAATCGGTCGCCGAGGAGAAACGCCGCCGCGAGGAGCTCTCCTGTCGCCTCTCTCCCAACGTCGTCGACAAGGTGATCGCCGGCGAGGCCGCTTTGGGATCTCAGGATCTGGAGATCACGGTGATGTTCGCCGATATCGTCGGCTTCACTCCCCTCTCCGAAAACCTCGAGGCGCATCAGGTGGTCGAGCTGCTCAACTCCCTCTTCGACGGACTCACCGAAGAGGTCTTCCGTCAGGATGGAACCCTCGACAAATATATCGGCGATGCGATGGTCGCCTTCTTCGGTGCCCCTGACCCTCAGGAAGATCACCCGTCCCGGGCCGTCAAGGCAGCGATCGCCATGCAAGATCATCTGGCCCGCTTCAATGCAGAGTACCCGGACTGGCCCGACTTGCGCATGCGCATCGGCATCAACTCGGGCATCGCTACCGTCGGCGATGTGGGATCGCAGGCACGCCGGGACTACACCGTCATCGGTGATACCGTGAACACGGCCAGCCGATTCGAATCCCAGGTGGCCACACCGGGAGAGATCATCGTCGGACCCAATACGGCAAAAGCACTGGAAGATTCGATTCTTCGGGAAGCTCTGGAACCGGTCAGTGTCAAAGGCAAGAGCCAGCCGGTGGAACCGTGGAGAATCACGGGTATCAGGGAATAGGTTTGGGTTTCGAGAGCCGCGCCAGAGAAAGTCTTTTAGGACAAATCTGTTAAGACTGATGCCGCGCGGCCGTGTCCCCTGCGGGCGGGGCCGCTCCATCGTTGCGATCGTCTTCATTCGCTGACAGATCGACACCCAGATCTTCTGTCTTGGGAGCGGGAACGGTTTCATCTTCGTCCAGCGCAGTCACAAGACTTTCATCGATGATCGTCTTCTTGCCACGAATGCTGTCTTCAGAGATCTCGAAAAGGATGTCACGCATCAGATCCTCGACGACGGAACGCAATCCTCGGGCACCGGTTCCGCGCTCACGGGCGATGCGCGCAATCTCGCGCAGGGCACCCGGGGTGAACTCGAGCTCACCCCCCTCCATCTGGAAGAACTGCTGATACTGACGCACCAGCGCGTTGCGTGGCTCGGTCAGCACCTTGACCAGATCCTCTTCGTCGAGGGGCTGCAGAGCGGTGAGCACCGGCAGACGTCCGACAAACTCGGGGATCATGCCGAACTTGATCAGATCCTGAACCTGCACCTTGCCGTAAAGGCGTGCGCGCTCATTGGGATCCTCGATATCCGGCAACTCTTCTGATTCTTTTTTCTCTTCCCCGGGACGGAAGCCGACCTTGCGTGCATTGAGTCGCTCGGCGACCACTTCCGGCAGGCCTTCAAAGGCACCACCACAGATGAAGAGAATGTTGGTGGTGTCCAGTTGCAGGTATTGCTGCTCCGGATGCTTGCGACCTCCCTGGGGAGGAATGTTGGCCACGGTTCCCTCGAGGATTTTCAGCAGTGCCTGCTGTACTCCCTCACCGGAAACATCGCGGGTGATGGAGACATTCTGGGTGGCCTTGCCAACCTTGTCGGTTTCATCGATGAAGATAATGCCGCGCTCCGCCTTGGCCATGTCGTAATCGGCGGCCATGACCAGCTTGAGCAGCAGGTTCTCCACGTCTTCACCCACGTACCCCGCTTCCGTAAGCGTCGTCGCATCGCCGATGGCCAAGGGCACATCGAGAACGCTGGCGAGGGTCTTCGCCATCAGCGTCTTTCCACTGCCGGTCGGACCAATCATCAGGATGTTGGATTTCTCGATCTGCACATCTTCTTCACCCTCCGCCTTTTCACGGCTGGCAAGGGCATCGAGATGAACGAGACGACGGTAATGCAGATGGACTGCCACCGAGAGGGTGCGCTTGGCCTCCTCCTGGCCGATGACGTAACGCTGCAATTCGCTGTAGAGCTCGCGTGGACTGGGCACTTCATCGAGGGTGCGCGGCGCGGTTTCAGCGACCGCCTCACCCCCCTGCTGTGGATCCGGATGGATGATCACATGACAGAGGTCGACGCAGTCGGCGCAGATGAAAAGGCCCGGAGGGCCGGCAATCAGGCGAGAAGCCTCATGGGCCTGCTTGCCGCAGAAACTGCAGCTTTCCTTGCCTGATTGCCCGGATCCTCCTGAAGACGACATGACGGAACCGCTTAGCCTGCCTCTACGGAAGGCTTCAGGGTTTCGATCACCTGGTCAACCAGGCCGTACTCCTGAGCTTCGCGGGAAGACATGAAGAAGTCCAAATGGGAGTCGTCGGTGATCTGACCGACGGACTGACCCGAGTGGCGACTGAGGATCTCACTCAGTACTTCCTTGTTGCGCTTGATCTCATTGGCCTGGATTTCGATGTCCTGGGCGGTGCCCTGGGCACCTCCCCACGGCTGGTGGATCATGATGCGCGAGTGCGGCAGAGCATGACGCTTGCCTTCAGCACCGGCGGCAAGAAGCACTGCACCCATGGAGGAAGCCTGACCGATGCAGAAGGTGGCGATATCACACTGCACAAACTGCATGGTGTCGTAGATGGCCAATCCTGCGGTCACAGAACCGCCGGGGCTGTTGATGTAAATGTTGATGTCCTGGTTGCGGTTGTCGGAAACCAGAAACAGGATCTGGGCGATCACGAGGTTGGCCGTGTGATCGTGAATGGCATCACCGATGAAGATGATTCGATCCTTCAGGAGTCGGGAGAAGATGTCGTAGGACCTCTCTCCGCGACCGGTCTTCTCGACGACGATTGGTACGAGGTTGTCATGAATCTCGTCGATCTTGCGCATCAGGTCGTCACTCATCTCGTGTCTCCCCCTATTTTCTGACGGTTGAACTCTTCGTTACTGTATCAACGTTACCCGGGCTCTTCAGGAGCCGGAAACTTTTGCTTTTTTGCGCAGCAGCTGCTTGACCTTTTCCCGCTTCATGCCGTTACGAAGCTCAGGGATCATGCCGTTGTTGCGGTACTGTTCCATCACTGCCTCGAGGGGCTGCTGGTAAGTGGCGGCGATGGCCTGAAGCCTCTGCACCACTTCGTCTTCGGTGACAAACACCTTCTCCTCTTCAGCGATCCGATCAAGGACAAAGATGCGAACCAGTTCGAGGCGTGCCTGATTGGCCAATTCCTCGTCCTTTTCCACTTCGGCGGTGGCATCTTCTTCGGATGTGCCTTCGCGCATCAACTCCATGACCTTGTTGCGAACGAGGGACTCCTTGCGACGCTCCAGCATCGATTCAGGAAGCTCCATCTCGACGCTGTCCGCCACCTTTTCGGCAAGAAGGTCTTCCTGGCGGGTGTTCTCCTCCGCCTCGTAACGACCTTCCATACCCTCACGGACCTTGTTGCGCAGGTCTTCCTCAGACTCGACACCGAGGCGACCGAAGAACTCTTCGTTCATCTCGGGGGCAACCAGTTTCTTGGCGTCCTTGACGGTCAGTTTGACATCGGCGGTTTTCCCGTGGTGCTCTTCCTGCGGGAAGTCATCGGGAACGGTGGCACTCTTTTCGATCACCGCATCGGCAGCGGCACCGGCAAGGTCCTTGCCAAGCCCGGGAATCTCCATCGAGTCGATGAAGTCGTCGCCGATCTTCATCATCACTTCATCACGGGAGAAGATGGACTCGCCATCCGCAGTCAAATCCAGGTCGACGACCACAAAGTCGCCCTCTGCCTGGCTGCCCACTTCCAGAGGCTCAAGAGTACTGGCCTGCTCGGAGATGCGCTCAATCTCGGCATCGACGTCGCTGTCTTCCACAGTCTTCAACTGGGAATCGACCTCGACACCCTTGTACTCGGGCAGGTCGAAGGTCGGCTGCACATCGAAAACCGCTTCGAAGGTGAAGGGGTTCTCGGTGGAAAACTCGATGTTTTCGAATTCGGGAAATCCGATGGGGGTGTAATCCGCGTTTTCCATCTGCTCGGAGACGGAACGGTTGATGAGGTCTTCACGCACATCCTGCTCGATGTCCTTGCCAAACTTGGCCTTGATCATCTTCAGCGGTGCCTTGCCCTTGCGGAATCCCGGCAACATGACGTTGGACTTCAGCTGCTTGAACTGGGTCTCCAGTTCGGCAGTGACGGTCTCAGGGGCAATGGTGATGGACATACGCTTGCGGCAGGGGCCCTCGTCGGCCACTTCCACGTTGCTGGAAATAAAGTCCTGGGACTCGGAGGTCGCATTGTCGACTCCGGTGTCCTCGGTGGCGGAGGTATTCATAGCAGTATCTTCCGTCTCGGGGTTCTCGACCCCGTTCGTGTCTTCATTCATGAGCGGCCAACGGCTCCTTGTCGTTCCGGCATACTAACCGTAACCACAGATCATCGTGCCCGCGCCCAGAAGTGTCAACGCAAGCCGAGGCCCGGATGCTCCCGAAACGGGGTTTTTTGCGGAATTTTGGCGGTTGAAGCAAGTTCCAGGGGGAGATTCCTTCCCGGAGATATCTCCAGAAGGCTTTTCAGCTGCCATTTTTTGGGTTCAGCCACAGAGTCGCATACACTGCTCCAAGACCACCACTGACCCCAAGAGTGAAAGAATCGCCCCATGGATCAACCCTCCGAGGAGCTCTACTCCATTCTCCGGGAGATCTGTCCAACAGGAGAGACGGTCTCTGCAAACCAGCCCCTGATTCAAATGAACCAGAAAAATGAGCATTTGATCCTGCTTCATAAGGGTTGGATCCGGGTCGGCACCCGCTCTGGAGAAAGTATCGTTCAGGAGGCTCCCAGTATCCTTGGGGAAATCAGCTTTGTGGCCGGTGGACTTGCGACTGCCAGCGTCGAAACAGCAAGCGAAGCGGTGATTTCACGCATCCCCTTCGAGCAGCTGAACGCGCTGAAAGAGGAGGGCCAAACCTTTCACCAGGTTTTCTCTGAACTCACCCGCCTTTGTATCCAACGGCTCTCCGGGGCCTACCACCAACAATACTTTGCATTGGTCGCCCACGACTCGCGCAAGTCAGACCTCATCACACTGGTGAATTCCCACAAGGATTTCTTTGGAGAGCGTTCACTGGTCACCACAGAGAACACGGGGCTGGAAATCGCTGAAAAGACGGGCTTGAAAGTGGCACGCAGGGTGCGCACGGGAGTCCTTGGGGGAGATCAGCAGATCGGAGCCCTCATCTCTGAAGGCCTGATCAGTGCCGTCATCTTCTTGCGCGACCCTCTCTGGGCTCAACCCCACAGTGCAGACGTCAATGCACTGATCCGGATCTGCGAGTTGGACAACATTCCACTGGCAACCAATCTTGCATCCGCGGAAGCGATCATTCGCCAGCTGGAAAACGAATCTCACGCACCCTTGCGTGAATAAACCTCCAGGTGGAATCGGCCCATCGTCTGGCGGGCCTGCTGCAATTTTTCGTCCGATACCTTCGCGCCTAGGGCATCCGACAAAAGAACCAACTCTGACTCGATGGCATGGGCCGTTCGCGTCGCACGCTCGCTGCTGATTCCATTGGGCATCGGAACAGTCACGCGAACCCCTGAAGCACTTTCCTCCAGGTCAAAATCAACCTTGAAAGGCTTTTCATCGAACTCCCATGCGAAGGAAACCCGACTTTCTTCCACGGAGACATCGAGGGGGACATCTCCCGCGAGCCGGCGTTCTACCCAGCGCCCATCCTCCCCACGAAAGACGGTCTGATGGGCAGTCCACCGCGGAAGATTGCCCGGTTCCCCAACCCACAGATCACTTCCACAAGGGGAACTCCCTTGGGTCCACAGTGGGAACACCCTTGGAATATACCGCGATGAAAAGGGGAAAAAATGGAGCGGGTGATGGGATTCGAACCCACGACAATCACGTTGGCAACGTGATGCTCTACCCCTGAGCTACACCCGCTCTGAGCCTGCTGACAGGCCTCCCGAAGGCAGAAAAGGACTTCCGTGCCGTCGAAGGGAAACGCCAATTGTGCAGATCGGTGGCCGGGCTGTCAACGCCAAATGACAGAGAGTTGCCACTCCAGAGCAAAAGCCGGGAATAAACTCCCTGGTCAGCGTTGCAGGGCCTTCTCGATACGCACCACATTGCCCTTGCCGAGGTACTCCAGGCGGTCGGAGCAGCGGTGCATCAACAGGATTCCGAGACCGCCTCGGCCCCCTTCGCGCATCCGCTCCTTGGCACGTTCGAAGGCATCCTTGTCCTCGATCTGGCCGAGGAAGAACTCGTGGTCGAAGCCTTCTCCCTCATCCTCCACGAGCATCGTCACCCGACGGGGATCGACGACGTAGTTAACGGTGACCTTGCTGGAGAGATCCTCCCCGTTTCCATGACGAACAGCGTTGTCGACCCCCTCCTTGAGGGCGGACTGAAGCGCGTTCTTCTCCGTCTCGGTCAACGGCAGCCGCGAAATCAGGGCGGTGCCCATGCTCAGGCCCTGGTCGACCGAATCTCTGGAACCATCAAACTGGAAACGGACCTGCTGACTGAAGAGCTTGCGATCGCGACTGACGCGGCGCACTTCGCTTTCGGCGAGAACGAACAGGTTGCCCAGATCAAAGGGATCGACGAGAGAATCATTCTCCCAAACGCGGAAACCATTGACGGTGGTTGGGTCGACCCCCTTGGGATGGATCAGAATGATGGAGGCGAGGGCGTGTCGCGGCATCAGTTTGATACGCTCCACCAATTGATCACTGCCCGGGATGCGCTGGTCGATGACAACCAGGTCAGGAACGATGGCGTCGAGTGCCTCGAGAAGTTCTGCGGGTGAGCCGTAAAGGAAGGTTTTACCGCCACGATCCTCGACCCGCTTTTTACAAATATCAGCGAAGTTGCCCTTGCCCGGCAACAGCAACGCCACTGTCCCGGAGGGACCCGGCTTGTCGGCGATGACCGGCATCTTGCGCTCACTGCCCTCTTCTGCCGGGGCGAGCGTCTCACCCTGAAGGGCTTTCTCCGCCTCTTCCAGCTTGCCGGCAACAGCGACCACGGAGGTCACACCGAGGAGATGCATGGTGATGCCCACATTGCGCGCCACCCGCGCCAGAACCAGCAAGCCGCCCGCAGTAGAACAGTGATGATGAAAGCGGATGATCCCACTGATTCCGGTGGAGTTGATGTACTCCACGCCCTTGAAGTCGAGAACGATGTGATGGCGACCACTGTCGATCAACTTCTCCATAGCCTTCTCAAAGATGGGGTAGTTGGCGGCATCGATGAAACCTTCCAGCTGGACCAGGGTGTAGGTCAGGGGGTTTTCACCGGCGGTGGCACGCTGCTCGATGGTGGTGCTCAAACTGGACATCGTTGCTCCTGCAAATTCGGGCTCAAGGCTCGGGCGGTCTGTGGGACTCCAGTGTGGGCCTGAGACCGATGACTCGAGGGGGTCGAGTGGGATGACTCGACGCAATTAAAGTATACATCGGGACCCCGGCAAGACCCAGAACCCTCGTGGAGAGAATGGAGATCCGAAAACTCTGCCCCCCTGTCAACTCGCACCTCCACCGGAGTTGGGGTATTCTCCGGATCTGGAGGAGGAGCGATATGTCGACCGATGCGATTCTGGATCCGGCCACCATCGATACCCAAAACGTGGTCTTCGGCCCTGAAGAAATTCGTCGCAGAAATTTTCAGCGCAATGACATGGAATTGCTGAACCGGATCGTGCACTTCGATCCGGACAACTCGACCATCGCCGGTGTTCATGAGGTCAAGGATGATGCCTTCTGGACCAGTGGACACTTCCCCGATCGCCCGCTCCTTCCCGGTGTGTTGATGATCGAGACCGCCGGACAACTGTGCTCCTTCTATTACGGCGAAGCATCCGGTAATGAGGATGACATCGTCGGCTTCGCTGCCTGCGAGAATGTTCGCTTCAAGGGCATCGTCGAACCGGGCTGTGACCTTTTGATGGTCGGCGAAATGATTGCCCTGCGCAGTCGCCTCGCCAAGTTCAGCGCCCAGGGCTACGTCAACGGCGAACGCGTCTTCGAAGGCACCATCGTCGGAATGAAGATCTAGAGACTACTCCCCTAGACCACGCCCATCGCCTTGAAGACCGCATCCTTGGGATCCGCATACCAGGTAGTCTGGAATCGCACAAACAGCTCCGGCGGTACTGTGGAAATATCGCCCGTGCTCGCCATAGGCAACAGCAGCCTCTTGGCCCCCGACTCGGAAGCGACCTGCAGCATTTCCGCGAGGCTGTCAACTGGGTTGACATTTCCTGCCAAACTCATCGATCCCAAAATGATCAGCTGTGGCTCGAGGGGCTTGTCCAATAGGGCCGAACAGAGGGCAACGAAAGCACCCATCGTGAAATCTTCCGATACCCCCGTATTTTGCACGTCGACCACATGAAGGTGATAGTCGTGTTCCGCCACGCGGAGAGAGTTCTGGATCTGGGTCACGTTGGCGCGGAAGTAATCGTAGCCGATCTTGATCTTTTCCTTGGCGGCGGTGTTCGATCCGAGGCCGGAAATCTTGAGGCCGCCTGAACCCGCGGTCATCTGTGTTTCCAGACGATAAAGACCCAACTGGGCGCCATTGCCTCTGCCGATGGCATAGAGGGTTCCCGGATCGAGGGAGTCTTCCGGAATCAGCGAATCGCCAGCCTGCTCGGGCATGCGAACCACTTTTTCCTCCTGAGAGTCCAGATCGATATAACTCAGCTGAACATCAAAGAACTCCATGCCGCCAATTCTCTTCAGCTGTTCCTTCATCCTTCTGCGAGCCTCCAGCGCATACTCCAGGCACTCGCGGACCTCTTCCTTGCCAAACTGCTCATGGGGATAGAGCAGCTTGAGCAAACCGCTGGTGGTGCGCTTGACGGCGATGGTATCGCGCTGGTTGAGATCCTTGCCCAACTTGAAGTACTTGCCGATGGCATCTCCGAAATTAAATTTGCGGATTTCACGGAAAAACTCTGCCAGATAATCGACAATGAAGCCGTATTGGTTGGTGAAGAAATCCGGCTTCATCTTGGGGATTTCCCAACCGGGAACATAAGCGTGGAATCGATCAAAGAAGGCGGAATCGATCATCGCCTCGGGGAAGGGCGACAACAGGTGGCTGGTCTTCAATAGTGATTTGACATTGTCGATATTTCCCACGAAGACCATCGATGCCGAGGCATTGATCGATTCACGACCGCGCACAAAGGATCCGGAAGCCATGTAGTCCTTCATGATCTGCACGCCGTCATGATCCTTGAATTTGATGCCCGCCACTTCATCGAAGGCGACCACATCCCAGACCCCGACCAGCCCCACCTTGTTGCGATTGATATTGTAAAAGAGGTTGGCGACAGAGGTTTGACCACCAGAAACCAAAATGCTGTTGGGGCTGATCTCCTTGTAGATGTGGCTTTTTCCGGTGCCCCTCGGCCCCAGCTCACACAGGTTGTAGTTGTTCTCGACAAAGGGAATCATGCGTGCCAGCAGATGCCACTTCATCCGTTCATCGAGGTTGGTCGGCTCCATACCGGTCGACCTCAACAGCACATCATGCCACTGATCCGCCGTAAAATGGCTGCGCGCATCCTGAAGCGCTTTCACATCCATATTGGGCATTTGGATCGGCTTGATCTGTCGCACCGTGAAGGGTGACCCCCGTTGCCCCTCTTCGAAGAAGTGCTCCAGGGTGACCAGAGCCCAGATGCCTCCGACCAGCAACTTCTCATACTCCTTGATGAACTGGGTGGGAACCTCCACCCCCTTGATTCCCAAACTGAAGAGCTGAGCCTCGTAGACATCGCGGCTCTCGTTCAGGACCACCGACACCTTGTCGATGACTTTGTAAGAGCCTTTCTCACGAATCAGTGATTTGACTTTTTCCGCCTCATCGGGGCGGACAAAGTTTTCCGAAAGGATTTTTTTGACGGTTTGCATGCCCTGATCAACGATGGAATGGTCTGTAGATGCACAGTAGTTTCCGAGCAGATACTCGAGGACAAAAATGGGAACGTTCGCACCCTCCTTGACCATCTTGGTCAAATCCTTGCGAACGATCTTTCCCGGAAAGTGGTCGTTGAGGAGCTGATCCAGAACCACTCCCCCGTCTTCATGTCCACTAGAAGTCATCTTCAAAGCTCCGATCGATCGTGACCGTGATTCTCTTATGCTCTTTGTCTGTCTCTGCGTCCCTCAAGACCAAAGCATACTCTTTCTGCCGGTCAAATGTGGCCCCGGATTCCAGTGTCAGCCAGATCTCTTTCTGACGCTCGGCAAGCTTTCCGGAAGTACTGCCCAAAGTCACCTCCTCGATGGTCGAGACACTTTTGCCCCCATCCGCCACATCCACCAGAAACACCTTTAGCCGCACGGGGTGACGGGTTTCGCTGACCGCTTCCAGCTGTGTCAGGGTGAACTTGTGCTGCTGAGTCGTGATCCGATGTTGATCCCCCTCCACGTGAACTTTCACATATTGCGTCTCCAAAGATTCGCTGCGGTTGTAGGACACCTTCAATAATGGAATCAACACCTCTTGAGGCATCGCTCCACCATGGGTGAAACGGGCCCCTCCTATGAAGTAAAAGCGATTCGCCCCTTTGGGTACCCAGAACTCCCAGTCTCCCTCAACACCCGATGTTTTCGCGGCCTTCCCATCGATCGCGCCGGCTGTAGATCCCAGGGATTTCCCCAAGAAGTAACGCTTGGTTTTCTTGGTGACCCCATGGGGCACTTCAACCTTGGCCCGATCATCTTCGTCGGGCGGGTCCATTCGAAACAGGAACCCGTGATCGGAAGTGACGAGAATTTTTGAGTCATTCAGACGATTCACGCAGAGATCGATCAACTGGACGATTTCGCCCAGGGCTTCATCCACCGCCAGAAAGGTTTCCTCTTCTTTGCTTTCACCCCTTGCATCAATAATGTCCTGATAGATGTAGAGAACTTCATGATCATTGTGAAATTCTCTCGCCTGCGCCTGACTCATCTTCAAAAAATCGGTCGCGTGAATGGCATGGCCATTTTTTGACTCGAGAATTTTGCTTCGGTTTGCCAACCCGGCCGTCGAATGGCCATCAGCCTTGATGGTCGCGTTGGCATCCTCCTGAATCTCCAATTGTTGGTGCGGCAACAGGCTCGCCATTCCCAACTGGGTATAGGAAGGAACCGAGCTCAACAGGGCTTCCAGTTCCACGTCCCTGCGAGACTGCGCTTCCAGTCGCTCTTTCAGCTCCACGCCCGCTTCATAACGCAGGGCATCACTGATGATGACATAGGTCTTGCTAACCCCGGAACCTTCCACATGCTCGCTGAAAAATTCCCTTTGCAGCCCCAGCCCTTCACTGGACCACTGGTCGAGAAATCCGGATTCCAGATGTTCTGACCAACCTCTTGCCAATGGCTGAAGAAAACCCTCTTGGTAGCGCTGGTTGATCCTCTCCCCCAACTCGCGCAGGGGGTTGGATTGACCAACTCTGGAACGGATTTGTTCCCAGTACCAGAATTGGCGGTACTTCTGATCGATGCGGTAAAACTCATCCTGGTACCGTTGCAGAACTTTTTCCGCTGACGTCTCCCGGTCTTCCATCGAGACCCCGGACAACTCGTCAAAGAACTCGCAACCCGCCTGCAAGGCACGGAAAGCAGCCTCATTGCTGTTGAAGGCATCCCCATGCGCTGGACGACACCAAAACTTCGCCGTCCGACCGTCGGTCACCTGAAAGAGCTCTTCACTGGTCAGACCCCTGGGCTCTTTCAACAACTCCCTGCGCAGCTGCAGCAGCAGGGCCTTGTCCAGCTCTTCAAAGG
>CAJXMG010000035.1 GCA_913056395.1 uncultured bacterium | reverse complement strand
GGAGGTTCACCGATGTAGTTATTGATGGGAGTCAAGGGAGTGTCCAGATCTGCCTCAGGGAGGAAGATCGGATTGTTGCAACTGTAACGGTAGATGGCGATGGTTTGATCATTGCCAACCGGAATCACTTGGCCGTCGAAGGGAGGCATGAAGTCGAGAACGACTCCAATGGTTCCACCGTCTGCGTAAAGATTCGCGACTTCAAACTCGGAACCAATACTGTCAGTGACGGTTCCTTCAATGGTGATTTCTTCGAGAGTCAGTTCGTCTGAACCATGGGCGATAGCTATTACGAAGCCTTGAACTGGACCCGTACTGCTAGAAAGTAGAATCGGTACATCAGCAACTGCAGTGCCGTTGGCAAGGACACTGGTGGAGCCAACAGTGATGCTGTCAGGTGGCGGAGGCGTTAGGGTGACAGTGCCATTATTGAGAATCAAACCGTCGATTGCACCGATCGAAAGTCCACCTTGAACGATGAGGTTGTCGAGTGGAGGAGAGTTAAAGACTCCGTCCACAAAATTCAATGTGGTCGTCAGGTTGCTGGTGGCGATGGTCGCAGGGGTAAAGGAGAGCACACCGACGGAATTTTGACCCGATGGGATCACTTGTCCGTCAAATGGACTTTGAGCATCAAGTACCACACCGAGGGTCATCCCCTCCGTGAGCACTTCTGCTGCGATCAACTCCGCCCCGATGCTTTCCACATCTGACCCTTCCACACTGACGTTGGTGGCCGTGAGCACGTTGGGGTCGAATCCAATGGCCAGGACATAGCCTTGGGTATCGCCCGTGCTTTGGAGGACCACCTCCGTATTGAATGCTGATAGCCCCTGAGTCGTGGCATCCGCGATGGTGAGGGATTGCTGACCCATGACTGGACTCGTCATGAATACAAACAGACACACCGCCGCGAATACCTGCTGGATGCAGGTACCCATCTTCTTCATCTCCTCTGCTTGCCTCCTGGGAGGCCCCCGCATGAATATCTTCCCCCTTGTGTCAGGTAATCTGGCACAAGACTCTTCCCCACCATGCTTGCTTGCGGTGCAAGTCGGGCGGTGTCTCTCGCAAGAGAGATATACAAAGTTTATTTACAAACTACGTTATGTCAACTCGGGGATTGTTAACAACCGAGGTTGTCGAGGAAGGTGGGATCTTCTCCCGAAAGAGGGAATGGAATGGGAGGTGGGGCAGATCCGGCAAATAGATAGAGCAAGGTGTACAACGGATCGGATATGTCCAACCTGCCATCGTCATTGGCGTCAGCAGCATCCATGCACGAAGGAGAAGTGCCGCCAGAATAGAGCCAGGTCGCGGTGAAGATAGCGTCAGTAAGATTGACGAGATTGTTACCGTCAGAGTCACCACGGAGAAAATCTGGGCCGTCACTGACGAGAATCAGCTTGTAGAGAGAGCTGGTCGCATTTCCGGCAACGATCACAGTGTTTCCGATGTCCTCGATTCCAGTCCATGGATTCGTCAGTAACTGCAATGAGTCACCGATAGCTTCCATTGGCATAGTGTAATCGAGGGGGAATCCAAATGAGGTCAACTGACTGACACTGGAACCGATCCCGGCGGAATCGATTCCCAGAAGTAAGGTACCGTCCTCAAGTGATGCCATACCACTACTCAGAACCAATCCAGAAGTTTGTGGCGGAGCGATGGTTCCCAGGGGGTTTCCTTCTTGGCCGTCTGCTGCTTCCATGCGCAGCACTTCTGCATCAGGGTCACCGGTATTGCGGAACAGAAGCCAGTCGTCTGTGGAGGAGTCGTAGGAGATCGCCGTGATTTCAGAGCTGGAGCTGGGGAAAGAAGACTGGGGAGTGCCGGTCGCCGGATCGATGAAGGTCACCAGACTGCTGTTTGCCCTGCTGACCAATAAGACGTCGAGCAGGGTGTTGTAGCCGATTCCACGAAGATTTGAGAGGCCGGTGTCGATCACGCGCTTTTGAACCAAATCGGAACTGAAGACACGGATCTCGCTGGAGAAACTATCGGTCACATAGAGGTCATCCTGCGCAGGATCGTAGGCAAGATCTCTGGGATAAAACCCTGGGATGGAGAGAACCTGTGATAGTCCACCCGCAGCATTGCTCAGAGAAATCGAGGAGGTTGCAAGGTTGGATCCGACGACGCCTTGAACCTGATACAGGATATCGGCTTCAGCGGGCGGTGAATTGTCGGTCCAGTTACTTGCAGATCCACTGATGGTGTCAATGATCGCACCATTGCGGGTAATCCGGATCGAATTGTAGATGCCATTGGTACCCGGACCGCAGTTGCGCCAGTCGAGTGTCAGATTACCTTCACCGTCGACGAACCCTTGCAGGTCTGCTACGGCCAGCAGGCTGTTCTGAATCGAGTTGATCTGATAAACCGTACAACAGGTCGTGATGTAGGTGGAAGATCCACTGACGGCAATTCCCAAAAGCGAGTCGCCTGATTCAATCGGAGTCAGATCGACCTGGTAGCAGGAGAGTGCTCCGGTTGCCAGATTGACACTGCGGACTTCGGAAATCCCGGCGTCAAAAACATCGCCGTACGTAAAGTCCAGCACTGCCTGGCCATTATCGAAGCGAATCTCGAGGCCTGAGCTGTAACGGACCGGCGAGCCGGGAAGTGGGAGTGTCGAAAGAATGGATCCGTCGAGGGGGTCAATTTCAAGAGCGGTATTGTCTTGTGTATTCAGGGTCCAGAGGTGGCCGTCCAGCGGGTTGAGGGCCAGTCCTGTCAGGGTTGTTGAAGCCTGAATGCTGACAGGTGCTCCCAACTGGTTACCGGAGGGGTCCATTTCGGAGAGTTCCAAGCCGGTCGAGTTGAGGATCCAGAAGGTATCGGTGGCAGCGGAGTAACTGATTCCCGAGCACTGGGGCTGGAAGAGCGGAGCCTGTGCAGCGCCCACCGGATGGTCGATCATATTGGTCAGGGCAAGGGTCCCGGCGGTGGTGTAGACACAAATTTTGCCGCTGGTGGCATCGATTCCCCAGACACTCCCATCGGAGGTACGAACCGTCAGATCCGTGCTTTTCGGGTTGGTGCCACATGCTCCGGTTTGCTGAAGGATTGCACCATTTTGCGCATGCGATGGGGTGGCAGAGATCAACAGGAGAAGCCATACCAGAGACGCCAAGGTACCGGTAATCATGACTGATCGACGTCTTGACCCGAATTGCAACTCCGACATGCTCTTGCCTCTCAGAAAGTGGGGGCCGGGAGTCTCAGAATTCCCGGAATTCAGGTCACGGACCCCAAGGCGGGGGAAGCCCGGTGGCAGTCCTGAAGCCTGAATATTCCATCGAGACTATCAGAACATACATCCCTGAATGTAAACCTCATTGTATCGATCCTGAAGAGGCAGGCAAGGGTGCTAGGGGTAGATCCGATAAAGCATGCGTGGAAAGGGGATACATTCCCTGACATGCTCAATTCCTGCGAGCCAGCAAACTGTTCTTTCAACGCCGAGACCAAAGCCTCCGTGAGGAACAGACCCATAGCGACGCAAATCCAGATACCAAGCAAAATCTTCCGGGTCGAGCTCATGTTCATTGATTCGTCCCAAGAGGGTCTCGAGGCATTCTTCCCTCTGGCCTCCACCAATGATTTCGCCGTAACCCTCGGGAGCGAGGACATCGACTCCCAGAGCCACTCTGGAATCTTCAGGATCGCGTTTCATGTAGAACGCTTTGACCGCTTCGGGGTACCGGTGAACCATCACCGGGGTGTCGAACCAGGAAGAAATCTTGGTCTCGTCGGGTGCTCCGAGATCGCCGCCCCACTCGAAAGGGTGGCCTTCGTCATTCAGCCGCTCGACCGCCTCCGAGTAGGAGATCCTCGGAAAGGGTGCGAGAGCTTTGCGCAGTTGATCTGTATCGCGTTCGAGAACTTCCAGATCTGCCTGACAGTTCTCGAGAACGTTGGTAGCAATTTTCTGGAGCATTGCCTCAGCCAGATCCATGACTTCATCGATCCCGGCAAATGCCATCTCAGGTTCAAACATCCAGAACTCGGTCAGATGCCGCCGGGTCTTTGATTTCTCTGCCCTGAATGTGGGACCCAGACAATAAACATCTCCCAGAGCCATAGCCGCAGCTTCCATGTAAAGCTGGCCACTCTGGGTCAGATAAGCCTTTTCATCATCAAAGTAATCAACTTCAAAGAGCGTGCTCGTGCCTTCACAGGAGTTGGGTGTGAAGACGGGGGCGTCGATGCAGTGGAAGCCGCGCTCGTGCATGTCGTCGCGAATCGTCTTCAGCACTTCATTGCGAATGTGCATGATGGCGACCTGCTTTTTGGAGCGCAGCCAAAGGTGACGGTGGGAGAGAAGAAAATCAGGCCCATGCTCCTGTTTGGAGATGGGGTACTCTTCCGCTTCGCTGATGACATCCACCGCGGAAGCGTGAATTTCCACTCCACCGGGTGAGCGCTCATCGGCATTCGCTTTGCCCCGGATTTCGATGGCGGATTCGTAGGGGATCTTGCCGATGGCCTCAAAAGCCTCTTCATCCATCTCTGCTTTGGTGACGATGCACTGGACGATGCCGGATCCGTCTCGCAAAAGAACGAAGTGGAACTTCTTGGAGGATCGACGGTTGTATAGCCAGCCCTTGAGGGTGACGTCTTCGCCGGTGTGGTTCAGCAGGTCTTTGACGCGTGTTCTCGACATCTTCCGGTTCCTTCCGGTTTTCTGTTAATCCTCCCGATGGTGCCGTCATATGACGGTGAATCAAGTTGATCCCGGCGAGCTAATCAGAAGAAGTGTGATACCAGCCACCCTGAATCAGGAATTCTTTGAGGATCGCGGGAATTCCCGGGTGTTCAGAGATGGCTGAGCGAGGCTCTTCCGCTCGGGCCAAGAGAGATCGGATCTCACTGGAGGAGATCTCTCCGGAAACGGGGGGTAACTGCCAGTGCAGAAAGTGCTGCCAGCGCCCGTCGTCGATGTAGGGGAAATCCTCCCTGACAAGAGCAGGGTTTTCTGAGGTACCCGTTTCCACTCCAGGTCGCGGAGCGACGACGGGGATCGCCATTTGCCACAGCTCTTCCGCAGATTTCCACTGGGCGATCTTGTCGGCGTTGTCTGCGCCCACGATCCACAGCAGGGGCTTGTCATCCAAACGCTGTGAAAGGGTGCGAACCGTATCCACGGTGTAGGACGGTCCCTCCCGATGAAACTCGAGATCATCCACAGTGAAGCCATCGATTTCAGAGCAGATGCGTTCAACCATTTGCAAACGGGCTTCTGCGGGGGCCACGGGAGCGGATTTGTGGTGGGGGATCCGGGCACAGGGAATCCAGATCACTTCCGCGACCGCTTCCAATTGCAATGCGGAAAGACCGATATCGATGTGTCCCTGGTGTGGAGGGTCAAAGACTCCCCCCAAAAGGGCGACAGCAGAAGCGGAGTCATCATTTGGAGGAAGGTTGCCCAACTCTGGTCACTTTCCCGGCATCGCCCTTGTATGCCGTCATCGTTGTCAGCATCGGCCTTTTGAAGGGGGGCATCCAGACGCAGTTGCCAATTTCGCAAGGAATTCGCCCCCTTCCCCCTCTGGAAGGCTCGCCATCGCTTGTCACTTCAGGGTGGTCCCCATAAAATCCGGATTCGGTCCGGGTCGCCCGGTCAGGATCTTTCGAGGGCCCGAGAAGAGTCGGGGGAGAGATCTCCGGTGGGACCGTCTCCACATCAGAATGCCAGTCGGCAATAGCCGCTGGGGAATGAACCCTGACCCCTGAGAATTGAACAACACCATTCCCAAAGGAGTGAACATGAGTTCCCGCACCATCGGTGTTCCCAAGGAGATCAAACAGCAGGAGCAACGGGTTTCTGTCGTTCCATCCGGAGCCTTCCTACTCGTGAAAGCCGGGCACAAGGTTCTCGTCGAGAAGGGCGCAGGCCTTGGCAGTGGAATCCAGGATCAGGAATACATCGACGCCGGTTGTGAGATGGTTGCCGAGGCCTCTGAGGTCTGGTCGCGCTCGGAGATCGTCGTCAAGGTCAAGGAGCCCCTCGCCGCCGAGTACGGCTACCTGAGACCGGATCTGATCGTCTTCACCTACTTCCACTTCGCCGCTTCGAGAGAGTTGACGGATGCCTGTCTCGAATCCGGAGTGGCTGCGGTTGCCTACGAGACCATCGAAGACTCCCGCGGGGCCCTGCCTCTCTTGACTCCCATGAGTGAAGTCGCAGGCCGCATGTCCGTGCTTGCTGGCGCGACCGTTCTGCAGAGACAGAATGGCGGACGCGGAGTCCTGATGCCCGGCGTGCCCGGTGTGGAACCGGGCAGGGTCGTGGTTCTGGGTGGTGGAGTGGTGGGATCGAATGCCGCCAAGATGGCTGCAGGTCTGGGAGCAAGGGTCAAGATCTTCGATATCGATCTCGATCGCCTGCGCTACCTCGACGACACCATGCCGGCCAACGTCAACACCTGCTTCTCCACTCCTTTCTCGATTCGGGAAGCGGTTCAGCAAGCGGATCTCGTCGTCGGCGCAGTGCTCGTCGCCGGAGACCGGGCACCGGTACTGGTACCGAAAGAATGGCTCTCCGAGATGCCGGAAGGATCCGTCATCGTCGACGTCGCTGTCGACCAGGGTGGTTGCGTTGAAACCTGTCGGGCGACCACACACGCCGAGCCCACCTACGTGGTCGACGGAGTGGTCCACTACTGTGTTGCCAACATGCCAGGCGCGGTTTCCAGAACTTCGACCTTTGCCCTGACCAATGCGACCCAGCCTTATCTGGTCGACCTGGCCAACACCGGGCTGGAAGCTTTTGTCAAGCGCGACCCCTTGCGTGCTCAGGGCCTGAATGTTTGCGGAGGCAAGGTTTTCCATCGCGGGGTCAGCAAGGCATTCGAGTTGCCATTGCATCCCATCGATGATCTTCCTGCCATCGGTGGGCCGGTCCGGTGAACGCAGAGGGAGTTGCTGCGGAAGAGAGCCCGATCGGAAGATCGCAGGTATTGGCGCACCTCTATGGACCCATTGCCGGGGACATGGAGAAGTTGCGTGAATACCTCGCTGCTGAGTTCCAATCCTCCGAACCCTACGTTCATGAACTGCTCGAACACCTCTCCCAGTTTCGCGGCAAACAGATTCGACCGGCATGTGTGTTCCTTGCGGGCCGCTGTTTCGGTGAGATCCGCACCGATCACGTTCGCTGTGCCGCAGTCGTCGAGTTGATTCACACCGCCACTCTGGTCCATGACGATCTGCTCGATCAGGCCGATGTCAGGCGAAGGGTGGAAACGATCCACACCCGATACGGTGATCGTGCTTCAATTCTTTTGGGTGACATCATTTACGCTCGGGGTTTTGTCATCTCCACAGAGGTGGAAGGTGCGGCTAGACTTTTGGCGGAGTGTACCCGGGAGATTTGCATCGGTGAGATCATGCAGGTCGGCAATGCCGGGAATCTTGAACTGACCCTCCAGCAATACGAAGAGATCATTCACCGCAAGACAGCGATCCTCTACGGCCTTTCCTGCAAGTTGGGTGCAATGCTGTCCGGTGCCAGTCCTGAACAGGCCGATGCACTTGAATGCTACGGCAATCGGATGGGGGAGGCGTTCCAGATCATCGACGATTCACTGGATCTCGTCGGTGACCCCGAGTTGGTCGGGAAGTCATTGGGAACAGACCTGGGCAATGGCAAATTGACCCTGCCGGTGTTGATGCTCCGCGAAGCACTCGACCAGAGTGGTCGCGACCACCTTTTACAGCTGTTGAAAGCGTGTCATGAATCGGAAGACGCGGCAGAGGAGCGGCAAGAGATTGCCCGATTGCTCGCCGAACACCGAATCATGGAACAGGTCAAGGAGCGGGCGAGAACCGTGATACAGGATGCACTGGATTCCCTGCGGGCTGCAGCCGACCCCGGGCCAGCACGTCAGAGACTGGAGGATCTCGCCGAGTACATCCTCCAGCGGGAATTGTAGAAGGGACCTGCTCATGAGCGATGAACTTTCCCACGTCAATGAGGAGGGTGAAGCGAGCATGGTCGATGTCGGCGACAAGACGATCACCGATCGTCGGGCGGTCGCCGAAGGCAAGATCCACATGAAACCCTCTACTCTGGATCTGATTGTTGCCGGAGATGTCGAAAAAGGGGATGTGCTGACCGTCGCCCGATTGGCGGCGATCCAGGGGGCGAAGGAAACATCCCGTTTGATACCTCTGTGTCATCCGTTGCCTCTGGATCATGTCGATGTCGAATTGGATTACGGCAGGTCTGAGGATCAGGCGTGGATCACAGTGCGTGTTCAGACCAGGGTGCAGGCAAAAACCGGAGTCGAGATGGAAGCCCTCGTTGCGGTCAGCAATGGCTTGTTGACGATCTACGACATGTGCAAGGCGGTCGACAGGGGCATGGAGATCGGACAGATTCAACTGCTCGAAAAATCAGGTGGGCGATCCGGTCACTGGATCCGTCCATAACGGCTCACGGGTTGGGCCCTGAAAAGAGGAAGAGAGTTATGGCACAGGTCATCGATGGCAAAGAGCGGGCGAAACAGCTGCGCAAGGAACTCAAGGTCAGGGTCAGTGAGTTCACGGAGCAGGCGGGACATCCCCCAGGACTGGGCGTGCTCCTCGTGGGTGGTGATCCGGCCAGCGCGGTTTATGTGCGCAACAAGGAACGGGCCTGTGAAAAGGTGGGGATTCGTTCCTTCCATCATCAGCTTCCCGATGATGCGACTCAGGAGCAGGTGGAAGAAGTGATCGATCAGCTCAATGCTGATCCCCATGTTCACGGGATTCTTTTGCAGCTTCCTCTTCCCGCACATTTGGACGCGGAGCCGCTGTTGTTGAGAATCCTTCCAGAAAAAGATGCGGATGGATTCCACCCGGTGAATGTCGGTCATTTGGCGGTGGGGCAGCCGACCTTTGTTCCCTGCACTCCATTGGGCTGCATTGATTTGTTGAGATCTGCGGGTGTCGAAATGACGGGGGCGGAAGCGGTGGTCGTCGGTCGATCGAACATCGTCGGCAAGCCCGCTGCACAACTTCTTCTTGCAGAGGGCGCGACGGTGACCATTTGCCACTCCAGAACTAAAGACCTTGCCGCTCATGTGGGCAGGGCAGACATCGTTGTCGCAGCGGTGGGTGTTCCAGAAATGATCCAGGGAGAATGGATCAAGGAAGGTGCCGCGGTCATCGATGTGGGAATCAACCGCCTTGATGACGGTCGCCTTGTGGGAGATGTGGACTATGAATCCGCTTCCAAAAAAGCCGCTTGTATCACCCCGGTCCCAGGAGGAGTCGGTCCGATGACGGTGGCCAAGTTGCTGGAGAATACGCTCGAAGGTGCGATTCGCCACGAAGAGAGCAAGCGTAAAACAGTCTAGCCGTTGGGACCAAAACAGAGCCTGTGAGGGGGCACCATGAGTCGTGAGATCCAGCAACTTCCGCAACTGCTCATCGATCAGATTGCAGCGGGAGAAGTGATCGAACGCCCTGCCTCCGTGGTCAAAGAGTTGATCGAAAATTGCCTCGATGCCGGTTCGACACGAATCGAAGTCGAGTTGGAAGAGGGTGGCAAGCGCCTCATTCAGGTGACGGACGATGGTCAGGGAATACAGGCGGATCAATTGCCGTTGGCTTTGGCCAGTCATGCCACTTCCAAACTGCGGGATGCGGAAGGGCTCGATCGAATTCTGACTCTGGGATTCCGGGGTGAAGCGCTGTCGAGCATGTCCGCTGTATCCACCATCGAGATTACTTCCCGAACTGCGGATTCCGATGTCGCTCACCGGATCATCGGCCGTCATGGTCAAACGGAAGAGGCTTCGCCGGTGGCGATGCGACCGGGAACTCGTATTCGGGTGCAGGATCTTTTTTCTTCTGTTCCGGCAAGGAGAAAGTTTCTCAAGTCCAACTCTGCGGAAGTGGCCCGTTGCTCTGCTGTAATAAAGGCCGCAGCGATGGCTCATCCCACAGTTGCCTTCAGCCTGAGCCATGATGACCGGGTGGTTCTCAAATACCCGGCGGATCAGTCCCTCCCTCAGCGTATCGCAGAGGTATTGGGTGAGGACTTGCAGGATCGGATGTTGCCGATTCTGGAGGTGGACGGGGTCAGTGGATGGATTGCCAGGCCGGATGTCCAAAGAAGAAACTCGGACGGGATCTGGACCTTTCTCAATGGGCGCACCCTGAAGGACAAGGTCTTGCAACATGGTGTCAGGGAAGGGTTCAGGGGTTATCAGATCCCCGGATTTTTCCCTGTGGCCGTCGTCGGAGTGGAAGTGGACCCGGGTGAGGTGGATATCAATGTTCATCCCTCCAAGCTGGAGGTCCGATTCCGCAATCGGGAAGAAATTCATCGCCGCATTCGCCGGGCGATCAGGGCGACCCTTGAGCAAGAGGGTTCGGTACCGAAACTGCAAATGGATGCACCCCAGTCGATGCCCTCGATGATTCCTTCTGCAAGTTCCGGGTCTGAAGTACAGCCGGCGTCTGTCGGGAATGAGAACACTGTTTACTCTCCATCCGGTTCCAGTTCTTCTTCGGAGCATTCGGTGGCAGAAGGTTCGACCATCGTCACAGAAGCGACGGTCAATGGACCCGTTGAAGTCGGCGCCGGAATCCCTGCGGACAAAATCGTCTCCGGCGGGAGTGGCAACCTGGTCGGAGAATCGGTCAGGGTTTTCCAGGTGAATGATGCGTTCCTCATCCTTGAGGAAGAGGACGGTCTCAGGGTGATCGACCAGCATGCCCTTCATGAAAAGGTGCTCTACGAAGAAATTCTCGAGCAACGGGAAAAGGGTGGAGCGACCCAGGGGCTCCTGGTTCCCGAAACGGTGAATCTTGATCCGCGGCAGTGGACCATCTTTGTGGAAACCCGCGAGTCCCTTGCGGAGTTGGGGTTGCAGGCGGAAGAGTTCGGAGAAGGTGTGGCCCTGATCCGATCGGTTCCCCATGGATTCGAGGGGCGATCACCGGCGAATCTGCTTCGGGATATCCTCTCTCTGATGGAACCGGTGGTTTCCTCGGGAGCACCGCTTCCGGACCTCAGGGAGCGACTGTTGCAGACGATGGCCTGTAAAGCTGCGGTCAAGGCGGGTCAGCCGTTGTCACCGGAGGCTCAGGAGGACCTTGTCCGGGCGAGAGACAGAGCCTTTCAGCCAGAAAACTGTCCACATGGCCGCCCCTCCGAATTGTTTATTTCCTGGCAGGAATTACAGCGACGATTCGATCGCAAATAGTCCAGATTTCTTCCTGACCCCCAACAAGCGTGGTAATTTTCAGATACGATCAGGGTCATGAATCTTGATCAGCAGCCATGGATAGCCGCGATAATTCTCACCATGGTTCGACGAAAGGCCTTTGATGGAACGTACTCCCCAGGAACCCTCCCTGCTGATCGCCCTTGAGGCGGGTTTGGCAGCGACATTCCGCAGAAGGATCAGGGACCGCCTGAAATCCTTCGGTGTGGAGGCGACGCTGGTGGAGGGGCAAGGCCGCAACTATCTCGAAGTCCACGGTGATGTAGAACCGCTCCGTACCCTTGCCCTCGACTCCTGGAAGGGAGTCGAAAAAGCATTATTCCTCGGTACGGCCCTCCGTCATGTTCACCGCAACGCCCATGGCAATGATTCAACGGTCGAGGTGGGAAATGTCACCGTGGGTGGAGGTGATTTTGCCATCATCGCCGGTCCCTGTGCTGTTGAAGAAGAGGAGAGGACTCTCCGTCTTGCCGCTTCAGTGGCGTCTTCCGGAGCACAGCTCTTCCGTGGCGGTGCGTTCAAACCCCGGACCTCTCCCTATGCTTTTCAGGGAATGGGTGAGAAGGGGCTGAAGATTCTGGAGCGAGCCAGGGAGGAAACAGGACTCGGCATCGTCACCGAGATCCTCGACCCCCGGGATGTTGAAAAGGTTTCAGAGTCCGCCGATCTCTTGCAGGTGGGCAGCCGAAACATGCACAACTATTCCCTTCTCAAGGAACTGGGACAGATTCGTGCACCGATTCTTCTTAAACGGGGCTTCTCTTCCACCAGTGAAGAACTGATGTTGGCGGCGGAGTACATTCTTTCAGGTGGCAACACCAACGTCATTCTTTGTGAACGGGGAATCCGTTGTGCGGCCGCTTCGAGACAGGTTGTTCTCGATCTGGGAATCGTTCCAGAGTTGAAGAAGAAAACCCATCTTCCCGTCGTTGTCGATCCTTCCCATGGCTCTGCTGAAGCCTATCGGGTTCCCGCACTGGCCAAAGCGGCCGTCGCTGCAGGGGCAGACGGATTGTTGGTGGAAGTTCACGATCAACCGGAGGAAGCCCTGTCTGATGGCAGGCAGGCTTTGTCACCGGAAGAGTTCAAAAATTTGGTACCGGTGCTTTCTGGTCTTCACGAATCACTTCGATCCCTCGAGTCCAGAACCGGTGGAGCGGTAGCCAGTACCCAAGGTATGGAGGAAGTTTGAGCCCAGCTGAGTTAACACACGTCCCGGGATTCAAGACCAGGGAGGTGGGATCAGGAGGGCTCCTCCACTTCCGGCCGGAAGAGCGCAGGAAAACCAGTTCTTTGCGACTGACCTGGGTGGCAGATCTTGGCCCTCACAACGCCAGGCGTTGTCTTGTTCCCGCTTGCCTGATGCGGGGAACCCGCGAGTTCCCTTCCCAAAGATTGCTGAATCTTCGTACTGAAGAGCTGTGGGGGCTTTCCGCTTCGACTTCCGTTGATCGGTGGGGCCAAAGACATCTGATCACCCTGCGTGCCGAGTTTCCTGATGAAGGTCATCTTCCGCAGGGAGAAAAGGTCTTTGACGATGCCATCCATCTGCTCGACCAATTGATCCACGAGCCCCATTTGGTGAATGACCTTTTCCCGGAGGAGATTGTTGAATCGGAGATTCTTCAGCAACGCCGGTCTATCGAGGGGCGCATCGACAACAAATCAGGTTGGGCTTACCAAAGGTGCCTCGAAGAAGCGTGCTTTGATGAACCGTGGCGTTATCACCAACAGGGAAGCCTGGAAGATCTCAAGCATGTGACCCCAGAGGATTTGACAGCGCTGTGGAAAGAGCTCGTCACCCATCAGCCTCTTCATGTTCACTTCAGTGGAAACATGGCGGAAGATCGGGTGGTGGATCGCCTCTCCACCCTTTTCAGGGGAAATCACTCCTCTGAAGAATCGTTGTCACCGCGACAGGCAATTCGGGCTGCGAAGGAACCCCGGGAAATGGTGGAGCATGCAAAGGTTCAACAATCGAACCTGATCATGTCTTTCCGGACGATGATTTCCTATGAACACCCTCTCAACGAACCGTTGATGGTGGCGAATGGCATTCTCGGCAGTTTTCCCCACTCGCGTCTCTTCACGCAGGTCCGGGAAAAAGAAAGCCTGTGCTACTCCATCCACTCCCAGGTCGACAGCAACATGGGAATGATGTTTATCAGTTCCGGCGTCGACCACGACACCGTGGATCAGGCCCGGGCTGGTATCGACAAGCAGTTGGAGTTTGTCCGCAATGGAGAGTTCTCAGAGGAAGAATTTGAGATGACCCTGGCAGCCATCGACTCCCGTCTGAGAATGGTTCAGGACAGTCCAGCAGCCCTGGCCGACTATGACCTTCGCAGTCGCCTCTCCGGCAGAAAGCCGGGGCTGGAAATACTTCGAAAGCGGGTCGCTTCGGTAACCCGAGACGAGATTGTCGCAGCGATGGAATTGGTTCACCCCGATTTGACATATGTTCTGGCACCGGAGGAGAGCTCGTGAGTTGGTCTGAAGATTCCACCATTCTCGAAAATTCAACGTTGCAAGAGAGAGTGGTCGAAAGAGTTCACTCCAGTGGAGCCCGAGTGGCTTTTTGTCACAAGCCGGGGTATCTGCGTACCTATGCCTGTTTCGCCACCAACTTTGGCAGCGTCGATGACCGCTTTCGAATCGGTGGAGGGGACGAAATCGTCCTGCCTGACGGAGTCGCACATTTCCTTGAACACAAAATGTTTGAAGGAATCGAAGAGGACGCTTTTCAGGAGTTCAGCCGTTTGGGTGCGAGTGCCAATGCCTTCACTGGATTCAATGGAACTTCATACCTCTTTTCATGCACCGATCACTTCTATGAGTGTCTGAGCCATCTGGTCCGATTCGTGCAATCTCCCCACTTCACCGAGGAAAACGTGGAGAAGGAGAAGGGCATCATCGGCCAGGAGATTCGCATGTACGAGGACATGCCCGGCTGGAGGGTCTACTTCAATCTTTTGGAGGGGATGTACGCCCACCACCCGGTGTCCAAGGACATCGCCGGTACGGTGGAGACGATTTCGGGAATTGATGCGCCCTTGCTTCAGCGTTGCTGGGAGTCTTTTTATCACCCGTCGAATATGATTCTCTTTGCTGTGGGTGATCAATCCGAAGAAGAGTTCTTTGATCATGCCGATCGCCTGTTACAGGAAAAAGATCTCGGTCCCGCCCCCGCCCTAGAAAAGATTGCCACGGTTGAAGAGGTGGCACCTGCGCAAACTCAGGTGCGTCAGGAAATGCAAGTAGGACGATCGAAGTTGCTCTTCGGTTGGAAAGATATTCATCCAGGGCTGTCCGGTCAGGATATGGTGCGCAAGGAATTGGTTTCTGATCTGGTTCTGGAGTGTGTGTTTGGCCAGAGCGGGGCACTCTTCGAGAAGTTGCAGGAAGCCAATCTCGTCGACGACTCCTTCGGTGGAGGCTACATGATCTACGGAGATGTGGGTCACTCAGCCATCGGCGGCGATGTGGTCGACCCGGAAAAGGTCCTTGAAGTCATTCGGGCAGAGTTACCCCAAATTCTCTCTTCTGGTATCTCTGAGGCAGATATTGATCGACAGCGAAAAGCGGCTACCGGCCAACTTTTGAAAAGTTTCAACTCGCTTGAGAATATCGCTGGCAGTTATTGTAGTTCTCGATTCATGGGAGCAGATCCCTTCGAGGTGGTCGATCTCCTGAACAAGATTCAGCCTTCAGAGGTGGCAGACCGGCTTCACGATCACGTGCGACCGGAAAATCTGGTCAGTTCGATCATTTCGCCGGCTCAGGGCTGATTCTGAAATCTGATACAGTTCGAAGCCTGGATCGTTGATCGCGATCAGCGGTGTGTCGAATAATGCCCGACCGGTGATCTGATTCCCGGTTGATGGATGGGGAGTAATCATGGCTCAACACTGGAAAATTCTCGTCTGGCTCATCGCCGGAGTCATCGTGGGATTGCTGTTGCAGCAAATCACAGATGCTCCCGGTTCAATCGGGGCAAACCTCGCAACGACCAGCGATGGCAAGATAGTGGTTCAGTCCATTTCCAGAAACCTGACTCCCAAAGGCCGAACCGATGCCGAGAAACTGAGTGTGGGAGACCAGATCAGCAAGATCGCCATCAATGCTGGCATGTCCGATGAATTCCTTCTCGAGAGTGTTTCAAGTCCGGAGGAAGTCACCGCATTTTTGGCGAAAGCGGGGGCGGGGGGAGTGGCAACCATCACCCTGGAGGACGGAACCGAGAAGAGTTGCCAGGTGATTCTGGATCCCGGTTCTGACAGGTCCCGTTATTTGTACCCATTTGTATTTTTGGCAGACATCTTCATGCGTTTGCTCAAGATGCTGATCATGCCATTGGTCTTTACCTCCATTGTGACCGGCGTTGCAGGTCTGGGGGGTGGCGAGGACTTCGGCCGACTGGGTCGCAGAACCTTTGGTTACTACGTCACAACTTCATTTCTGGCCGTGGGCCTGGGCCTGATTCTCGTCAATCTGATTCGACCTGGAGACGGGGCCCAGTTGGGGCTTTCGACCGCGGCCCAGTTTGGTCAGGAGTCGGAGAACTGGCTCGATATTCTTCGTCGCATGGTTCCAGAGAATGTCTTCGATGCGTTTACCGGTAACGGAAACATGTTGCAGGTGATCTTTTTTGCCCTGTTGTTTGGCTTTTTCATTACCAGGGCCCCGGAGAAACCGAAGAAGATCCTCACCGAACTTCTCGATTCCGCATTTCAGGTGGTCATGCTGATGGCCTCTTGGGTCATGAAGCTGGTTCCTTATGGTGTCTTCTGCTTGCTGGTCAAAGTCGTGGGTGAGACCGGGTTCGATGTGTTCATTCCATTGAGCACTTACATGCTGACGGTTTTCCTCGCACTGGTGATTCATGCCGTTGTGGTTCTGCCCCTTTTGCTCAGCGTGGTTGCAAGGGTTTCTCCTCTGAAGTGGTTCAGAGCGATGAGCCCGGTATTGATGACCGCATTCTCGACTTCATCTTCATCCCTGACCCTGCCAACAACTCTCAACACTCTCAAGAGTCGGGGAAAGGTCTCCAACAAGACCAGTTCTTTCGTGGCACCATTGGGAGCAACGGTGAACATGGATGGAACCGCCCTCTACGAGTGCATTGGAGTAGTGTTCCTTGCTCAGTATTACGCCACTGCCGGTGACTACGTCTTGACCTTCGGATCTCAGGTTACCGTTGTCATGGCAGCATTTCTTGCTTCCATCGGTGCGGCAGGAATCCCGTCAGCAGGACTGATCATGATGCTGACAATTCTCAGTGCCCTCAAATTGCCCCTGGAAGGTGCCGCTCTGTTGTTGGCCGTGGACCGTCCCCTCGACATGTGCCGAACGATGGTCAATGTCTGGAGTGATACGGTCGGTTCTGCCATTGTGGCGACTCGTGAGGGGGAGAAGGGGCTCGGTGACTTTGAGACTGCGGAAGCCGCTGAAAGTTGACCGTCCCGATCGACTCGCCCCACTGGTAGGTGGCATGGTATGCTTTGGCCTGTAAGGCATGTGTAAGGAAGGATCGCGACATGGGAGTACCCGCAACGCAGCTGAGAGTCGGACAGGTCATCAATTTCGAGGACGACCTGTGGGTTTGCGTCAAACTTGAACAGAAGAAACTCTCCAAGGGCGGAGGAGCGGTCCAGGCAAAGCTGAAGAACCTGCAGCGTGGGGATCACATCACCCACCGGTTCCGTTCTGCGGACAAGGTTGAGACGGCATTCCTCGACAAGAAGAATTGTGAATACCTCTACCCCGAGGGTGAGAACTTCATCTTCATGGATACCGCTGACTATGAGCAGTACCAGTTGCATGCAGATTTTGTTGGCGACCTGATGCCGTTTGTGAAGCATAACGAGCACGTCACGGTGACCTTCTACGAGGAGAAGCCCGTTTCCGTCGATTTGCCCCCATCAGTGGTGTTGCAGATCGCCGAGACTGAGCCCGGTTTCAAGGGTGACAGTGTCAACAACGTCTACAAACCGGCAAAGCTGGAGACTGGCCTCGAAATCAAGATCCCGAACCACGTCAATGAAGGTGATATGGTCAAGATCTCCACCGAAACCGGTGACTTCATTGAAAGGGTCAAGGTCTGATCAAAGACAGATCTGACCGAAGATTCTGTGGTTGGAAAACCCGGTTATCGTGATCAAACCTCGTCAGGTCGTCAGTGACCTGTCGAGGTTTTTTCGCAGCGATCGCATCCCCTTGCAGAATTGTTTCTGTCCACCCATCGATGGATGGCGAATGTAACCTGCGTCGTATCCCAGATTGGCAAGTGTCTGTTGTGAGACTCGGCCGATGGCATGAACGCTGGCACCCGGAAACAGATCGATGAAATCACGCAGGATCGGCTCTCCTGCCAACTCTTCATCCCGTCGAGGTTTCCTGTTCGTCAATGGCTCACCTGATTTGCAGGGGTGCCAGGGGACGGCATTCCACAGGACCAGCCTGGAATCGCCGGCGATCTCGCCCCAGACGATGGTCGCGGATCTTTCCTTGTAGGGTTTGTCCGCAGAGGAAGATCTCTTCATCGGTCTTCCCTGTGCCCAATCCAGAGTCTCTGGTCCAAGGATCAGGTTTTCTCCGGTAAAGGGAATACCCGTGAAGCGGCAGCCAGCCCAACCCGCAGCCTCACCGACCAGGATCGCTTGTGCTCCTTCATGGGCGAGGAGGTACTGGCGCAGATTTGAGCGGCGGATTGCTGGACCCTTCGCGAGATCCAGCCGGGGGTCACAATCGCGCCATGGATTGAACAGGTTTTCAGGGGAAGGACCGGAGATCTTGCGCAGAAACCGATCGACCGATTTCCTGAAGTCAGCGGGCATCACGAATCTCCTGTCTCATGCAAAAGACACTTCCACCCGATTTTAAAAATTCACCTGTATCAATTTCAATGGTCTTGAAACCACTCTCGGTCAACAGGGCACAGGTACGTGGAGTCTGACTGGTGATGAAAACATGAGAGCCATCCGGGCACCACATGTTTCCAGCCAACCTTGATTTTGCTTCCTGTGGATCGACCTCAATCAGGTTTTCAAACGCTGCTTCGAGAAGCTGAAGACCTTCTTCCGTAAAGGCCTCCCTGACGAAAGCGGCGGTCGTTTCGTTGAGCAGGGCGAGTGCCGTATCGAGGTGATAAAAATCTGCCGTTGGAAGTTCTAGGAAGGCGAGATCAAGGCCTAGGATTTGACCGGCAGCGACATGTCCCGCTTCTTGACTGCGTGGTCCGAGACCACACCAGAGGAGAGGGCGCTGGAGATCACGAAGGGAGTCTCCATTTCCCTCCCATGAAACAATTTCAGCAGGAAGGGAATCACAGTGAAGCCCCAGTTGATCGTAGACCTGCTGATGCTGATCACTCTCAGGAAGGCGATTGGGGTGATTCATGCGCCCGATGATTACCTTGGGCAATCCATCGCTGTCTGAGGTGCAAAGGGAAGGGTTGGCCGTGAAGACCGCATCCACCTGCTCTCTCTGGGGATCGAGTTCATGAACCGAGAGGCCGAGGCCACGGATTTCATCGCACAGGTTTACCCACTGGTCCTGAGCCCTTTGTTTGTCCACATTGCCGATCTGGCCCTTCATATGTTCATTGCGGACATCGGTGATATCAAAAAAGACCGGAGGGCCGACGAGAACTCCGGAGACAGGTCCCGGAGGGGAACTGTTCCAACGCGTTAAATTCCATTCCTGCCGGTTACGAATCGTCTTCATTTTTCGTCTTTCTCACATTCCGCTCCGAGAAGGGGGAGCAGGTTTTGCAGGGCTTTTCGATGAAGTACCGGCAATTTACTGAAAGCGTCCGGTGCGATCAGACGAGCTTCTTCAGGAATGGGGCCCTGCCAACTGCAGAGCACCGGCTGAACCTCCAACTGGCGGTGTGTGATGGTGTGTTGAAACCGATCACCAAAGCCGATGATCTCCAGTTTTCCAAGATTCCGCCGGGCAAATTCCTCAACCAAAACGGGTTCCGTATCCTCGAGATCCCCATTGGCTCTGGCGAGAACCGGTCCCCGGTGGTTTTTGAGCAATTCCGCATTGCCGGGGAGCAACAATATTTTTTCATTCGATACGAAGAGTGCGCTGATCCATTGTTGTTTTTCAGTTGGGCGCCGCTTTTTCGGTTTGGGCCACAGATGCGGATCCCCCGCGACTCGGGCCTGACAATCTTCGGTGATGGGGCAGGAATCACACTGCGGGTTTCTGGGGGTACAAACCGTTCTTCCCAAGTCCATCATCGCCTGGTTGTGGTCCCCTGGTCGATTCGGGTGTAACCACTCTGCAGCGATTTCCCGAATCCGCAGTTTGGTCTCACCTCGCTTGGGATCCCCTGAAAGTGTTTGGTGACGACAAATCACCCGTTCCACATTTCCGTCGATCACTGCCAGGTCTGAGCCAAATGCGATGCTGCAGATGGCTGCCGTGGTGTACTCCCCGACTCCCGGTAATGCCCGCACCTCTTCCGGGTCACGGGGGAACTGCGCGGCGTGTTCCTCGACCATTATTTTGGCCGCCCGGTGGAGGTTTCGTCCTCTGGAGTAGTAACCCAGGCCTGCCCAGTCCTCGAGGACCGACTCCTCATCGGCGCTGGCGAGTTGGGCGATATCAGGATAGTGATCCATGAACTTGTTCCAGTAGGGGATGACGGTGGCGATCTGAGTTTGTTGGAGCATGACTTCAGAAAGCCAGATGCCATAAGGGTCTCCACAGCCCCTCCACGGCATGTCATGTGCATCAGGGGTGTACCACCTGAGGAGCCGTGCCGAGATCGGATTCGGGGCCTTGGAAATATTCATGGATCCTGACAAGTCCTGTTCATGGGATTGGCAATCGACTCCAGATTGACTAAATTCGGAGGTATGAGCAATACCTTCGGCGAGTACCTGCGTATCACGACATGGGGAGAGTCCCATGGCCCTGGAATCGGTGTGGTGATCGACGGCCTGCCCGCCGGATTGCCAGTCTCTCCCCAGTTGCTTCAAAGGCAACTCAAAAGACGCAGGCCGGGTGGTGCATTGGCGTCCCCCCGCAGAGAGCCGGATGAGCCGCAGATTCTATCTGGCGTTTTTGAAGGCAGAACCCTCGGAACTCCGGTGTCGATCTACATTGAGAGCAGCGATGTCCGCTCTCAGGATTATGAGTCTCTCGCAGACATATACCGGCCAGGACACGCTGATTTTACGACGGAAGCCCGGTACGGCCATCGGGATCCCCGGGGTGGTGGACGGGCGAGTGCGCGGGAGACAGCAGCCCGCGTGGCTGCAGGCGCCATCGCTGCAGAATTTCTTCGACTCGAGCACGGGATTGAAATCGTCGGCTGGGTTTCGGAAGTGGCGGGGGTGCATGCCCCGGTCGATCTCGATCAACTGACAGTGGAGCAGGTAGATCAAAGCCCGATCCGTTGTCCGGATGCCGAGACTTCCGCAAGGCTTGAGGCGGCAATCGCCCAGGCCAGGGATGAAGGCGAGAGTCTGGGCGGCTGGGTAGGAGTCGTGGCCCGTGGAGTTCCCGCTGGCTGGGGAGATCCGGTCTTTGGAAAAATGAAAGCATGGTTGGGTCTCGCCATGTTGTCGATTCCCGCCACAGTTGCTCTTGAGATCGGTGATGGTTTCGCTGCTACGGGAAGAACGGGCAGTGGCAACAATGATGCCTACGGCACCGACGAAGATGGTGCAGTGATTCAGAAAACCAACCGTAGTGGTGGCCTGCAGGGCGGGATCACCAGTGGAGCTCCGGTTTGGATGAGGGTCGGCTTCAAGCCGACCTCGACCATCCGCAAATCCCAGGATTCGGTCAAAAAGAGTGGGGAAGCCACCACGTTTTCAGGAACCGGACGTCACGACCCCTGTGTGCTTCCCAGAGCGGTACCGATTGTCGAGTCGATGCTTGCACTGGTCCTCGCTGACAGACTTTTGGCACGACGTGCGATTCCCCCATTCGAAGAGAAGTGATGCATGTCCTGGATTGAGCAACAAAACCCCGATGATGATTCGAGTGGAATCCTGTCTCAGGTTTACGCCGCAGCGGGTGGGCGAGCAGGGGAAGTTGCCGAAATTCTGAAAGTGATGTCGTTACGATCGGACCTTCTCGACTCCTTTATGAAATTCTATGTCCGATTGATGAAAGGCCCCGGGGAGCTGACTTCCGCTGAACGTGAGTGGATCGCTGTCATCACCAGTCAGGCCAATAACTGTCACTACTGAATCCAATCCCACCTGAGAGACCTTGCCTCCGCAGAAGGCGGTGAGGCTCTCGCCCGTTCGGTTCGATCGGGACAGCCTGACTTCGACTCTCTCGAACCACGTCAAAAAGCATTGGGGAAGTTCGCACTCAAGCTTGCAAAACTTTCTGGGTCGCACACCGGAGAAGACCTTCAAAATCTGCGGCAAGAAGGCTTCTCTGATCTGCAAATCCTTGAGGCGATTCATGTCGTCGGGTTCTTCAGCCACATCAATCGAGTCGCTGAAGCGACAGGAGTCGATCTGGAGACGTGGATGCCTCCTGCGGAGATTTAGCCAAAAGAGGCCTGATTACCGAATGTTACTGAAGTACAATGGATGTGTGCTTTTCAGGAACTGCTGGGCGAACTCCAGCCGTTTCTTTTGCAGGAAAAACGAGCACAAGCCCGGTGCTATTTTCGCAGTAACATTTTTGTGAGGATCCGGAAATCTCCATGAACGCAGAATCCGAAAATCAATCTGGCAAAGATCTGGATCTGCTATTAAAGCGGATTCAGCGCAGGCGGATCTTTCTGAAGATGCTTCGGTCTTTGGAAGGCGCACTCTGTGGGGGCCTGCTGATTGCTGCGATTCTCATCCTGGTGGACAAGACTTATCAACCGGTCACAACCATCGAGCAGAAGCTTTGGGCTTCGGGAGTGGCGTCTCTCCTTTACCTCCTCGGTTCAGCATTCAGATACAAATCGACGACACTCTCCGGAGCTGTCGAAGTGGAAAAGAACTCACACATTCCACAAACGATTTCCACTGCGATCTACGCCAGGGAGGGACAACTCGCCGAGGACACTTCCAAAAAGGTGATTGCGGATGCGAACGAAGTTTCCGGATCAGTCGATCTGAAGAAGGCTCTCCCTGTCGCCAATCTTTGGCCCGGGAAGGTGCTTTGGACGTGTGCCACTCTCTTCCTGGTCAGCCTGTTCGTACCAGCCATGGATTTGCTGGGTACGCAGGCCATGGTCGAAGAAGAGCGCAAAGATTCCGCCCGGGCATTGCGCAAGGAAAAGGCCCTTGTTCGTCGCCTGGAAAAGGTCGAGGAGATTTCAAAAAAGCATGAGGTCTCAAAAGAGGTTCGGGACGTCATCCAGAAGATTGCAGAGAATCAGAAGAAAAATCTTCAGGCGGCCAAATCTCCCACAGCGGAAAAGCGGACTTCCGCTGATCTGCAAGAGCAGTTGAATCGACAGAAGTCCAAAGTTGCTGCTGCCAAGAAGAGCATGAAGAGCGATTCTTCCAAAGAGTCGGTCAACCGACTCAAGGAGGGATTGGATTCATTGAGTCAACAATCCTCTCCAGAGATGCGAAGGTTAGCCAAGGCTTTACAAGAGGATGATCCTGGCCAAATCGCCACTGCCTTGGATGCGTTGGCAAAAAAGTTTGGAGAGAACCCTGAAGCGATGAAGCGCATGGGGGATCAACTCCGAAAAATGATGGGGCGTAAATCTGGGCAGGACAGGAAGTCTGGTGAGTCCGGGTCCAAAGATGAGGATCTGGTCAATGATCTGGAACAACTGTCACGAATGCTCAAAGACATCGCAATGCTGGATCAGGTCAAGGATCAACTGGAATTTACCGAGGCGGAGTTGAGTCAATTGGCTCAGGAGTGGCCCGAGGGTGATCCGCCGAAGATCTGTCCCGATTGCCTCGCCGGAAAGTGCGCTGCCAACTCAGGTGGCACGTGAAGCGGGGGCAGTTCCGGTGGGCAAGGTCTTGTCCACATCAATAACAAGAGCAAGCAATCTGGAGCACAGGCTGGCGCTTCTGCAAGTGGAAGAGGCATGGGTCAGGGAACCAACCCAGGACTGGGTGGCGGAAGTCCCCAGGGAATTGGTGGCAAGCCAGGGGAATTCAAGACGGAGCAGCTTCCCGGCGGCGGTCCCAACCCCGGAAAAATTGTTTCCACCATTTTGACTCGTGGAGAGGCTCCCACAGGAGAAGCCCGCAGGGAGTTTGTCGAGACGGTAAAGAGCAGCAGTAAAATTGCGGAATCAGAGATCGAAAAGCAGCGGCTTCCCGCTTCCCTCAAGAAAGTGACCCGCGATTACTTCGACCGCCTGCAGGGGCGTTCCGACGATTGATGGGCTTTCTCGCTGTCATCCCATCCTTTCTTCAAGGATTCCTTTCATTGCGTCTCGGGTTTTTCCTATGCCTCCCTTTTATTTTTGTGTCCTGTACCGAAAGTAGCCTTTGGCAACCCCTCCCCAATGTGAGCCTTCTGGGTGGACCCGGTCGAGGGGTCGGGAAACTGTTTCAGCCCAGAGCGATCACCACCCGAATTGAAGGTGGCTGTGTCATCATCGATCGCAGTGGCAGGGCGCAGGTCTTCAATGACGAGGGCCAGGTCACAGGTGTTTGGGCGTTGCCGGAATGGACTTCCGGGCATCCCATCGACCTGTGCCAAACTCCTGAAGGTCACTATCTGGTTGCGGATACCCACTACATGCGAATCCTCGAATTCGATTCGAAGGGAGTTGAGGTTCGACGATTTGGTGAGGGAAGTGACCTCGAGTTGGTCCGGGGAATCGACATCGCTCCTGACGGCACGATTTTCGTCGCTTCCTATGGGGAGAGGGACAGGATTTTCCGATTTACCCGCGAGGGCGAACTAATCGGTTTCTGGGGGGAACGGGGGGATGGTCCCGGCCAACTGCTGAGGCCTGAAGGGTTGGCAGTCGCACCTGATGGAACTGTTCTGGTCGTCGATTGCGGCCACCAGAGAATCCTTCGATTTTCAGCGGATGGCGAACTGCTGCAGCAGATTGGTGGACCAGGCAATTCGCATGGAGAGTTTGTCGTACCATTCGATGTCGACGTGCTTGGTGACGGCAAGATTCTGGTGGTTGATCGATCCGGGTGTTTGTTGCAGGTTTTCAGTGCAGAGGGAGCATGTCTGGCACAATATGGTGGTCTCGGTCGTGGCAGTGGTCAACTTCACGAACCGAGGGGGATCTCTGCAAAAATGCAATCAGGTGATGTAGAGATCTTCATTGCCGATACTGGCAACAATCGAATCAGCAGGCTCAGACTTTCAGGGAAGGAACTGAGGTGATGACTTTCGAATTCACCCAGCCCTGGTTGTTGCTCTGGGCTGTTCCAGCCCTCGCCATGCTGTTTCTCCTGTGGAAATCGAGTCGTGCCTCCACTTCACCGGGAATCCGTAACGCATCATTGATTCTGCGCATAGTGGCAGTGTTGTTGTTGTTCCTTGGACTCGCCGGAATCTCTCTCGAATCTGATAACGACGGTCTCTCCATCGTCGTTTTGAGAGACCTGTCAGAATCGGTTTCCAGACTGGAGACGGATGCCGTTCTTGAACAGATCTCCAAAAGATTGGGCACATTGACTGTCCCGGATCAGGTTGCGCTGATCTCGTTCGGTGCAGAGCCTGCTCTGGAGCAAGGCTTCTCCCTCAATTTGGGATCGGGAAAACTGGTTTCATTGAATCAGGGCGTGACCGACATCAGCGCTGCATTCCGATATGCCTCCAGCTTTTTGACGGCCAACGGCGGTACTGGCGGCAAGCGCATCATTCTTCTCAGTGATGGCAATCCCACAGAAGGAGATGCGATTCGTGAAGCTCGTAACCTTGCGGCAGCGGGAATCTCTGTGGATGTCTGGCCCATCGTCTACGACCGGTTTAATGAGGTTCTGGTTGAATCGGTCGCTGCTCCCCAGGAAGTGGAACCTGGCCAGACCTTCGAGGTGGATGCTGTTCTCGAATCGACAGTAGAGACGACCGCTTCAGTTGTACTCAGGGAAGATGGAGAAGTTCTTGCCCGACAAGAGCTGGATCTTGCTGTGGGGAAGAACCGGATTTCATTTCCGGTGATTTCGGGAGGGGGTCAGCGTCGATTTCAGGTTCAGATTGAGCCTTCCGAGGGGACCGACTCGATCCCCCTCAACAACTCTGGTTCAGTCATGGTTTCGAGCCGTGAAAATTCAAGGGTGCTGATCGTCTCTGCAGATGGTGCTTCTCCGATCCGGGGATACCTCAACGGTTCAGAAATTCTGGTAGAGGAACGAAGCGCTGCAGATTTGTCTGCAGTGGTGACCGATTACACCGACTACTCATCTGTCATCCTCGACAATGTCTCCTATTTTTCAATACGCAAGGAAGTCGCCCAACTGTTGGAGGGGCTGGTTCATTCCAATGGAGTGGGGCTGTTGATGGTGGGCGGAAGCGATTCCTTTGGAGCGGGAGGCTGGAAAGGCACCCCTGTCGAGGAAGCGTTGCCCGTGACGATGGATATCCGCCAACGGAAGATCATTCCCAACGGTGCCCTCGCCATCATTTTGCATACCTGCGAGTTTCCCCAGGGAAATTTGTGGGCACGGCAAATCAGTTTGACCGCATTGGATGCATTGACTCCCAAAGATTATTTCGGATTGTTGATTTACAAGAACGGGGTCGACAAATGGGGAATCCCCATGACCCCTGTGGATGATAAATCAGCCCTGTCTGCTCAGATCAACACCATGTCCCCGGAAGACATGCTGCTGTTTCAGCCGTCGATGCAATTGGCCTTCGCGGGATTGATGGGGACTGACGCCCAGTCTCGGCACATGATCATCATTTCCGACGGTGACCCCTCTCCACCCAGTCAGGGGTTGTTGAAGCAATATGCGGATCAGCAGATCAAGGTATCCACTATCTGCATTCAGCCCCATTCCGGACAGTTCCCCGAATTGGTCCTCAGAAAAATCGCAGCGGATACGGGTGGCCGATTCTATCGAATGGACGACCCGACCCAATTACCGCGCATTTTTTTCAGGGAAGCTCTACAGGTCAGAAAGAACCTGATCGACGAGAGTACCTTTGCTCCCGTATTGAGAGAGTCAGCAGATCCCATCATGGGGATCTCGGGCTTCCCCCCCGTCAACGGCATCGTTCTGACCACCATCAAACCACTCGCCGTTGAGGTCTTGATCAATGAAGAGGAAGACCCTCTTTTGGCACTCAAGCGTCACGGCATCGGTGTCACTGCCGCCTTCACCAGTGATTCAGGAAATCGATGGACAAGTGAATGGGCCGGCTGGGAAGGGAATTCCAAATTTTGGGCCCAACTGGTTCGATCCATCTCACGTCCTGATGAGACAGAGGCATTGCAAGCGGTCACGAGAGTCGATGGTAGGGGAGGAGTCATCCTCATCGATGCCATCGACGAAGCAGGTCAATTTGTGGATGGACTCGACCTGTCCGGCAGTGTTTTGGGGCCAGATCTGAAGACGAAGTTGATCGAGATCCGACAGGATGGCCCTGGACGATACGTGGGCAATTTTCCTGTCAGGCAGCAGGGCGATTATCTTGTGACCATCGATGGTTCCATGCCCGATGGGTCGAGTGCCAACATGGCTCGTACTTTCTCAGTCGGGTATCCCGCGGAATATCGAACCTTGAGTTCCGATGAAGAATATCTCGGATCGATTGCGCTGGAATCGCGCGGGCGAGTGATCGATGCTTCGACGGATCTGCTTGAGAGGCCCGAGGTTCAAAACAGTAGCCAAACTCCCCTTTGGCCATTACTGACGCGGTTGGCATTGGTTCTCTTTTTCATCGATGTCGTGATTCGAAGGGTACATTTTGGGCCGATCCGCAAAACCAAGACGCAGGTTTCCGCACCGGAGCTTGGGCCTGAAGTCAAAGAAGCCCCCAGGCGCCCCCGTTTGGGCAGTCGGACTGCAAAAGTGTCAGAACCTGTGGAACCCTCCAAATCCGACTCGAACGAGAAAGCCAAGGAGGTTCAGGAGGAAGGTAGCGATAACCTGAAAGCCCTTCTGCGAGCCAAAAATCGCAAGAGAAAGGGTAATCAGGGAAAGTCGGAGTAATCCTGTACCTGCGGTTGACCTTTTCACAGCCCATGCCCAACATCTTTATCAGCAATGATCCGTGGTCAGATGCCACGGTTCCGGAGGCCCCATGAGTTCAACAGAAGCACCGGCAGAAAGTCCGCACGGATTGGGAAAGGGCACTTGCCCCAACCTGACCGTCGTTGCTGCCATGTTGAATGAACGGGGCCAACTCGAATCCTGGCTGGAAAACCTTTCGTGGGTCGACCACATCGTCGTCGTCGATCATGGCAGTAGCGACGGATCCCTCGAGTTCATTAAAAAACAGCCCCAATGCCAATGTGTTTCAGCGACCAAGGGTGAGGGACTGATAGAAGATATCCGCTCCCATGGTCTGGCTGTTGTGGAAGATGGCTGGGTGCTCGTTCTCGACATGGATGAACGAGTGACCCAGGAGCTCAGGGAAGAAAT
>CAJXMG010000034.1 GCA_913056395.1 uncultured bacterium | reverse complement strand
TGTTCCTCTCCGGGCACGATCTTTGGTGGGGAGACGGGGACTCCCGTTTCGATTT
Source organism: uncultured bacterium (assembly GCA_913056395.1). GTDB lineage: Bacteria > Planctomycetota > UBA8108 > UBA1146 > UBA1146 > UBA12191. Next base: position 30,560 of record CAJXMG010000034.1, on the reverse strand, counting down.
CCGATTCGATCCAAATCAACGACAGCCTGATCATCGAAGACCTGCACGTTCGGGTGGACATCAGCCACGGCTTTGTTGCTGATCTGCTTGTCGATCTGAACTCTCCCGCGGGCACGACTCTTCGGCTTCATGATGGCTTGGGGGGAGACCTCGATGATCTGCGGGTCATCTTCAGCGATGATGGGGTGGCCAACGGGGCGGTGACCTATGACTTCGGCTGTTACATGCAGCCATCGAACGGGCTCCTGAGTGTCTTCAGCGGCCAGAATACCCAGGGGCTGTGGACCCTGAATGTGGAGGATGATTTTCCTGCCAACAGTGATGGAGTCCTCAACAGCTGGTGCCTGCGATTCTTCAACTCGCCCGTCTCGGTCCTGCCCGCCGTGCAAAACTTTGCCTGCACTCCCACTCAGGATGGAGCTGTGCTTTCCTGGGAGAATCCCCAGCCCTACGGTTCCATCGAACTGACGGTCAACGGAACAGCCCTGTCATTGCCGGGAAGCACGACGACTCACACCCTCAGTGGAGTTGCACCGGGAACCCTGTTGGAAATCTCAGTTGTGGGTGCTGTGGCACCTCCCGGGCAATCGGTTTCCTGTGCGGAAGTCTGTGCGGTGACCACCCTGAATGGGCCGCCGACCCAGGTGGCAGTGACCATCGACGAACGTTACGACGACTGGAGTGGAGTGACACCGCTTCAGGATCCGGTCGGGGATGCGGTTCCCGGCGGCCACGATCTGCTGTCCCTTTCCGTGGCGGATGATGACGAGTCCCTGTTTCTTCGTTTCGATTTTGCCGGGCCGGAGGTGCAGCTCGACGAAGGGGACACACTGATTCTCTACATCGATACGGATGCCAATCCCAACACGGGGCTGGACATCTCCGGGATCGGTGCCGAAGTGGAATGGGATTTTGGGGCCAGGCAGGGAACGGTGAGATCCGGAGGAGCGACCTTTCCGATCAGCCATGCGGATGTGGGCCTTGTCGCCGCACCGACCGTCTCGGGAACCCAGTTTGAACTCAGTCTTCGCAGAAACTCTCCACTGATCTCACTGGGATCGGAGGTTCGGGTACTGCTGTGTGATGACCGACCCGGGGGAGATTGTCTTCCCGATTCAGGTGGCCTCTTCCACCCGCTGGCTCTGGGTCAATTGCCTCCGGATGCCGAGATCCCCCTGACCCGGGAGCAGGCATCAGATCTGCGGATCGTCAGTTACAACGTTCTCACCGATAACCCATGGCAAGGGCAGGGGAATCGGATTGGCCGACAGTTGGCGGCGGTGGCAGCGGACATTTACTGTTTTCAGGAGATCTACAATCACACACCGGCTGAGACCGCTTCTTATGTGAGTTCATGGGTGAGCCCCATCGGTGGCGGGAACTGGTTCAGTACCGGTCAGTCTGACTGCATCTTTGTCAGCCGCTTTCCGATTTTGCAAACCTGGGCCCTGTCGGGGAACAGTGCGGCGTGGATCGATACCTCCAGTGAATGGGGGGTGCCGACGATGGTGATCAATGCCCACCTCCCCTGTTGTGCCAACGAATCGGGCCGGCAGAACGAATGTGATCAGATTGCCGCGTTCATTCGTGATCAGCGTTTGGCAGGGCTGCTTTCAACCCACCCGGAGGCGCCGGTGCTGATTCTGGGGGACATGAACTTTGTTGGAGAATCCCGCCAGCGGACAACCCTGTTGACCGGTGACATTCTCGACGAGACCCAATGGGGCTGGGACTACCCCATGGATACGGATGGGTCCGATCTCATCGATACCAAATCGCGTCATGTCGCCAAACGTCAGATCTACACCTGGCGCAACGACAACGGTAGTTACTCCCCCGGTTATCTGGATTACATCATCTATTCGGATGCGGTTCTGGAACTGGGGCGTCATTTTGTACTTCTGACCGATGAGATGTCGAATGGCTCACTGGTGCAGAATGGCCTGCAGTTTGATGATTCCAGCGGATCAGACCATCTGCTGGTGGCGGCGGATTTCCGCCCTCTGGCAGGTGGAGTGCTGTTCCGTCGGGGAGATTGCAATGGCGACGGATCTCTCAATATTTCGGATGCGGTCGCTTCTTTGCTCTCCCTCTTCGGCGGAGGTGCTCCTCCCAACTGTCAGGATGCCTGCGATTCGAACGATGATGGCACTCTGGATGTCTCGGATCCGGTGACGCTGCTGGGAATGCTCTTCTCCGGTTTTGGCGATCTGCCCGCACCGGGACCCCAGAACTGTGGAGCAGATCCCACCAGCGATGCACTGGACTGCTCGACCTTCAGCGGTTGTCCCTGATCGAGATCACAGGCCTGAAATGCGCGGGATCTTGAGTTCGGCACTGTGCAGCTGAATTGCATCGACATGGCCCGATTGGGACCCTGAAACCACATGCAGGTGACTGTTGTGCGAGTGGTGGGTGAGTTTTCCGGCGGATCCCTCAACGTAGATTCCGACCAGCTCCAGAGGTTCTTCCAGGATGGAGCCGCGCCAGGGAGGGGTGCCCTGAGGGTCGGCAATCGGGCAGGAACCGGCAATCACGTGAAAATCGACCCGTTCAGCGATTCCATGGACTTTGACAGGTGTCGGCTTCAGAAGATCGAAACCGCGCTGTTTCAAACTTTCTGAGATTTTCTTTTCCAGATCAGGGTAGGTCTTACAGGGTCCCAGATTCACCGATTCCCATTCAGACACTTCGGCAACAACCAACAGTGCGGCCTGGTCAGACTTCTGGAGATTTCGGGAGTGGAAGACTTGTTGATCGGAAGAAGAGTCAGTGAACCCTGAAGCGATGAAAGCTGTTCCATCGACGAGGGTGATTTCGCCTTCGAGATTTGCCAGAGCCCCCACACCGATGGAGTTCGGGGAGACCACCTCATTCAGAAGGACCCTCCCGGAAATTTTTCCCTCTTTCAAAACCTCTCTCATGCTACCCCAGGTTTTGACCTCATAGTTGTCGCCAGAAATCACCCTGTCTGGGCCCGAGGTACAACTGCACAAAAGAAGTGAGAACAAAACAGAAAGGCAGGGGAAACGGTAAATCGACAATTTATGAAGCTCTCTGACAGAGAAGGATAAAAATGCGTCCCCGGCAGGATTCGAACCTGCGACCTTCGGATTAGGAATCCGATGCTCTATCCAGCTGAGCTACGGGGACATCCTGAATCATGACTATCCACCACAATGTGACTCGGGAGCGTATCGCCTTTGTAGGGATCGGTCGAGACGAACGGTGATTCATCTGCCAATTACGACCGTTGTCGCAAAGGGTTCGATCCACGCCATATTGACAAAGCCCCTCTCCGCATTGTCAAAAACTAACAAAGTCAATACATTTAGTGGATCGGGAGAACTATAAAAATCTTCAAATTAATGGGGGAGAGACCCAATGAAGAAATTTTCTGTAACGACATCCTGTGTCGTATCAAGCCACGCCGTCTTTAAACGGCTCGGCCTTGTATTCATGTTTGTATTCGTTTCCCTGGGAATGTCCGGCACCCTGACGGCACAGAACTGTGAGACAGGTTCTGAGACGTTGGCTGCAGCGGCAACCCATGTGGACAACTCAGGTCCATGGCTGGTTCGTGGCCAGGGCAGTGAGGTTGAGCTGTTGCTCGAAGATCAGGGGAGCTGGACATCCTTCCAGACTCTTGATCTCGGATTGCAGACTCTTCACTCGCTGGATCTGGATGGAACACTACTCGCCATCGGTCTGGGCGACGAGGTCCGCATCCTCAGTTATGACGGTACCGGCTGGGTCGAGGAGTTTTCCTTCGGTCCTACCGATCCCGGCACAAGTTTCGGTCACAGCGTAGCCCTGTCCGGAAACCGATTGGCTGTGGGAGACCCGAACAACAATACGATCACCTTCTACACTCGACTCTTCACCAGTGGGCAGGCTGCTTCCTGGTTCACGAGTTCTACCAATACGGGATCTCCCGGGGGGACTTTGGGAGATGAGCTGGAAATGGTGGACGGCTACCTTGCCGCTGGTGACAGAACACTGGGTTCCATTCAGGTCTTTGTTCCGGTGGGAAGCCCTTCTCTGGAATGGGAAGCGGACTCCAGTCTGGCTCTATCGAATGTTTCCGGATTCAGCCTCCATTCTTCAGGAGCTCATCTGGATTTGTTGGTTCCCTCTGCTTCCGGTGCACAAATTTATCGTCGCGCTGGAGCGGGTTGGGATTTGCACAGTGACTTGTCTTTCACTGCAGGAGCCAGACAGTACAGCGTTCTCTCTGCTGACAAGGCCGTCGTGACCACAGATTGTGGTTTGAGACTCTACTCTCAGGAAGCGGGGGTATGGGACACGGGTGTGGAACTTCGCACGCTTGATGCTGCTGTGGCGTGCATGGACTTGCACGGAGCACTGGATGATTCTCCGTTGGCCTTTGGTGATGCTGGAATTTTCCTGAGTACCGCAACCGATCTGCGCCTGATTTCCGGATTGACCTACGCCGACTGTAATGGAAACGGATTGCCCGATTCCTGTGATCTGGCTGCTGGAACTCCGGACTGCAATGGCAACGGGATTCCGGACAGTTGCGACTTTGCGAGTGGTGGCCAGGATTGCAATGGCAACGGCGTGATCGACGTATGTGAGATCAACAACGGATTTGCGGAAGACTGCAACGGAAACCAGATTCCGGACACTTGCGACGCACTCAATGGTGTTCAGTTTGATACGGTTCCTCCGGTGATCTCCGGAGTCCCTGAAAATCAGGACATCATTCTGGGCCCGGGTGTCTGCGCAGCGATTGCTGATTGGGTCGATCCCACTGCAACCGACGTATGCAGTAACGCCACCATTACTTCGGATGTGGCATTGGGTTCCGAGTTGTTCCCGGGAATAAACACGATCACTTTCACTGCGATGGATGATCATGGGAACCAGTCCACTGCCAGCTTCACTGTGACGGTGACAGAGAATGTTCCTCCAGTGTTGGCACAAATGCCGATTGTCCCCGATTTTGCGGCGGACCCTCTGACCTGCACCGCGGTGGCAACCTGGGAAGAGCCGACGGCAACGGACATCTGTTCCGATGTGACGATCACTTCCAGTCATCCCAACGGGTCTGAATTCCCATTGGGAGAAACTCTGGTGGTCTTCACTGCGACGGATGTCAGCGGCAACACTGACATCGACGGAATCATCATTCGCGTGGTCGACAACTCTGCACCGGTGATCGAGCAGTTACCGAATATCGAAGTATCCGCCCCCAACACGGCCTGCAATGCGACTGTTGACTGGATTGATCCGGTAGTGACCGATTGCACACCAGGCGTAACGGTTACCCAAAACTTCCAGCAGCCCCTCATCGGTCTGCCGGGTGTTCGTAATGTGACCTACACAGCCACAGATTCAAATGGTCTGTCATCTGCGATGACCTTCACGGTCAATATTATTGATGACACACCACCGACCTTGGTGGGGCTGCCTGCGGATATGGTCCTCAATACTGACCCGGGTGCCTGTGGCGCTACGGTTATTTGGGATCCGCCGACGGTGGTCGATAACTGCGATCTTGAACTGGAACCAGTCAGCAACTTCGATCCGCCTTCCACTTTTGGTGTGGGTGTGACGACCGTTGTGTACACGGCTATCGATCCCTCCGGTAACGAGAGGGTGGGTTCTTTCACGGTGACCGTGAATGACCTAGATATACCTGTCTTCGTCAGCACCCCTGGACCAGTCTCTGCAGCGACCAGCACAGCAGATTGTTCCGAGCCAGTGACCTGGAATCCGCCGGTAGCTGTCGACTGCTCCGCCAACCTCACTTACACCGCTTCCCATGATCCGGGAACCCCGTTCCCGTTGGGAACCACGGATGTCACATACGAGGTATCTGATCTTTCTGGCTTCTCGTCGACGATTACTTTCCCTGTGACGGTGACCGATGGATTTGGTCCTGCCTTCCAGGGAGTGCCTGCAGATATCACTCAAGCGGTGACTCCGGGTGAGTGTAGTTCTCTGGTGACGTGGATCGAGCCGACAGCGACTGATTCCTGTGGAACCTCCACGATCAGTGGTTCCCATGCGCCGGATACCGTTTTCCCTGTGGGAGTGACTCCAGTGACTTATACAGCCACCGATGACAGCGGCAACGTCAGCAGCGTCACTTTCAATGTGACGGTGACAGATGGAAACCCGCCTGCTTTCAGTAGTGTGGTTGCGGACCAAAGTGCAGATACCGCTCCCGGAATCTGTCAGGCCCAACTCTTTTGGGATGAACCCATTGCAACAGATGACTGTGCCGATGTCGTAATTACCTCGACCCACTCTTCCGGGTCATTCTTTGAAAAAGGTGTGACGACTGTTACTTACACTGCCTCTGATGGGGGTGGAGAGGTTGATCAGTTCAGTTTCAATGTAACGGTGACAGATGTGGAAGCACCTGTACTTCTCAACATGCCGGCTGACATCACAGTGGGTAATGTGCCGGGGGCATGTGCAAACACAGTCTTCTGGTTGACACCGACCGCTCATGATCATTGTGAGACTGTTGGATTCGCTGCCAGTCATGTTCCAGGTACCAGTTTCCCGGTTGGTGAGACAGTGGTGACTTACACCTCTACCGATTCTTCAGGAAACTCTGCTAGCGCAAGTTTCACGATTCTTGTCGAGGATCGGGATGCTCCGACCTTCGTCGATACTGTGCCTAGTATGACAACGGTTATAGACCCAGGTACTTGTGGAGCAGTGGTGACGTGGACCGAGCCTTTGGCCCTCGATGCATGTGATAATGCGTTGACCATCACCTCTACCCATCAGTCCGGTGACATCTTCCCAGTGGGAAGCACGCTTGTGACCTATACTGCAACCGACAACTTTAACAATGCGACAAGCTTGTTCTTCAATGTGGTTGTAGAGGATAATGAAGGTCCCACCATCGTTGGGCTTCCTCAAAGTTTCGCTGTTGGAGTCGATGAAGGTGTTTGTGGTGCGTCTGTGACATGGCAAGAGCCCGCTCCTTTGGATTGTCAGTCTATGACGGTACAAAAGAGTCACGACAATCCTTCATTCTTACCTTTAGGTGACACCACAGTGACCTACATCGTCACAGATGCCAGTGGCAATGCGACGACAGATTCTTTCGTGATCACAGTTATTGATGATCTTGCTCCTACATTTACTGCGTTCCCTGAAAACATTTCTGTGTCCAATGACCCAGGAACCTGCGATGCAATCGTGACATGGGAGGCTTTGCAGACGAGTGATCCATGTTCCAGTTCTTCATTCACCCTCAGTCATGAATCAGGGACAGTGTTCCCGCAAGGTCTGACGACCGTCACAGCGACTGCAATAGACCTTGAAGGAAACAGCCATCAACAGAGCTTTACCGTGAGTGTCCTTGACACCGAGTCTCCAGTTCTACTGGAGTCTCCGTCTGATCCGGTCTTTGTAGGTAACAGTACTCAGGAATGTGATGCAGTTGCTAACTGGACAGTTCCTTCCTTCATAGACAACTGTGGAGGAGCAGTGACGGTGACTTCGAATCACCAGCCCGGTGATATTTTCCCAGTAGGTGAAACTCTTGTGAGCTACTCTGCATTGGATGCAGATCTCAATGAGACAGTTCATTCGTTCACTGTGATAGTTCTCGATACTACTGATCCAACAGTTGAGCAGCTTCCCGAGACAGTACATGTCTCGACGCCGATCGATTCATGCAGCGCAGTCGTTACATGGCCGGAGCCTGTCGCAAGCGATTGCGGGCAGGTCACCGCCACTAGTGATATTGCGAATGGTGCGGAGTTGCATATCGGATCTCACATCATTACCTACACGTTCTCTGATAGTTCGGGCAACAGCACAGCTGGATCCTTCTTGGTTGTCGTTTCCGACGGTGAGGCGCCTACGATTTCGAATATGCCTCAGGACGTTACGGTGACTAACACCACCTCTATGTGTGGGGTTAACGTGGTGTGGGGTGAACCATCGACTAGTGATTGCACTTTCAGCAGTATGACTTCCACTCATGCTTCTGGAGAGTTGTTCACTACGGGTGTCACTGAGGTGGTCTACACTTCGATTGATACAGAAGGTAACCAGTCGACCGCCAGTTTCCTGGTTACAGTGCTGGACGGTGAAAGTCCGCAGATCATTGATATACCCACCGATATCACGGTGACCGCAGATCTGGGATCTTGTCAGGCAGCAGCCACTTGGGGTGAACCACAGGCCACAGATTGTGTATCTGCTGACTTGAGTTCCTCGCATCTTTCCGGAAGCCTTTTCGATATCGGTACGACCGAAGTGATCTACACAGCCACGGATGCTGCAGGAAATTCCTCGCAGGCATCGTTCAATGTGACAGTGATCGATCAGGAAGCACCGCAAATCGCAAATATGCCGGATACGGTGATCGTCCAAAACAGCCCGGGCCTGTGCACCGGAGTGGCCACCTGGTCTGCACCGGGTGGAACCGACTGTTCCGGAATCGCTTCCATCACGCCCTCGATCCCCTCGGGGTCCGAGTTCCCGGTGGGAACCACCACTGTCTTCTACAGCGTGATCGACAACAGTGGTCTTGAGTCTGTAGCCAGTTTCCTTGTTGAGGTTCAGGACACAGAGGCTCCGACGATCATCAATCTGCCTGGAACCGTGACGGTTTCCAATGTTGCTGGTAACTGTTCTGGCCCGGCAACCTGGGAGACCCCTTCCACGGAAGATTGCTCGGGTTCCTTTATCACTTCTGACTACAACAGCGGTCAAATGTTTGCACTGGGAAGTACCACTGTTACCTACACCGCAATGGATGAATGGGGCAATAGCAGTCAGTCCAGCTTTGAGGTGATTGTTGAGGATACGGAATCACCTTTCTTCACCAATCTTCCGGCGACGATGTCCTTCTCAAGTACTTTGGGTACCTGTGAGGGAACGGCGACATGGCCGATGCCCACGGCGGCGGATCTCTGTAGCGCAGCTGCAGACGTCACCGTAACTTCCAGCCACGATTCTGGATCTGTGTTTGCTATCGGAGATCACACAGTGGTCTTCACCGCAACGGATGCCAGCGGCAATGAACATGCACAGTTGGTGACGATCAGTATTGTCGATATCGAGCCGCCGACGATCAGTGACATGCCCACAGACCTTGTGGGAACAGCGTTGGCCGGACAGTGCGGAGTTCCGATGTCCTGGAATCCGCCTGTTACTTCTGACTGTTCGGATGTCACTCTTACCAGCACTTTCAGTTCTGGTGATCTGATTCCGATTGGTTTGAACACCATCACTTACACAGCGACGGACAGTGCTGGTAACTCTTCCAGTTCTTCCTTCTTCGTCAATGTTGCCGACGCTGAAGCACCAACCATCAGTAACATGCCCGAAAATGTGATTTTGACCAATGACTTCGATTCCTGCGGAGCAATCCATTCATGGATTGAGCCGACCATTGAGGACTGCAGTGATCTGATGCCCATCAGTATTTCTCACAACAGCGGTTCTTTCTTTGGACCAGGTATCACTGAAGTCACTTATTCAGCGACCGATTTCTACGGCAACACTTCAACACAGAGCTTCACGGTCAATGTTGTGGACAAGGATGGTCCCCAGTTCCTGAACGTGGTTTCCTACGTTGAGTTGAACAACTATCCGGGTCTTTGTGGCGCAAATGCTTTCTGGCCTGAGCCGACGGTGGTCGACAACTGCGAAGTTGCCAGTCTGCAGTCCACCGTTGAGCAGGGTGATTTCCTGCCGCTGGGTGAAACAGTGGTCAACTACGTGGCCATCGACAGTGAAGGCAACGCAAACACGACCTCGATCACGATCAATGTCATCGATAACGAGGCTCCGCAGGTGATCAACCTTCCGGCTCATATCTTTGCCGAGCCGGATCCGTCAACCTGCACGGCGATCGTGACCTGGCAGGCTCCGGAAATCTCTGACAACTGTGACGGCGGTTCGATTACCAGTTCGCATGTGTCTGGAACTGAGTTCGAGGTGGGAACGCACACCGTGACCGTTATCGCTACCGACGCAGTTGGATTTGTGACGGAGGTCAGCTTCCAGATCACTGTCAATGAGTGCGGAGTGTCCTTCGTTCGCGGTGACACCAACAATGACGGTGCCTACGACATTTCTGACGCGATTGGAATCCTCCAGTACATCTTTGGTGGTGCCATGACCGATCCGACCTGTCTCGATTCTCTGGATGAGAATGACGACGGCATGATCTCAATCGCGGATGCGATTTACCACTTCTCCCACCTCTTCTCGGGCGGTCCTGCTCCGGCAGCACCCTTCGACAGTTGTGGAGTCGACATGACCGAAGATGATCTGGGTTGCGAGAGCTACGGCGTCTGCCCCTGATCATTTCTGAGATCTGGATTTGCGGCTCCGATGGGATTCCCATCGGAGCCGCATTTTTTTGATCGAAGTCCCCATCTCCTCGTTTAATCTGCATGCTCCTTAATCTGCTGATCCGGAGGAAGCATGCTCACCAATTGGATTCTCATCATGTCCTTGCTGGCGTTTTGTCAGGATGGTTCCACCGATGTTGCTGCAGATTCTGCCCACCAGTCCTGGCCCAAAGGAGCACAGGAGGCCCTTGAGAGAATTAAAACTCCGGAAGGGGTCTCCAAACGCATCATTGCAGCGGGTCCCCTCGTCAGGGATCCGGTGGCTTTTGCCGTTGACCATCAGGGAAGGGCCTATGTTTGTGAATCGGAGCGCCAGGAATACGGCGTTGAAGACAACCGCTCCAGTCCGTTCTGGCTGCAGGATGATCTGGCTCTGCAGACGGTGGATGACCGCCTCGCCATGTATGAAAAACACAAGGATCGTCGCCAGGACGGTATGGGATATTACAGCGCACGCGAGGATCGGCTGACCTGCCTGAGCGATGAAGATGGGGATGGCATCATGGATACGGTGAAGCCTTTCACCGATCCTTTTGCAGAGCCCTTGGATGGAACACTTGCGGGTGTTCTCGTCGATGAAGGCACAGCCTGGATCACCAATATTCCCCATTTGTGGATTGCCACCGACGAGAATCAGGATGGCCAGGCGGAATCACGAAGGTCCGCACAAAGGGGTTTTGGTGTTCGCATCGCCTTGCGGGGCCACGATATGCACGGGCTGGTCCGCGGCCCGGATGGGCGCATTTACTTCTCCATCGGTGACCGGGGTTTTTATCTGCAAACCGCAGACGGGAGACTGTTGCACGATGCCGGTTCAGGTGCTGTTTTTCGGTGCGAGCCGGATGGCTCTGCGCTCGAAGTGGTGCATGTGGGATTGCGCAATCCCCAGGAACTCGCCTTCAATGACTTCGGAGATCTTTTCACCGGAGACAACAATTCCGACGCCGGAGATCAGGCACGCATCGTTCAGATCTTGCCGGGTGGGGAGACCGGTTGGCGTATGGAGTACCAGACTCTGGAAGGCAGTAATCAAAGGGGACCGTGGAATCAGGAAGGCATCTGGCAGGTGGAGCACCCACTCCGGCCTCGCTGGGCATCGCCTCCGATTACCCACTTGGGGAGTGGCCCCTCGGGCCTGGTTTACCATCCGGGAACAGGCTTCCGCTCCGATTTGGCGGGAAGTTTCTTCATGTGTGATTTCCGTGGTGACCCGGCGGCATCTCTCTTGTGGAGGTTCCGCCTCGAACCGGACGGAGCGGGATATCGACTCTCGGAAAAGGAAAAGTTTATCGAGGGAGTCCTGTGTACAGATGTCGATTTCACCCCGAATGGAGCCTTGTGGATTTCTGCTTGGGGGGGCGGTTGGGTTTCGACCGACCGCGGGCGACTTTTTGAGTTCACCGATTCGGAAGGATTGCGCCCGCCTGTTGAAATGGGTGTTCAGGATCTGCTGACACGCAATGATCTGGATTCATTTGCTGCGGACAATTTGGCGGGGGCGGTCACTCTCGAAAATTGGTTGGGTTCTGCAGATCGCCGGGTTCGTCAGCGTATCCAGAGTCACCTCGCCTCCGGAGGCGAAAAGGAAGCGGATCTTCTGGTCTCCATCGCAAGGAGCGGGCAATCGGGCTCCGAGAATTCACTGGGCAGAATCCATGCACTTTGGGGATTGGAACAATGGACCCGTCAAAACCCGGATGACCAGGGGCAACGGTTACTGTCACTGGCTCCTCTGGAGGGTGACCCCGATGAGGAGATCCGTCGTCAATTGGCACGGGTGTTGGGAGATGGGGCAGGAGTCCGCGGAAAGTCCGTCTTGATTCGGTTGCTGGAGGATCCTTCTCCCAGAGTTCAATCTTCAGCCGCATTGGCACTCGCAAAATTAGGTACCCCCGAAGCTCGCGAGGATTTTTTCAGAATCGGTCTGGAGGCCGCCGCCGACGACCCGGTTCTTCATCATTCCGCAGTGATGGCTCTGGCGGGATCCTGTACAGAGGCTGAGCTTCTGCTGGAAGGCTTGTCGAGAGACTCTTCAAAGGAACGAAGAATGTTGGCTCTGCTGGCACTTCGCAAAAAACATCACCCCTGGTGGCTCTTTTCAGGAAAGCAGGGCAATGTTGATGTCGCTGCGACTGAGCGCACTGAGCCCTTTGACCAGGCAGCTCTTCTGCAATCGGGATTGCGTTACAAGTTGAATGAAACGGGTCCCACTCTTGCCAGACCGGTGGCTTCTTCACTGGCCTTTTTCCTCAACGACGCAGATCCGGAGATTGTGGCAGAGGCAGCCCGGGCTATTCACGATCTGAATTGCACGGAGGCGATGACCCCTCTGGCGGATCTGCTGATTCGGTGGTCGAAGATGCCTGCGAAAGAAGTGGTAGCCATGGGTGATTGGATCTGGCCCACAGGCAGAAGGGTGATCGATGCCGCCCAGCGTCATGGTGGGGCCCGACATCTCGTCGCACTGGTCGAATTCGCTGGCCGGACGGAGGCTCCCGACGGTTTGCGTCGATTGGCATTGGAGGCTGTCGCCGAATGGAATTCCCCTCCTTCCAGAGAGGGAGTCAGAGGGTTGGTGAGGCCGGTGGAGCCCGAACAGCGTCCCCAGGACTTCATTCCCCGTGAAGTGCTGGAAGCCCCCTTGAGCCAATTGCTGACGACCGGTTCCTTGAAGGGAGCGGCATTGAAAGCGGCTCTGGTTCACGGGATTGAGTTGGACCCAACCATCAACAGAACGGTACTCGAGTCAGCGGAGCAGCCCGCCGAATTCAGGGTTCAGGCTCTCGAGCAGTTGCAGTCCGCAATCTCAGCGGAAGAGTTGGAAGAGATTCTGAAACCCCTCGCTGGAAAAGGTGAAGCCAGTCTGCAACTGAGAATGGGTGAAGCAATGCAGGCGGAATCAGACCGACCGGCTTTTCTGATGAACACCTTCGAGCAGGGTGGAGAGTGGTCGCTGCGTCAGTTGGCGATTCGGCGTCTGGCACAGCAGTATTCTGACAAGGCCGAAGTGGTCGACTGGTTGGTACGACAGCTGGATCGTCTCGATCAGGGAGAAGTGAAACCGGAACTGACTCTCGATGTATTGAGAGCCTGTGAAGAGTCCGGCTCCGATTCTTTGCTGGAGCGAGCACTCTCCAAAAGAATGGGGACCGGTGAGGATCGGGTTGCTGATCATCTCTGGGCGCTGGCGGGGGGCAGTGCAGCCAGGGGGCAGAAGGTTTTTTCCGAGCACCCGACTGCACAGTGTCTTCGGTGTCACCAAAGAGATGGAAATGGGGGAGTTTCAGGTCCCAATCTGGACGGACTCAAGGATCGCCGGGACCGGCGTCATATCTTGCAAAGCATCGTCGATCCATCCGCAGAAATTACCGAGGGGTACAGTGCAGAAAATGGCCTTTCCGCGATGCCTGAAGTGCACTGGATTCTCGAGCCGGAGGAGATTCGCGACCTGCTGGAATATCTCGGTAGTTAACAGATTGACAAGGTATACAAAATGGTTTACAAAGTGTCCCGTCCCCAATGACCCAATTTTCCCGAATTGGGCCTATCATTGGAACTGGACACTCTTGGGAACAGTCGTGGCCACTATTTTGAACCTCTTCCGGGTCCCTCACTCCTCACTCCTTTGAACCCGGAGTGGTGTTCTTTGTCATGACTGTTCCCAAGGGTATAAAGCCTTCCAGTTAAGCCCTGTTTGTCATAAGAGGCAGGTCAGGCAACTTTCTTGTCGGGTGGTTGGCAAGGACCGATAAGTCGATACAATCGAAGTTGCTCGGGCTCGAGAATTTGATCAAAAGACGACATATTGCGGGTTTCCGTTATGGGAACTTTGCCCGTGTCATTCTGAGGTCGATTGGGGCTTTCCCTGACGGTCGAGAGCCTCGAGGAGGTGGGAAGGTGTGCGTCGTGGAGACTTTTGGTCACCCGGCGTGCACTTCATTTTCTTCTCGCCAGACTTGGACAGGTATAGACGCTTTAAACTTGAACCCTGTTAGCGATTTATCCGACGAGGTGTGTCGGTGCGGTTTATCAGGGTCTAGAAAAACAAGACAACTTTAATGGGGTGTGTCGGGGCGACCAGCCCTGGAGTGAGACCGAAAGGAACACACGATTATGCTTCGATCAATGATGATCATGCTGACCATTGCAATGGCAGTTTCTTTTGTGCCTGCAGTTGCTATTGCGGGCGGTAGTGCATTTCAGTTCAGCCTGACTGGCGGTGCCGGTGCTGCAGGTGACAGCTTCACCTCTGCTGCGCTTTTGGATAACGCCGGTGGTGGAGACATTCAGGGTTGGTCCTTCGGTGTCTGCAGTGACCCTGCAGCCCTGACCGTCGATGGTGCCGCCAGCGGTGCCGACACGGAGACCGCCAAGAACGGATCTGCTCCTGACTTCAACCAGATCAGCACTTTCGCTGACGGAGCCACACAGGGTGTGGTGCTCTGCTTCACCGGTTGTGCCGTGATCGGAGACACCTCCGGTTTCGAGATGCTGACGATCGACTACACGATCGCAGGATCCTCTGACACCACCATCGACTACTGCGGATCCCTGGGTGCTCCCCCGGTGAACACCGTGGTCGTGGTCGGCGGAGCCAGCCTTGCTCCCGCCACCACTGGTGGATTGATCGACGTGATCAACCCGAACCAGTTGAGTGCCTCCAGTGGGACCGCCGTCCTCGGTGACGCCGCAACCACTACCGTGAGCTTCAACAACGTCAACTACCCGGCCATCGACGCCGTCCAGATCAACCTTGGATACGACAACACCGTCGTTTCTGCGGCTTCTGTCGACGCCGATTTCGCCTTCGAGACCTTCCTGGTTCAGGACTTCACCGGCAATGGTGGTGAGATTGTTGTCGGCGGCCTTGCGGACATCACTCCTCCCCTGGACGGACTGATTCCGGCTGGTGCCTCTACCGACCTCTTCACCGTGACCTGGAACACCGACGCCGAGGGTACTTCCGCCATGACCTTCCCGGCCACAGCGGGTAGCCCGGCTCAGGATCTCCTCTTCGTTGCTGGTCAGTCCAGCCTGGAGACCCCGACCCTGATCGACGGTTCCCTGACCGTGGTGAACTTCAACCAGTTCCTGCGCTCTGACTGCAACAGTGACGGAACCGTGAACATTGCGGACGGTGTGTTCGGTATCAACTACCTCTTCCAGGGTGGTCCGGATCCGGTCTGCGACGACGCCTGTGACTCCAATGACGACGGTGCCATCGACGCCGCCGACATGATCTACATCTTCAACTACCGCTTCCTCGAGGGCCCGGCTCCGCTGGCACCCTTCCCGAGTGCGGACCTCGACCCGACCCCGGGCGACGGACTGGGATGTGACGGCGACGCCGACGATCTGTAGAAATCACTGATTTCGAAAAAAGAAGGCCGCTCGATCGATGATCGAGCGGCCTTTTTTCGTGTGTATCTTGGCGAGTTGTATCGCATTGCTTCAAAGTTTCAGTTTGCCGATGGCCTCAGCAGTGAACTCGATATCTTCGGCGGTATGTGCGAGTGAGACAAAACCGGCTTCATACGAGGAGGGGGCGATGGCCACACCCTCGGCGAGCAAGCCGTGGAAGAACTTCTTGAACATTTCCACGTCTCCCTGGGAGGCATCATGAAAGTTGTTCACCGTATCTGCAGTGAAGAAGAGGCCAAACATCGATCCAACCCGATGCCATGAGTGGGGGATGCCATGCTGGTCCAAAGCTCCTTTCCAAAGCTGGTGCAGTTGGGCTGAACGCTGATCCAGAGTGCTGTAGATCTCGTCTGAATCACTGCGCAACCGCTTGAGCAGGGCGATTCCGGCGGCCACCGACAGGGGATTGCCGCTGAGGGTTCCCGCCTGATAGACCGCACCAGTCGGAGAGAAATGTTCCATGTATTTCTGCGGGCCGCAGACGACCCCCATGGGCATGCCACCGCCGACAATTTTGCCCAGGGTGGTCAGGTCGGGAGTGACCCCCAGCAGGCCTTGCGCGCAATGGGGGCTGACCCTGAAGCCGGTCATGACCTCGTCAAAGACGAGCAGGGATCCATGTTTGTCACAAAGTGTTCTCAGTCCCTCAAGGAATCCCTCAACGGGCGGAACGCAGCCCATGTTGCCTGCGATCGGCTCGACGAAGATGGCCGCCACATCCGATCCGTGTTCCTGCATGAGCGATTCCACTGCGGCGAGATCGTTGAAGGGGGCAACCAGAGTCAAGTTGGCAGTGGCCTCGGGAACTCCCGGGCTCGACGGATGGCCATGGGTTGCTGCACCGGATCCTGCGGCCACGAGGAAAGAATCGCCGTGTCCGTGATAGCAGCCCTCAAACTTGATGAAGAGTGATCGGCCGGTGATTCCCCGTGCCAATCGCAATGCGGACATCGTCGCTTCGGTTCCACTGGAGGTTAGGCGCGCCATTTCTGCCGATGGAACCATATCGACGATCAGCTCCGCGATTTCTACCTCTGCAGCAGTGGGAGCACCAAAGGAGGTGCCATGGACAGCGGTCTTGGCGATCGCCTCCAGAATTTCCGGATGGGCATGGCCCAGAATCATCGGTCCCCAGGAGCCGACGAAGTCGATGTACTCCCGGTTGTCTTCGTCGCGGATCCGACAGCCCTTGGCGGAACGGATGAAGCGGGGAGTTCCCCCCACAGATCCAAAGGCGCGGACCGGGCTGTTGACCCCCCCGGGAATCAGCTTTTTTGCGCGGTCGAAGAGGGACTGATTACCGTGACCGGCGCCCTCGTTGAGTGATTCACTGCCATCGACGTTCATCGTGTTCTCCCTGCTGTCAATTTCCGGAAGTATATCCGCCACCGCTTCGAGGGGTACCCACACTACGCAGGCAGAGAGTAAAGAAGCAGGAGCACAGCGGTCCTCCCGCTCCTGAAATCTGTACGGGAAAGAATGGCAACTACCTCTGGTTCGGAGGGGTGGATACGATGCGCGGGCGAAACGGGGTTGAAATGAAACTGATACTTTTGGTGATGGTCTTTCTGCTGGTCAGTGCCCGGGTCTGTGGCGGGGGTGATCGGGTTTTCGGACTGCCTCTGGCGACCCGTTCTCCTGCTCTGGCCAAAAATGGCATGGCAGCGACGAGTCAGCCGTTGGCCACGGATGCGGCCCTCGACATTCTCAAGGCCGGGGGCAATGCCATCGATGCTGCCATCGCTGCCAATGCCTGCCTCGGATTGATGGAGCCGACCGGCTGCGGCATCGGTGGGGATCTGTTCGCCATCGTCTGGGATGCGAAAGAGGGCAAACTGCACGGATACAACGGATCCGGAAGATCGCCCAAAAGCCTGACTCTGGAAAAGTTGAAGGAGGAACTCTCCGATCGCGGTCTGGATGAGATTCCCGCCCATGGAACCCTGCCCATCTCTGTTCCGGGTTGCGTGGATGGTTGGATCAGTCTTCATGAAAAGTTTGGCAAGTTACCCCTTGAAAAAGTACTGGAGCCGGCGATTCGGCATGCCCGCGAGGGATTCCCTGTCTCGCAGGTGATCGCTTATTACTGGCAGGCTAGTGTTCGCAAACTCGAGCCACAGCCAGGGTTCATGGAGACATTCACCCGCAATGGCCGTGCTCCTGTGGAAGGAGAGCTTTGGAAGAACCCCGACCTCGCACAGAGTTACGAGCGGATTGCCAAAGAGGGTCGTGCCGGTTTCTACGAAGGTGACGTGGCCGAGAGGATGGCCCGCTTTGTTCAGGAGCACGGCGGATATCTGACTGTAGAGGACCTTACTTCCCACCGGGGAGAGTGGGTCGAGCCGGTGAGCACCAACTATCGCGGTGTAGACGTGTGGCAGTTACCTCCCAACGGGCAAGGTCTCGCTGTCTTGCAGATCCTCAACATCATGGAGGGATATCCAGTAAGGGAGTGGGGCTTCGGCAGCAGTGAGTTGTTGCACCATTTTATCGAAGCAAAAAAACAGGTCTTCGAGGATCGCGCCCGGGATTACGTCGATCCGGATTTTCACAAGGTGCCGATCAGGGATCTCATCTCCAAAGAGAGAGCTGAACTTCAGAGAAGTGCCATCTCTGCAGAGAAGGCTGCCCTTTCCATCGACACCGGCAGGGCACAAACCCGGGACGGGGATACGGTTTACCTCTCCGTAGCGGATTCGGATGGAAACATGATCTCCCTGATCCAAAGTAACTATCGGGGGATCGGCAGCGGTGTATGCCCTCCGGGACTTGGGTTCGGCTTGCAAGACAGGGGTGAACTGTTCTCTCTGGATAAAGAGCACGCCAACGTCTACGAGCCTGGAAAGCGTCCTTTTCATACCATCATTCCCGGCTTTGCCTTCCGGGATGGAAAGCCCTGGCTTTCTTTTGGAGTGATGGGAGGGGCGACCCAGCCCCAGGCTCAAGCTTGGGTCTTGATGAACATGATCGATTTCGACATGAATTTGCAAGAGGCGGGGGACGCCCCACGGGTCGTCCACGTCGGTTCTTCACAGCCCACTGGTTTTGTCATGAAGGATGGTGGAGAGGTGGCCATCGAAAGCGGGGTCTCTGCAGAAGTGGTCGCCGAGTTGGAAAAACGGGGGCACGTGATTTCCAAAAAGCGGGGACTCTTTGGTGGTTACCAGGCTGTGATGCGCGACCTCGAACATGGCACGTGGGTTGGAGCAAGTGAGTCGAGAAAGGATGGCCATGCGGCAGGGTTTTAAACTTCTGATTTCTTCACTTTGGATACCGATCTTTGTTGTGATCATCGTATGGAATTTCGGGGGCGATCGGGATGGAGTCGGATCGGTAAAGGTACAGAGGGTCGAAGTCCCCTGCCTTCCCGGTGGAGCCTTGCCTTCCCTGACCCTGAATCACTCCGGAATCCCGCTGATTTCGTGGGTCGACCGCGAAGAGGACGGAACCGCTGTTTTGAAGTTTGCCAGGTGGCTGGGTGATCATTGGTCCGATCCACGGGAAATCGTTCGTGGGAAAACATGGTTCGTCAACTGGGCCGATTATCCGACGATGGCAGTTCTGGATGACGGGACTCTGGCGGTTCATTGGCTCGACAAGATCTCCTCAGATACCTATGCCTATGGAATCAAGATCTCCCTCTCCAGGGATGGGGGCGAAAGCTGGAGTGACCCGGTGATTCCCCATTCTGACCTATCACCTTCGGAGCATGGTTTCCTCTCCCTGAAATCACTTGGCGACCGTTTTCATCTGGCTTGGCTCGATGGCCGTGAAACGCTGAAGGGCAAGCCGATGACCTTGCGCTCACGATTCCTTTCTGCGGATGGAACGATGACAGATGAGATTCTTCTCGACGAATCGGTCTGTGATTGTTGCCCAGTGGATGCGGTGGTTGGCAAAGGTGGCGTTGTGACCTTTTACCGCGACAGAGACCACATGGAAGTCAGGGATATCGCCTGGATCGAACAGGGTGTCACCGATGGAAAACCTGTCACTTCTTCCTTGGTTCATGACGACCAGTGGATCCAGCCTGGTTGTCCCGTGAATGGCCCTGCGGTCGCAGGCGATGGCAAACAGTGGGTTTCAGTCTGGTATACCGAATCGGAAAGTATGACAGCGAAAGATCGGGGGGCCGTCTATCTGCGAAGCATGGACTCTACCAAAGGGCAGTATGGAGAGTTGCAAAGAGTCGATGCAGGCAACCCTCTGGGAAGAGTGGATGTCTGTCAAAGTGCCGACGATCGCTTTTTAGTCTGCTGGATGGAAGAGGTGGCTGGCAAGGCACAGATTTCAGTCAGACCCTGGAAGCTGGGATCATTGACCGAAAGTCGGTGGGTGGTGGCGGAGACTATAGCGGGCAGGAAAAGTGGCTTTCCACAGATCGAACAGATTCCCGGAAGTCAGCAGGCTCTCGTCGCCTATACCGTCTTTGACGAAGGAAACCGCAGCAGGGTGGAGACGGCGTGGCTCAATTGGGGAGAGAATCAGCCCTGAATTGTTCAGGGAACTGTCTGCCATTCTCTTTCGTCCTTGTCACTGCCGAAGGCAGGGATAGGCTAAAAGCGTCCACAAATCGGAGGGGTACCCATGGATCACCTAAATAAGCCGGAAGAAGAAATCTCCGAATCCAATTATCTGAATCGCCGCGATATTCTTCGTGGTCTCGGATATGGAGCAGCCGGATTGACCGCTCTCTCGGTTCCCGGTTTCCTTCGCGGCATGAACGGTTCACTTCTGCTCGACGATGAAGCAGTCAAGGAGGCATTCAAGCCGGCAATTGGAGATCTGCACTCAGACCTGTTTCCTGCCAAAAAGTCTGCAGCCTACTCGATTGCACCGAGGACCCTGACAGAAGAGAAAGTGGCTTCCACCTACAACAACTTCTATGAGTTTACGACGGTCAAGAATCGGGTGTGGCAAATGGCCAGGGGATTCAAGGCGACGCCCTGGAAGATAGAGGTGGGAGGGGCAGTCGAGAAAGAGTTCACCCTCGACCTGGAAGACCTTCTCAAATTAGCCCCTCTGGAAGAGCGCACCTATCGCTTTCGCTGTGTCGAGACGTGGGCAATGCAGGTTCCTTGGACCGGTTACCCCTTGAGCAAGCTGATCGATCGTTGCAAGCCACTGGGCAAAGCCAAGTACATCAAGTTTGTTTCGATCCTCGATAAAGATCGGCTTCCAGGACAATCAGACCCGCAGTGGCCATGGCCTTACTTCGAAGCTCTCCGTCTCGATGAGGCGCGTCATGATCTGGCGATGGTCTGCGTGGGTATCTTCGGTCATGCGCTGCCGATGCAGTTCGGAGCTCCCTGGCGTGTGATCGTTCCGTGGAAATATGGTTACAAGTCACCAAAGTCCATCGTGCGGATCGAGTTCACTGAGGAGAAGCCGAGCACTTTCTGGAACTCTGCGATTCCGAATGAGTATGGGTTCTACTCGAATGTCGACCCTTCAAAGCCGCACCCACGCTGGAGCCAGGCGATGGAGAGAGATATCGGAACCGGCAAGCGTCGACCGACTCTGCTCTATAATGGGTACGCCGAACAAGTGGCCAGCCTCTACAAGGGGGACGAGCACTGATCCTGTTTTAGCTCAGGAAAAGGAATCCACAGGCCAAAGTTCGTCGACGAGCTCGCCGATCGTTCCGGTCTCATTGCTGCCGATGATCCTGTCTGCGGCAGATTTCAGTTCGTCCATGGCATTACCCATCGCCACTCCGAGCCCAGCCTCCGTTACCATCGGCAGATCATTGGTGGCATCTCCGATGGCCACCACCTCCTCCGGAGAAATCCCTTCCTCCTCTTGAAGATAGATCAGCGCTTCTTTCTTGCCTTCGCAGGGGGGTTGGATATCGACGACCTTGAGGGGACTATCCCGGAGTTCTGGCAACAGGCTCAAGGGAAACCATGTCATGTAGGCATCGGCGTCATGAATCTCCCTGATTTCTTCTGCAAACTCTGCGGCATTTTCGTGGCGTTCTGAGAAAACGGAGAGACGGATCGGTTTTTCGAGGCGCAGCTCCGACTCGCTGACGAGGTCGATGTGAGTCATGTCATGCAATGGAAATTCAAGAACCTGGGGTCTTGCGGTGAATGCCCGCTTTGTCTGTGCACACATCACGACAGGCATCAGGTCTTCCCTGTGAGCGAAATCCAGAATGACGTCGAGTTGTTCCGCATCGATCAGGCGTTCGCGGATCAACCTGCGATCTTTGGGGCACCAGAGAGCGGCCCCGTTATAAATGATGGTGGGCAAGTGAATGCCAAGATCGTCGATGGTCGGTGCTGCGGATTTTTCAGATCTGCCAGTGGCGACCATGACCCGGATTCCCTGGTTATGAATTCTGTGCAGGGCTGCACGGGTGTGGGGGTGGATGATCCCGTCATCGGAAACCAATGTACCGTCCAGATCGAGGATAATGGCCCTGTGAGGTTGCATGCTTCTCTCCTGCTCCACGTTCAGGATGTTGCGGTCTGAGCCACCTTTGGGCAAGGCTTCGGAATGACTTCAATGGTGGGGCTGACCTGTTTAGGATGAGTGGAGACATACTGGAGACCGGCTGTGAGGATCAGAAACCCACGGTTGGAGCCACGGAATCGGCAACGGGAGGAGCCCCACGATGACCAGTCATGCAGAAAACGGTTTGAAAGTGATCGCCGTCTCTCTCGGCAAGGGAAAAGTCGCCTGGAAGGTCGACTTTCCGCCGGTAGGCCGCAAGGATTCGCGCCTGAAGGGCCAGTGGGAATCTCTCGAGGAAGCTTTGACGGTCCTCAAAAAATCCTGCAATAAATCGCAGGTAGACCCGGAAACGGCTTCAATGGCCGATGAGCACTGTCCAGATACTCCTTGGGTGAGCTGACCAAAACTGGGCGGATTTACTCGCAACAGCGGTCATCCATGGGGAAGATAAAGGGATATCGGAGAGCCGCACTTGCCGGAATTACCCCGCTCAAATGGGGAAGCAGGTATCCTGCGGTTGAGTTGAAGTCGCTTCCGCCCGGGGCAGTTGAGCCTAGAGCGGAATCATTGCCAGAGGATCCCTCCCAAAGAGGTCGATCCCTGCCATAGGGAAGGTAAAGGAGAGGCATGTCCACCTTGAACGAATTCAAAATCGAACCCAAGGTCACAATCTTCAGACCCACTGCAGAAGAGTTGCGGGCATTGACGGCGGAAATGCCGAATGCCTTTCACACTTCCTTCGACAACTACAACGTTCACGCAAAGGTCGACTCGCGCTCCAAAAAGTCCACTTACGTGATCGACGATGATCCGACTCGCCACAGTGACCAATGCGTCACCCGTGAGGAAGCGGATCGCCTTGCTGCTATGCAGGATGATTTCATTCGTGAAGCAGAGATGATCTGTGTGGATGGATACATCGGTAACCACCCCCAGTACCGCACTTCCGCCCGTCTGTGGATTGAAAAAGCCCACGCCAACATTGCGGGAATGCAAAACCTCCTCTACTACCCTCTCGATGGTGACGAGGGAGATGACTGGAGCCCGACTCTGACTGTGGTTTACACCCCCAGCGTCAAGGCAGAGGGTTACCCGGATGATCGCGTCATCACCGTTGATCTTGAGGCCGGTGTGACCCGGGTGATGAACTCCGACTACTTCGGTGAGTCGAAAAAGGGTGGCCTGCGCATGTGGAATGCCATGGTCTACAACCAGGGAGGCCTGCCCCTTCACGCCGGCTGCAAGGTGATCCCCGTAGGAGATGAGTCCAAGTGCGCCCTGATCGTCGGACTCAGCGGCACAGGCAAGACGACCACGACCTTCACCCGCCAGAACGGTTCGGGACCGGTTCAGGATGACTTTGTGGCATGGATGCCGGATGGAGTGATCCAGTCCACCGAGAATGGTTGTTTCGCCAAGACCTTTGCACTCTCAGTAGAAGATGAGCCGACGATTCACGCCGCCGTTTGTCGTCATGAGTCTTACCTTGAGAATGTGGCACAAAAGGATGATGGAAGTGTCGATTTCTTCGACGAGTCCTACACCCAGAATGGTCGTGCGGTGATCCGCATGCAGGATGTGGACGGTGCCATCGATGCCCGGGAAGTTCCCAAGGCGGATTTCTTGCTCATCCTCAACTGCAACGAAAACATCATCCCTGGAGTTTGCAAACTGGACAACAAGCAGGCCGCAGCCTACTTCATGCTCGGTGAAACTCAGGGAACCAGTGCTGGCGGAAAAGACGAGGCAGGCAAATTCCTGCGCGTTCCGGGAACGAATCCTTTCTTCCCGCTGCTTCATGCCCAGCAGGGCAACCGCTTCCTTGAGCTCCTCAAGGAGCAGCCGCTGGAAGTCTACCTGATGAACACCGGGCGAGTGGGTGGACCCGCCACCGACGATCGCTCGAAAAAGGTGCGCATTCCTCACTCCAGTGCCATCGTCAAAGGCATTGCGGAGAACACCATTACCTGGGAAGCCGACCCTGATTTCGGTTACCAGGTAGCCAGTGCAGTTCCGGGAATTCCCGCTGAGGACATCGGAATCCTTCAGCCCAGAGTTCTCTACGCTGAGCAGGGCAGGGGTGACGAATACGGGGACCATGTCAGCAGGATCCAGAAGGAGCGTGTCGAGTACATGAACTCCTTCCCTGGACTCGACGAGGAGATCATTTCCGCTCTCACCAGTTGAAATGGTGTTCCGTCCGATAGGAACGACGGTTGACTCCTGATTCATTCGGTGCTTTGACCAACATCATCGTGATTCTGCTAACCGTGTTTTACGGTTCGCTGATCACGAGTGAGTTGTTGCATGCCAGAAAAGCTGTATCCACAGCGGATCAGACGAAACCACGCCTTCTCTGGCTCAATCTCGTCTTAATGCTTCATTTTACTGTGGTGCTTGCCCGTGGATTTGAAGTGGGATCCTGCCCGGTTGGATCGCGCTGGGAAGCTCTCTCGTTATTGGCATTTCTCATCGCGTTTTTGCAGTGGTTTCTGGTGGTGATCAGCAAGGATCGGTCGACGCTCCTTTACGGATTGTCTCTCGCGTTTTTACTGCAGTTGGGCTCGACTACTTTCAGTCTGACTTTTGAGGGTCAATCGGTACCGGTACTCGATTCCATACGATCACTCCATGCTTTCTCTGCCCTTTTCGGAGTGGCGGGTGTGGCGATCGCCGGGATCCATGGAATCCTTTGGGAACTCCTCAGGCGTTCGATAAAAAAAGGGCAGTTTGGTGTTCTGTTCAATCAGCTGTCGAGTCTCGAGTCACTTTCAAGATTGGTCAAACTCGCAACGGTCATCTCTGCGATCACTTTGACGATCACAGTTGCGAGTGCGTTCTTGCTTGTGGATGAATCCAATCGTGATCGTTCACTGGGGTATGAAAGCCTTGCGACGCTCCTGACCTGGTTGATCTTTTCCATACTGGCTATCTTCCCCAGAGCGACCCATAGCGTCACTGTTTGGCGGACATGGTTCTCCATCGCTGGCTTTGCGGTTGTCATCTTTGTGATCGTTTATGGATCCCTGAATGGATTCCATGCGGCATGAAGATCTACAGCCTCACCGTCTGCCACAAGGTTTTCCCGATTGAGTTGCGGGAGAAGATCGCCTTCACCGACGAAGAAGCGACCACGTTTCTGAAAGATTTGAAAGACAAGCATTCCATCGAAGAAGCCTTGCTTGTTTCCACCTGCAATCGAACCGAATTGTTCATCGGTACAGCGGATGTTCACAGGGGGCTGACTTCTCTGGAAGAGGTTTTGCAGATCTGGGAGAGGGAAAGAAATTTCACGTTGCCACTATGTCCTCCGCCCAACATCGTCGATCACCACCATTCGGTAGAGAGATTGCTGAGGGTGACTGCAGGTCTGGAAAGCCAGATCGTTGGCGAGTCAGAAATTCAGGGTCAGGTTCGTAATGCCATGAATCTTTCCGCAGATGCAGGAGTCAACGGACCTGTAATTCTCAAGTTGTGGGAGAAGGCGCTGCGTTGTGGAAAGCGTGTACGCGCTGAAACCTCGCTGGGAGATGGTGCACTCTCTGTGGCATACGGAGCGCTGGAAGTCGCAAGGAAGATTTTCGGTGGTTTGTCCAAATTAAATGTGACGATTATTGGTGCAGGAGAGGTCGCTGAGCTGGTATTGCAAAACTTGCAGGGACAACCGACGAAGAGCCTCAGGATTCTCAATCGCAGCCGTGAACGGGCGGAGCATCTGGCCCGGGAATACGATGCCCAGTTGGGTGGTCTCGATGAGTTGCCACAGGTGTTGACCTCTTCTGATCTGGTGGTGGTCTCCACCGGAGCGAGCGAACCGATCATCACGACTGAACTGGTTCGTCAGGCACAATCGGAGAGAAAAGGGGGAGCTCTGCTCCTTGTCGATCTGGGTCTTCCTCGGGATGTGGAACAGGAAGCCGGTTCATTGGCGGATGTTTTCCTGTTCAATCTGGATGACTTGGCTCGCCTCGTGGAGGGCAATCTGCAGAAGCGCAGGGAGGCGATTCCCGAAGCAGAGCAGATCGTTCAGCATGAGGCGCGGCAGTTTGCAAACTGGCTCGAATCGAGAAGGTTGGATCCGGCAATCCGCTCATTGAGAAATGCTCTTGAATCTGCAGGTATCAAAGAACTTGAACAGATGAAGGAAGAGCTGAGCCCTGAGGAGTTTGAGCGTATGGAAAAAGTGGTACGCAAGGTGATCAATCGCCTCCTTCACAAATCCACTCAGGAACTGAAAGAGTCTTCTGGACAGTTGGAAAAAGGGTTCCTCTCCCGATTGGAGTCCTTCTTTCAGATTGATCCGAAGAGTGAGGATGAGACTCCATGAAAATTCGATTGGGAACCCGTGCCAGTTTGCTCGCCAGAACCCAGTCAGGTTGGGTCGCTGATCAACTGCGAGCTTTCGAACCGGGATTGGAGATCGAGGAAGTTCTGATCGAAACCGGGGGGGACCAGGATCAGGAAACTCCCCTCCATGAAGCGGGAGCACCGGGAGTGTTTACTGCGGAGGTGGAGAGAGCGTTGCTCGATGGTCGCGTGGACCTTGCGGTTCACTCACTCAAGGATCTGCCGATTCAGCAACCGGAAGGTCTGATTCTTGCGGCGATTCCGGAGAGGGAAGACCCCAGGGATGCGTGGATTTCAGCGGACCATGCCTCACTTGTGGATTTACCAGAGGGATCGGTGGTTGCAACGGGATCTTTGCGTAGACGGAGCCAGATTCTGCACCGCCATCCACATTTGAAGGTGGAGGGAATCAGGGGAAACATCGACACCCGTCTGGCGAAGTACCGAGAGCACGGTGCCGCTGGGTTGATTCTGGCAGCTTCGGGAATGAACCGGGTTTCACGGCAGAGTGATTATCGAGCCCTGATTTCTGTGACGGAGATGACCCCTGCTCCGGGTCAGGGGGCTCTGGCGGTGGAAGTTCGTCAAGGAGATGAAGATCTGGTCCGCATCGTTTCAAAGTTGGATCACCGGGAAACTCGCGAGTGTGTGACTGCGGAGCGTGCCCTTCTGTCTGGCCTCGGAGGAGGCTGTCACTTGCCAGTGGGAGCGATCGCCGGAGTTTCCGGAGATCATCTGAGCCTGTGCGGTGTGCTTGGATCTCTCGACGGTGAGAAACTGGTGAGGTTGTCAGCGGAGGGGCCGAGGAGCGATTCCATCGGGATCGGCACCAAACTGTCCGCGTTGATCCGAAGAACCGGAGGTGAGGAAATCCTCGCCGAACTGGATGCGGGATTGAATACGTGATGGCGTCTTCATCGCTTCAGGGGAGTTCGTGGATTCTCACCCGGCCAGCGGAGCGATCCGCACCCTGGGCAAACTTTCTGCAAAGTCATGGAGCGCAGGTTCATTGCGATCCGGTTCTCCAACTGAGCCCGGTCAGGGGAGAGATCGACTGGGAGCCGGTCGGCTCCGCTTCCATGTGGGTCTTTTCCAGTGCGACCACCGTTCGGCACTTCTTTTCGCTGCTGCCCGACTCTTTGTCCTCCTCCTTGAACACAGAAGAGAAACCGCAGTTCGCCGCTGTCGGTGAAGCCACTGCTGAAGCGATCAGGGCCGCAGGCCAATCGGTCACCTGTCAGGGGCCCGGGACAGGTGCAGATGATCTGGTTCGGGTGATTCTCTCGGGACCGAAGGTGGACTCGGCGGTCCACGTGACCAGCGATGCCGGCTTGCCGGTGATTCAACAGGGCCTGATTGACGGAGGTATCCCGTGTGAGCGGGTCGAGGTCAGTCAATCGACAAGGGTCCCCAATCTGGATATATCCCGCTGGAAAGTCCTCCGGGAAAGTTGGAGCGGCGTGATCTACAGCAGTCCTGCCACCGTGGAGGGGGTGTTGGCCCAATCCGGCCCGTTAGCCGAGTGGGTTCGCGGTATTCCGGGGGTTGCCGTCGGGGCGAGAACCGCTGAGGCGATGCAGACTGCGGGGATCCTGCAGCGACATGTCGCCACCTCGGCGGACCTCGAAGGGCTCTATGAGGCGTGCGTTTCGGCGATTTCTGCTGGTAACATGGGGCCCAACCTGAAAGATTGATGGGGCAGACCTCCTGCCGGGGGTCTGGGGAAAGGGAAAAACTCTTGGATCTCGAGAACTCACTTCTGATTCGCAAGCTTCGCCGACAGCCCACCGAGAGAACTCCGGTCTGGTTCATGCGTCAGGCAGGAAGATACCTGCCCGGCTACCAGCGGATTCGCAAGGGCATGAACTTTCTCGATCTGTGCAAGGATCCCGATCTTGCCGCGGAAGTCACCGTCGAACCCCTGGAGGTTCTGAATGTGGATGCGGTGATCATCTTCAGCGACATTCTCGTGCCCCTGGAGGCGATGGGACTGGGCGTGGAGTTCGGTGATCGTGGACCCTGCATGTCCGATCCCCTGAGTAGCCGTGCCGACATCGATGCATTGAGGGTTCCGGATCCGGTGGCTGAAACCGGATTTGTGATGGACGTGATCCGAACCGTTCACCGCCATGTTAATGGTCGGGTGCCGGTCCTCGGTTTTGCGGGAGCTCCCTGGACCCTGACCTGTTATGCCCTTGAGGGATCTCCCAGCAGAACTTTTGCCGCCGCTCAAAGGATGCTCTACGAATCTCCCGCGGATGTGCATGTCCTGATGGAAAAGATTGCCGACACAGTCACCGAATACCTCAAGGCGCAGATCGCAGCGGGTGCAAACGCCGTGCAGCTCTTCGATTCCTGGGGAGGAATGCTCTCCCATCAGGCCTTCGATGAGTTCTCTCTCCATTACTGCCGAAGAATCCTTGAGGGACTCGATGGTTGCGGAGTTCCGCGGATTCTCTTTATTCGCGGTGCAGGAAGTCACCTCGAGAAGATCGCGCGCATGGTCGATGAGGTCGGAGTCGAGGCGGTGGGTCTGGATGAAATGATTCCGCCGGAGCAGGCGATCCGGGTCTTTGGAGATCGCTGTGCTCTGCAAGGCAATCTCCCGCCGCAGGCCCTCTTTGCTCCGCAGGAAGATCTGCTCCAGAGAGTGCGTAACCTGCAGGAGGCGTTCAAGGATCATCCGGGGCACGTCTTCAATCTGGGGCATGGCATTTTGCCTCCGACACCTGTCCCCAACGTGCAGGCGGTAGTTCGGGAGATCCGTGGGGAGTGATCCCCGCAGACGGATTGCTGTCATCGGCGGGGGGATCGCAGGTCTCTCCGCTGCATGGCGACTCCGGCAAGCCGGTGTTGAAGTGGTGCTCTTCGAGTCCTCTTCCAGGCCGGGGGGCTGGATTCGTACCACTGAGCGAGAGGGTTTTTTGCTTGAATGGGGCCCCCATTCGGTGCTCCCCTCCAGTCCCAGGCTGATCCAACTCGCTGAGGAAGCGGGAATCTCCGATTCATGGACGAGCGCCGCTGGAGCAGCCCGACGCAGATATGTCTACCGGGCCGGGAAAGCCCGGGCCCTTCCCGGTTCTCCCTTTGGAATACCCTTCTCTACAGCTCTCAGTCCCCTTGGCTGGTTGAGAGTTCTCAGTGAACCTTTCCGTTCTAACGGGGGATCAGAAGAGGAGTCGGTGAAAGACTTCTTCCATAGAAGGCTGGGGAGGGAAGCTTCCCTGATTCTCGCCGATGCCATGGTGGCCGGGATCAGTGGTGGAGTGCCGGAGGATCTCGAGATGGCCTCCTTCGCTCCGGCAGTCGCAGAGATGGAGCGCAAACACGGTAGCCTCTTCAGGGGTTTGATTTCGAGATCGAGGCCGAAAGGGGTTCCCTTCCGCGGCACCGGAACCCTGAAATCCGGAATGCAGTCCCTTCCCGAAGCACTCGCCCGGGGGCTCGGGGACGCCTATCAGGGAAGCAATACCGTCACCGAAATGTACCGCAAAAATCAGTGCTGGAATTTGTCGGTGGAGGGGGCGTACAGCGGGGATACGGATGGCTTTGACGGAGTCATTCTGGCGACCCCCTCAGCGGTCTCCGCAAAATTGGCCCGTCCGCATAATTTACGCCTAAGCGGCCTCCTGGAATCAATTCCATACGCCTCCATGGTGCTCGTACAAATCGCATACGATGCCTCAAAGTGCCGTTTCAAGCCGGATGGCTTCGGTTTCCTCGTTCCCCGTCAGCAATCGCTGCAGATCCTCGGAGCGATCTGGTCCTCTTCCATTTTCCCCTGGAGGGCCCCAGCGGGAAGGGATCTGGCAACCGTCTTCATGGGGGGGACCCGGGATCCACTTCTGGGAGAGAGGTCCGATGGAGAAATCCTCGAAAGAGCCATCCCTGATTTGCAAAGGGTCCACGGAAGCGGGTTTGATGCCGATTGGTGTGAGGTCGGCCGTGCACCCCGAGCGATTCCCCAAGCCC
>CAJXMG010000033.1 GCA_913056395.1 uncultured bacterium | reverse complement strand
CTGGCTGTTGTGGAAGATGGCTGGGTGCTCGTTCTCGACATGGATGAACGAGTGACCCAGGAGCTCAGGGAAGAAATCGAATCAACGCTTGCGGCCAACCCTGAAGAGGACGGTTTTCGTATTCCATTTCGCCATTACGTTTTTGGGCGTTGGCTGAAACATGGTGGTTGGGACGATGAACACTTGCGTCTCTTCCGTGCGGGGAAAGGCCATTACACTCCTGGAAAGATTCATGCCGATGCCAATGTGGAAGGACTTGTGGGTCAGCTGAAGGGCCAGATCCTCCATTTTGCCCATCCGACGATTCACGATTTTCTCATGCGCATGAATCGCTATACGACACAGAGTGCCGAAACATTGGCCAGTGGCAAACCGGGAGGCTTGCGCAAGAGAGTACGATTACCCGAATCAAGGTGGCGATGGTTTCATGCGAGTGCGTCATTCTTCTGGACTCGTTACATTAAGCATCGGGGCTTCAGGGATGGGATGGCTGGATTCGTCATCGCATTTTTACTTGCGGCATACCTTTTCGTTGAACAGGCAAAAGCCTGGGAATACATACGGGAAAAGCAGACATGAGCGACCCTGAAAAGACCCACGGGCTTTGGAGATTACTGAGTCATGTGAGGCCCTATCGGGGGACCGTGATCTTTATTTTGTTCCTGTTGGTGATCTATTCAGGGGCAAACAGTCTTCGGATCGCCACCATTGGATTGGTGATCGACGGAATCGTCTCTCCGGGTGACCGCGAAGAGCGTGGGCGAATCAGTTCTTTTGTTGAAGACCGGGTGCTCCCGCTGATGCCCGGTGAGATTCAGCTTCCCAGCGAAACCGTCTCATCGCTTGCTCTTGAATCAGTCGTCATCTCGGGAATACCTGCGGAGCGTGACGAAGCGGGGCAGATTCAGGTGAGGGAAGCCCTGATCGAGAGTGCGGTATTGGTCGGTGGAGGCGGACTTTCTACGTCTTCTTCCGGGGAGTCGGTGCTGCTGAGATTTCGGCCTGTCGAAAAGCTGGAATGGATCGCTGATAACAGAGGAGAGCCCTATCGGCGTGCCGAAGTTGCGGGACCCGTGGAAGTGGAGATCGTTGCAGGATCACCCGGTTCCGGTGCCGCGGATCTGCTTTGGATTTGCGCAGTGTTTCTTGCCGTGATTTCCCTCGCCGTGGCGTTCTCAGGTTTTTACAGGGCGATCATGGGGCAAGAGGTTCGGATTCGGGTGATTATCGATATCCGGAAAAAGCTGTTTGGAAAACTCTCGACACAGTCCCTCGATTTCTACGAATCGAGAACCCATGGAGATGTCATCTCCAGAACCGTCGGTGATGTGAATACGCTTTCGTCTTCGATCCAGTTGTTGTTTGGAGATTTCCTTCAAAGCCCTCTGACGATCCTTTTCTCGTTGGCCCTCGCCTTTTTTGCTTCATGGAAATTGACCCTGCTGACAATTCCCTTCCTGATCTTGTTGACGATTCCCGTCTTCAGGCAGGCGCGTAAAGTTCGCATGGGAACCAAGGGCGCACTCTCACACGTCGGCGAAACGACGGAGGGGTTGTCACAGTTGATGTCAGGAATACGGGTCGTCAAAACCTTTGGATTAGAAGAGAGACGGCAGCAACAGTTTGGTGAAACCTCGGAGGCTCTTCAGAAGGCCCAGATCAGAACCGAGATCGCCCGAGCCAAGGGGCGCAGTTTTGTCGAAGGGCTCTACAATCTTTTGTCCGCAGCGGTGATCGGTTTTGGTGGCTGGTTTTTGTTGAATGACCTGGTCGACATTAGTTTCGGGGATTTCACGATTTTCCTTGCGGCCATCGTCTCCTGTTACACGCCCATCAAGAATGTTGCCAAGATCATTACCACCCTGGCGGAGTCCACGGCTGCAACGGATCGTATCTTTGATCTCATCGATTCACCGGTCAGCATGCAGGACGAATCGGGCGCGGCAGAATTTGCGGGCTTCTCCGACAAGATTGAGTTCCGTGATGTGAGTTACCGTTATCCGGGTCAGGAGGAGCAGGCTGTTGAAGGCATCTCATTCGTGATCGGTCAGGGGGAGAAAATAGCGCTGGTGGGGCCCTCTGGAGCAGGTAAATCGACTCTTTTCGATTTGCTGGCCCGCTTGCGGGAGCAGGACTCGGGTGAAATCCTGTTTGATGGAGTCGACAGCAAATCGGTCACCCGGTCGTCGCTATTGGCGCACATGGCCTATGTGGGGCAGGAACCGTTCCTCTTCAACACCACCGTCGAGGACAACATTCGCGGGGCAGATCAGAATGCGACGGCGGATCAGGTGACGGCCGCTGCCAAGGCGGCTGCCATCCACGAAGACATCATGGCTTTGCCCGACGGCTATCTGACTGTTCTGGGTGAGCGTGGAGACCGTCTCTCCGGTGGACAGAGACAACGGTTGACCATCGCGCGAGCCTTCCTCCGTGATGCCCCGATCCTGCTTCTGGATGAAGCTACGGCTGCTCTGGATTCTGAAAGTGAACAGCTGGTTCAATCCGCCCTCGAAAGACTGATGAAGGATCGGACAGTTCTCGTCATCGCCCACCGTCTGGCGACGATTCAGGATTCCAACCGGGTTCTGGTTCTCGAATCGGGGCGTATCGTCGAACAGGGGGCGGATCAGGAACTCAGGGCACAAGGTGGCCTTTATTCGCGTCTCAGGGATCTCCAGGAACTCGGGGTGGCCGAAAAAGGCCAATAGTAGTGGCCACATCTGGCCAATCCGGGCTACTTCAACCTTATGCCGCTTGTTAGTGTTTTCTGAATGTTCGGTTAGTCATTGCACCGATGTCAGGGCTCCAAGACTGAAACCCCTCTAATCGTCGAATACTGCCATTTGGGGAGAATTCCGGAAATTATTCCCCGGAATTGGCATCGGGATTGCTTATTAACAATCAGCGCCCAGGTGGACTTTGTCAAAGGACACGGTTGCCAGGGCCATTAACAAGACTCTTCCTCGCTGTTTGGGAGCGTGCGACCGGTTCCTCTATATCACCGGAAGCACCTCCCAAATTTTTTACCCATCGATCTCCATCAGCTCGCAGATGAACCCTGTCAATGGGTCGGCTGCAGGATCTCTGCCAGGGTTTCTACAACCCGCCGGGGATCCCCTTCTTTCAAACGGTGGTGAATAGGAAGTGCGAGGACCTTTTCCGCCGCCTCCTGGGCTATGGGGAAATTCTCCGCCTTGTAACCCAGCTCGGCGAAGCAGGGTTGGGCGGGCAAGGTACCCGGGTAGTAGATACCACTGTCGATCCCTTTTTCTGACAATTGTTGGCGAACCTTGTCCCGGTCCTCGACGAGAATGATGAACTGATGCCAACAGTGATCCGAACCGGGAGTTCTTTCGAGGAGTTGGATTCGATCGAGCAGTTGCAGTTGGGTCAATGATTCGATGTACTCCTGTGCGTTTCGCTGACGTGCCTGCTGTTGGCCTGCCAGTCGTTCGAGGCGAATCGACAGGATCGCTCCCTGAAATCCGTCCATCCGTGCATTCCAGCCGAGACTGTGATGACGGTATCCACCCAGGTCACCATGAACCCTCAGTTGACGCATCCTTTCTGCAACTTCGTCATCCTGGGTCACGACCATTCCTGCATCCCCGGCAGCAGCCAGGTTCTTTGTGGGATAGAAGGAAAATGCCCCGGCACTGCCGATGGCTCCTGCAGGCTGATCCTTGTAGCGCACTCCAAATGCCTGAGCCGCATCCTCGACGACAGGAATCCCGGAGTCGGTGGATATCTTCATGATGGAGCTCATGTCTGCAGTCTGCCCATATAGTTGGACCGGCATGATTGCTTTTGTTTTTTCAGTGATGAAAGTCGGGATCTGCTCGGGGTCGATCAGCAGTGTCTTGGGGTCGAGGTCGACGAAGACAGGAGTCGCCCCCAGATGTGCAATCACCGACGCAGTCGAGAAGAAACTGTATGCAGGCAGGATCACCTCGTCTCCTGCCTCAACTCCTACCGCTTTCAGGGCCAATTTGAGCCCATCGGTTCCGTTGGAAACTCCAAGAGCGTGACGAACGCCCAGTTCCTCCTTGCAGCGGGATTCAAACTCCTCCACTGCTGCACCAAGGCAATAGCCATTGTTGTCGATGACGTTTTCAAGGGCATTGAGCCAGGCTTGCTTTTCCAGCTCATCATCGGGCCCGACAGCCACCATACGGATTCGTGCTGAGTCGTTCATGAGGTGCCTCTTCTAGCGCTGGTGTGCGTTCCCGGAGGTGTTGTACCAGGTGACGAATTTTTCAATACCGTCCTCAATGGAAGTCTCAGGATTGTAATCGATCAACTTTGCCGCCTTGTCGACAGAAGCACAGGTTTTTGAGACATCACCCTGTGGTGCCGGTTGGCGATCGATGACGACATCTTTGCCGCAGGATTTTCCGATCAGATCGATGAGAGAATCGAGGCGGATACTGCGGTGGTTACCCAGGTTGAGAATTTCGAACCCACTGGCTCGGTCGAGTGCGGCAACAGTTCCCCTGACGATGTCATCGATGTATGTGAAATCGCGTTCCATCGAACCGTCCCCAAACATCGGAACCGGCTGCCCACTCTGGATGAGTGAAGTGAAACGGTGAATCGCCATTTCCGGCCTTTGTCGAGGGCCGTAGACGGTGAAGTAGCGCAGGCAAAAGATGTTGATGCCATACAAATGATGGAATGCATGACAGATGACTTCGCCGGCCTTTTTTGTGGCTGCGTAGGGAGAGACCGGTTTGTCGACGGGGTCTTCTTCATGGAAGGGCACTTCGTTGCGGTCACCGTAAACCGAGGATGACGAAGCAAAGACGAAGTGGTCGATCGAGTGATTTCTGGCCATTTCCAGTAGTTGGGTGGTTCCATTCAAATTGACATCCACATAGAGCCCTGGCTGTTGAATGGACGGTCGAACTCCGGCCCGGGCGGCGAGGTGAACGATTCCATCGATGCGATAGTTTCCGGCAAGTTGGCCAAGGAACTCCCCATCGCGGATGTCTCCCTCCACAGCGGTGAATCCCGGGAACCCTGAAAGGTGCTGCAAGTGAGCTTTTTTGATCGAGGGGTCGTAGTAATCGTCCAGATTGTCGAGGCTGATGACTTCATCCCCGCGTTGGAGCAAGTGTTCACAGACGTGGCTACCGATAAAGCCGGCACCTCCAGTGACCAAAATGCTTCTCGACACGTTTCAGATCCTCTCGGAACAGGCCTGTATCCATCCCAAAACAGGGAAGACTTTCCGGGATGCTAACGTGGAGATCTCATTGAGAGCAGAGGAAATTTTGTTCCCCTGAGAGAAATTTGCCCAGAGAAACTTCAGCAATTTTCAGCATAGCGAGTGGGATCTTCGACTCCGGCCTCTTCAAATCCCCTTTTCCGCAATCCACAGGAGTCGCAGATCCCACAAGCCAGGCCGTCCTCAGTGGGAGCGTAGCAGGAATGGGTCAGAGAGAGATCGAATTTCAACTCCGTCGCCTTGAGGACGATGTCTGCTTTACTCATCTGTGCGAGGGGAGCCTGCAGGCGCCAATAGGGCTCACCCTGATCATCGGCCTCGGAGCCGTCGCGGGTTCCCAGATGAATCGTACGCAGGAATGCCTCGAGAAATTCCGGACGGCAGTCCGGATACCCGCTGTAGTCCAGAGAATTGACGCCGATCCAGATATCGCGAACTCCCCTGGCTTCTGCCGCTGCTACTGCGAGGGATAGAAAAACGAGATTCCTGGCGGGGACGTAGGTGCTGGGGATGTGATCGCGGTTCTGTGCTCCTTCACCGGGTTCGGGGGGGATTTCTCCTTCACCGAGAAGTGCGGATCCGCCGATGGCTGAATAGGGGAGATCGAGGATCAGCGGCTTTGGCAATCCCAATGCCTCTGCCACACGGGTCACGGATTCCAATTCCACTTCATGACGTTGGCCGTACCGAAATGCGAGTGGGAGCGGTCTGTATCCCTGATCTTTGGCGATCGCCAGCACGGTGGACGAATCGAGTCCGCCACTGGCCAGAGCAATCGAATCACAGTCGGAATAGGATGGAGGATTCGCCATCGATGGATCTCCTGTTGGTCGAAAGGGTATCTGTCGTATATCCTGACCCATGTCGGGGAACAAGTCCCGGCTCATGGGATCTGCAGAGTCAGGGGGAAGCAATGCGCTTGTTGGTCGTATCCGGTCGACTGGATTGGTCTGTCCCCACCACCTACGCCCTCAGCATGGTTCGCGGGCTTCTCCAGAGAGGTCACGAGATCCAAATGGTATGCAGGGGGGGCGTGTTCATGCCCCTCTTCCGTTCTCTGGGCATCGAGGTTTACGAAAACCCATCGTCGTGGTTGGCTCGCCGGAAATTGCAGGGGTTTCTTCAGGAGTTTGACCCCCATTTGATCCATGCGACCGGTGGACCCGGCTCCCTTCGAATCAGCAATCGTCTTTCGGCAGCACTCGATACTCCCTTCGTGCACACGGTTCACTCCTGGTTACGCTCTGAAAGATCTGCCCGTTCGACCCGCTCCGCAGCAGCGGTGGTGGTCGTCAATCAGGATTTGCGAGAGCACCTGGTCAATGAATTGGGAATCGTCAAAGACAGGATTCGGGTGATCCCCTACGGAATTGAAGTGGCGGACACCGACCATGAACCCAAAGGGTTTTCGGGGATTCCTGTGATCGGAACCGTAGGGCGATTGGAAAAAGGTCGAC
Source organism: uncultured bacterium (assembly GCA_913056395.1). Taxonomy (GTDB): domain Bacteria; phylum Planctomycetota; class UBA8108; order UBA1146; family UBA1146; genus UBA12191. The sequence continues at coordinate 24,376 of CAJXMG010000033.1, read as the reverse complement.
GTCTCGATGATTTCATCGAAGCCGCTGCAATTTTGAGGAAAACCAGTGGTGACAAAATATTCACGATTCTGGGTGAGGGGCCCGACGAAACCCGGTTGCGCGGATTCAGCAAATCCCTGGACATGGATGGAGTGCTGACCTTTGCCGCTCCTCCTGCGGATCCGGATTCTGTCTATCGGGCAGTCGATTTGCTGATGCTGGTGAGCGATTGGGGTGGCTCAGGTCTGCATCTTCTCGAGGGGCTGGCGAGGGGGGTTCCGACGATTGCGACCGGAGGAGGAGAAATCCTGTCCCTTTTGGGAGAGGAAGGGATCTGCACTCTCGTCAAACCGGGGGATCCCGAAGCTCTGGCGGAAGCGGGCAGGGAATTGCTCGCCGACCCCGAGAAGGCACAGCGTCAAGCCAGCAAGGGGATTGAGCATGTCCGTGAGCACTTCCCCATGAGAACGATGCTCGACAAGCTGGAAGCGCTTCATGAAAACCTGAGCACACAGTCGACTTCTTAGGCGACCTCTTAGGCGGCCTCTTGAGAGTTCGAACAGTCAGAACCGGATCATCGGTGGCAAGGGGTTGGTGGCTGGACACGACAGGTCCGACGATTTAATTTGCTCCGATGCCACGCGTTATTATCATTCCTGCCCGAATCGCCTCCAGCAGATTGCCGGGGAAGATGCTGCTCGACCAGACCGGTTGGCCGCTGATCCGCCACGTGCATGAGGTGTGCAATTCTGTTCCGGGGGTCTCCCGGGTCGTGGTCGCCACCGATGGTCCTGAAATCGGCGATGTGGTTCGCAAGTTTGGTGGCGAAGTGGTGGAAACCTCTCCCGATCTGGCGAGTGGAACCGATCGTGTGGCTCAGGCGTGCCTGCTGTTGGAACTCCCTGCGGATACCAGCGTGGTGAATGTTCAGGGTGATGAACCCGATCTTGATCCGGATCACGTCCTCAAGCTGTTTGACCTGCTCGAGTCAGAGCCGGAATGCAGTGCGGCCACCCTGGTGGCGCGCCACACCGACCCCGATTCCGAAGGCCAATTCAGGGATCCCAACCGGGTAAAGGTGGTGGTCGACGACCGCGGCCGAGCCCGATTTTTCAGCCGCGAACCGATCCCTCACAGTGAGCCGGGGAAGATTCCGGCAGAGGGGTGGCTCCAGCACATTGGAATTTACGGATTCAGGCCCTCATCGCTGAAAAATTTTACGACCCTTCCGGTGGGCAAGCTGGAGTCCCAGGAACGGCTGGAACAACTCAGATTGCTCGAATTTGGCCACGAAATCGCAGTTGGGGAAGTTTCTGGGGCCGCTCCCGGGATTGATACTGAAGAAGATTATCAACGATTCGTGGAGAAGACGCTCAGGATGCGGGAAGATGCAGGGAGTGGCTGATCCGTGTGGCAGATCAAGTCTGTCACGTGACGGCAATTCAGGTGGCCAAAATCTGTCGTCGTCTCGACGGGCTTGTGACTTCTGGATTTGATGTTGTGAGAAGAAACTTCTGACAGTGGGAGTCGAAGTTTTTGGTAGTGGGAGATTTGGGTGGTGACCACCCGTGGGGAACGGACTGAGGAAATGACGCAGTATATTTTTGTAACAGGTGGTGTAGTTTCCGGATTGGGCAAGGGACTGACCAGTGCCGCCATCGGAACTCTGCTGGAGAGCCATGGGCTCAAGATTGCCCTGCAAAAATTTGATCCCTACATCAATGTCGACCCGGGAACGATGAGTCCTTTCCAGCACGGTGAAGTCTACGTGACTCCTGATGGGGCAGAGACCGATCTCGATCTTGGTCACTACGAGCGATTCACCTCCTGTGAAATCAGTCAGCATTCCAACTACACCACAGGAAAAATTTACTCCTCAGTCATTCAGCGTGAGCGCAGAGGTGACTACCTCGGCAAAACCGTTCAGGTGATTCCCCACATCACTGATGAGATCAAGGAAAGCATCTCGAGGGTCGGATCCACGGATGTGGATGTCGTCATTACCGAGATCGGTGGAACCGTCGGTGATATCGAGAGCTTGCCCTTCCTTGAAGCCTTGCGCCAGTTTGGTCATCAGCATGGACGTGAAAATGTCCTCTTCATCCACCTGACACTTTTGCCCTTCATCAAGGCCAGTGGAGAAATCAAGACGAAGCCGACTCAGCATTCGGTCGGCCGCCTCCGAGAAATCGGAATCCTTCCCGACATTCTGGTTTGCAGAACGGAGATCGACGTCGAGCAAGAAGTCTGCGACAAGCTGGCACTCTTCTGTAACGTGCCGACCGAGTCCGTTTTCATCGAAAAAGACGTGGAGACCTCCATCTACGAACTGCCATTGGTTCTGCGCCAGCAGCAGATGGACAAGCGCATCCTTGATCACTTCAACCGGGAGCCTGGCTCCGGAAACATGGACAACTGGATCGAGGTCGTCGAATCCCTCAAGAATCCACAGAACGAAGTGGAGATCGGGGTTGTTGGCAAATACATCGAATTGACCGACTCCTACAAATCGATCTATGAGGCTTTGACCCACGGCGGAATCGCCAACAACTCGAGGGTGCGTTTCCGCAGAATCCAGGCGGAAGATCTTGCCAATGGAGATCCGGCGGCAGTCCTCGGTGGGGTTGACGGGATTCTTGTTCCCGGTGGCTTTGGTGAGCGTGGTCTCGAGGGCAAGGTGAACACGATTCGCTATGCCCGGGAAAACAACATCCCCTTCTTCGGGATTTGCTATGGCATGCACGCCGCAGTGATCGAATACAGCAGAAATGTGCTGGGTATTCAAGAAGCTTCTTCGACTGAGATTCACAAGGATACTCCTGACCCGGTCATCACTCTTTTGCAGGATCAGCATGACGTTTCCGAAAAGGGTGGCACGATGAGGCTCGGTGGTTGGCCATGCCGTTTTGACGAGGCCAGCACCTGTTTCAAGGAGTACGGCATGACCGACGTTTCAGAGCGTCATCGTCACCGTTACGAATTCAACAACGACTACCGCGAGCGACTTCAGGAAGCGGGACTGCGTATCAGTGGTACCAGCCCCGATGGAGAGCTGGTGGAGGTGGTCGAGGTTGAAAATCACCCCTGGTTTGTGGCCTGTCAGTACCACCCGGAATTCCAATCCAAGCCGTTTGCCGCCCATCCTCTTTTCAAGGGTTTCGTGAGTGCTTCTCTCGAGAGGAGATCCCGGGGTGTCTGACGAGAACAAGCGCATCGACGACGACTGGAAACGCAGGGCGTTGGAGGAGAAGCAGAAGATTGCTTCCCAAATGGGTGGGATTCTTGAGGAGTCCTCAGAGGGTGGTGAAAAGAAGGCGATCGAAAGTGATCCCCGATTTCCAGCCCTGATTCAGCAGATCGCCTACCCGGCGTTGATGGCACTCGGACAGATTCCCGATCCAAGAACCGGCGAGAGGATGCTCGATCTGAACCTTGCCCGTGAAACCATCGATCTGCTGGGAGTTCTCGAGAGCAAAACAGTGGGTAATCGATCGGAAGAAGAAGAGAGCATGATCAAGGATCTGCTTCGGGATCTTCATGTGGCATACACCCAGGTCTCAAACGCCCAGAGCCAGGCAGCTCAGGACCTGATGGCCCAGGAGCCCGGTTCAGACAACGAGTGATCCGGAGCATCATGACCAAGCCGCGACGGGTTCTCATCACCGCTGCACTTCCCTACGCCAATAATCACCCCCATCTGGGTCATGTCGCCGGAGTTTATCTGCCTGCGGATACCTACAACCGCTACTTGCGACTCAAGGGTGTGGAAACAGTTTTCATTTGTGGAAGTGATGATCACGGTGTTCCCGTGACCATCTCCGCACAAAATGAAAACAGTACCCCTGAAGAAGTGGTTTCCCGCTACAGGGGGATTCAGGAAAAGGTCTTCGGTTCACTGGGGATCTCCTTCGACCACTACAGCGGGACTTCCACCTGCGAAGGCCATGCGGAACTCTCACAGGAGTTTTTCAGCAAGATTCTCAAACGTGGCGACATCGAAGAGAAGGTGACCCAGCAATTCTTCTGTGATCCCTGTCAGCGATTTCTTCCAGACAGATACGTGGAAGGAACCTGTCCCCATTGTGGCGCAGAGGGAGCACGGGGTGACCAGTGTGATGCCTGTGGCAAGTCCTACGAACAGGAAGAACTGAAGGATCCGGAATGTGCGGTATGCAAGGGAACACCTCAGATCGTTCCAACCCGCCATTGGTTCTTCAGGCTGGATCGCTACGAAGAACGCTTGGAAGAGTGGCTCAAATCGTGTGAGGGCTGGCGTGACAATGTCAGAAACTTTGCCAGGGGGATCGTCCGGGAAGGGCTTCCGGCAAGGTCGATCACCCGCGATCTGGAGTGGGGAGTACCCGTTCCTCTGGAGGAGGCGAAGGACAAGGTTCTCTACGTCTGGTTCGATGCACCCATCGGCTATATCTCCTTCACAAGAGAGCATTTTGTGAATCAGGGGAATCCAGACGGCTGGAAAGACTGGTGGGTCGATCCGGATGTGGAGCTGGTCCACTTCCTTGGCAAAGACAACATCATCTTCCATGCGGTGATCTGGCCCGCCATGTTGATGGGACAGGGGGAGTACCACCTTCCCACCTCGATTCCGGCCAACGAGTACCTCAACTTCAAGGGCGAGAAGTTCTCCAAATCCAGAGGAGTCGGGGTCACTGCCGAAGAGATCCTGGAGCGGTTTGATGCGGATCGGGTTCGCTACTACCTGACTGCGGTGGCGCCCGAGGGGAAAGATACCTCCTTTACCTGGGAAGACTTTATCCAGCGCAACAACGACGAACTGTCCGATGTGGTCGGAAACTTCGCACACCGAATGTTGACCTTTACGGCGAAAAACTTTGATTCCAAAGTTCCGATGAATGCTGGTGATTCCCAGTTGAGAGATGAAATTCTCTCAGTGATCAGGGAAGCCCGTGAAAAATGGGATGATTCCCTCGGCCGGCAGAAATTCAGGGATGCCCTCGACAGGGTTTTGACTCTGGCGCGTCATGGAAACAGGCTCTTTGATCAGGCTGAACCGTGGAAGAGTCGCAAAGAGGACCTGGATCGGTGCGGTGCCGATCTGGCGGCTCTTCTCGAAGTGGTTCATGCCATCGGAGTTTTGTTGAGCCCATTCCTGCCGAGCACCTCGGAGAAGATGTTGTCCGCATTTTCTCAATGTGCCCCAGAACCGGCAGAAGTGTTGAAATCACTGGGTGAGTGTGAAGTACTGACCGCAGGGGGTGAGCTTTCTCCTCCCGGTATCGTCTATCCCCGTTTGGAACTGGAAGAAGATCAGGACTGATCTGCGACTTTTCCAAGCCAGTGGCAAAAGAGTCGCTCTCCAGATCCACTGTCAGTGAGGGATTCCGAAAATAATCCCCGGACTTCCTTCCTCGACAGCTTTCCAGACATGAGTGCTTCATAGATCCAGTTACCCAAAAGATATCCGATCAGGTGGGCTGTTCCTGATACCACTTCTTCACTGGCGTCCTTCGGCAAAAACAAATTGGATTCACCGCTTTTTTCCTGATCGAGGAAGCGTTGGGTTGCCAGAAGCGACTCGCGGGTTTCCGCATGGAAGGGATGGGTCAGGCCGGAATCGAGATCTTCAAGTACCCGCTGGATCTCTGAAGATCCCAGCGGTTTCCTGTTGTGATCCATGACCTTGGTCCCGAGAAAGCCCAGGCATTCGCGAATGGTGATTTCGTAGAAGAGATCTGTAGGGCTGGAATCCTTGAGTGTGTCACCACACATGACGAAGTTGATGTGATGGGATGCTTCTTCTGCTGCATGCCGCATCGACAGATTCCCCAAAAAGATGATTCGTTGTCTGGGAAGGTAGCAGGATTCCTCCCGTTCATATTGCTGTTGGACGATCTCGATCTCTTCGGGTGTCAGTTTTCGCTCGCCGGATAGATGATCGAGAAGATCCAGGTTCCTGCTGGTGTAGACGCTGAAGTCCTGAAACTGCTCGGGCGACACTTCAAGAAAATCGCAGATGGTCTCGATGATCAACCAGATTTGATCATTCATGACAGAGGAGGAGATGGTCGGTGGTGATTCGAGTCCGATGGACTCTTCCAGCTCGGACTCGTTGGAGTACCAGTTCAAAGCAGACTGGATTTTGACCAGAGGGGTCGTCCCCAAAAAACAGAAGTTTCCATCATCAAGGCGAACTGTTGAAACTGTCTGTTCCAGACCCGACTCAGCCAGTTGCCAATAAATCTGATCAACATTCTGGTAGAGGATGGTCGAAGTGGCAGGCTCTCTTCCCAACGATTTGAGAACGAGTTCCACCTCACGGGGGAGATGTTCGGGAGCCATATGCAAATCACCGAATGAGACAATCAGAGTCGCATCCGGGTGCTCCCTCAAAACCTCGACGATGCGCATGGCCGCAATACGGTCTCTGGCTGCGAAAGACTTTCCGACGATCTTTTCATGGGAGTTGAGTGCGACGATGGGGATATCACGATCCCTGAAGTACTGCATTTGCATACCGAAATTACGCCAGGGGAAGCCCCATTTTGAATTCCAGTCCGTTTTTGTCAGCAGTTCATTGTCGTCGATTTTTTTTGTGAACCATTCCTCGAGGTGAGGTTGATCATCGATGTGAAACGCTTCGGTACAAAAAATCAGTTTTTGATTTTCAGAAAGCAAATGACTGGCAAGTCGAAGAGGAGTTTTCTGGGACTCTCTCAGTGTGTGGTAGTCACCCACGTAGGTGATTCTCGAATCCAAAGCGGATTGAACCAGATCGGAAAACTTTGCAGGTGAAAAACCCTGCGCGGTACACCTTTGATAGACCTCTTCGATTTCGTCTAGATCCCCACTGTTCCAGCCGATCTCCTCTTTCGTACTTTCAGCAAGTTCACGCTGGATTCTCAGCAGTCGTGATCGGGGAGATTCATGGGGCTGGTTCAACTTGCACTGCCTCCCTGATCGAGGTCACCCGGCTCATTCAGGTTTTTGAAGGGCGCTGAAGAGTCGACTTCAGGGAAATCCTTGGGCCACGACAACTGCAGGAAAGGGGCTCTCCTCACCCATGCAAGCAGTGCGAGGTCGCCGTCCTGTGGGGTGGCGAAATCGAGAGCGGTCGGATCCCAGACTGCGGCGAGGGGTTGAGGGCGATCGTCATCCACGGCGATGACAGAGGTCCCAGCAGTATGCACCGCACAGAGCTTGCGGATCAGGGTGGGGGACAGTTCCGGAAGATCCACCGCAACGACAAAGACGGGAGCCTGAACCGTCGAGATCAGATTTTCGAGGACTTGATGAAGAGAGGTCGACTCCGCGGGATCCTGAATCATGGCGTGCCAGGTTAATCCTGAGATTGCTTCAGGGACATCCGCCGATTTGACGGAAACACAAACCCTGTCAAAGAGTGGCGATACCGTTTTGTGGATTCGCTCGATCAGCAGCTTGCCTTCATATTCGAGGAGTGCTTTTGGCCCTCCCATGCGCTTTCCCGCTCCTCCAGCGAGGACGACGCAATCCGAAACTTCCTGAATACGTTCGATGCCATTCGTGTTCGGCGGCTGATTCAAAATATCCCCCTGATCAGCAACAGGGTATAGGGCTACACCGTGTGATCAAGATTCACCCGGGAAAAGCGATTATTGCCTGGACCAGCGGTCCAGTTGGCGAAGGCTTGCTCGCAGATCCTTGGGAAGGGGGGCTTCAATCTCGGTGGTTTCGCCGTTGCCGGGATGACGGAAGATGATTTTTGAAGCGTGCAGTCCCAGCCTTGAAAGCAGTGGGCGCTCTTCCTCGCCGCGACCGGGCTTGTAGGAGCGCTTGTAGGTGGAGAGCAACAGCGGCGATCCGCTTCCATAGACCGGGTCAGAGCAACAGGGTGATCCCAGTTGTGCCATCGTCAGCCGTACCTGATGGGTTCTTCCAGTTTTTGGTCTGACTTCCACCCAGGAGTGGTGATCGTAGGCCCTTTGCAGATCGAATGCGGATTCACACTCTTTGCCCTGACGACAGACCCTCATCGTCCCCGGTTTGCCAGGGTGTTCTTCGACATGAAAAGTGATGTCGCCCTGGGTCGGTTCGGGAAGACCTTCAACCAGAGTGTGATAAGTCTTCTGGGTCGTACGGTCCATGAATTGTTGACGCAATGCTGCCTGTGCTTCGCCATGACGAGCAAACAGGATGACACCGGTCGTGTCCTTGTCGAGGCGATGGACCACATGGGGACGGGGGGCATTGGAGTCTTCTTTTTTCCAGAGATCCCAAAGCAGATCGATCAGGCACTTTTTTTCGGCGTCCCAGCGTTCACTGACACTGCTCACTCCAGCGGGTTTGTTGACGGCAACAAAGTCTTCATCCGAATGAAGGATGGTGAGCTCTGCCATTTTTCGGCGGCTCAACTCTGCTGTTCCTTGCCGGGGAGTCTTTGAGCAGCGATCTGAAGTTGCTGGACACCGATCAGCGCTTCGTCGCGCCCCTCGTCTTCACGATCGATCTGTTTGGAGAATGCGCCCATCGCTTCCAGGAATCGATCGTAGGAGGTGCTGTCTCCGTTTCTCCAGCGAGCGAACTCCAGCCAGCCGGAGGCGATATTGACGGAGAAACTGGAATCGGGACCAACCGTCTCTGGAGCGCCGTTTTCCCGAGCATCATCCTTGGCGGCATCGAGGGCGGACTGGAATGATTCGCAAGCGAGTCCCCAGCGTCCCAGTCCTGCGTTGTGAACTCCCTCTGCCCACCAGGCCATGCTCAATGCCACGGCTCCCTTTTCGAGTTGCTCTCGCCAGCGAATGCAATCCTGTGCACAGCGAAGCCCTTCCTCGAAATGCCTCTTCTCCCGATTCTCGTCGTCGTCCACCCAGCAGGGAGCGAGATCCGCTGCCAGATTGTAGGAAAGGATATTGGCTCCTTCGAGACGGAGGCGCGCCTGTTCCGGTTCGTCATCGATGGTGGACTGGCGATGGAACTCATCGATGGCGGCCCTGGAGATGGTAATGACGTCATCAAGGTTGCGGGCGAGGTCTTGTCCCCGGGAGATTCTCTGGCTCGACATCAGGAATAGAGCGCGCCTCTCGAGAAGTTCACTTCTCGACGTGATGAATGTCACCAACGCCTCTGCTCCATCCGATTCGAAGATCTCCTTGAGAACAGGCCAATTCTCTTCGTAGGGGTTTGGCTGTGAGTTCACGGCAGCTCCTTGAACTGAATTTCGTCAAACCAGACCGTACCCTCGAGACCCCTGACGTAACAGGCCAAATAGGTGGTTCTGCTCTGGCCGGGGGACCACTCAAACTTGACCCGCCGCCAATCGGAATCGCCCCGGAGGGGTTTTGAGCGGCCGGACCAGGAGCCGATTCGCCCGGTGAAGAACCCGATCAGGGCCTCTCCCTTGAATCCTTCTGATTTGAGGATTCCGCTGACTTCATAACGTTTCCCTGGGGTGACCACGATTCGCTGAATGATGCCTCCAGCCCCCGCTTCCCGCAGGGTGGCACGCAGGGCACAGGTACCGGTGCCAATCTCTTCCTTTTCGGCCTCAAAGCGAATCGATCCACCGGGATCCACCTCACCGCGGATCCAGCCATCCATGAAACCCTCAGCTTCAAAGTCGCCATTCAACAGTGGCTGATGGGTTTCCACCCTGACGACTTCGTCGAGGAGCTCTTCACCCGGCGGCCCTTCATCGAGGACACCCAACGGAACCGGAGTTCCATCGGGGGTCATCAGTTCCACCCGGAAGCCCCGGGTCCCCACCAACTGGGTGGCGGAGATTTCGATCACGTTTTCGCCCTTGAGGAGAGTGACAGGGAACGGCTTTTTCTGATTGAGCATCAGTTCGTCGTGCATCGGTTGTGTCATCTGTGCACTGGCATCCATGAATCCGACGGGAGATCCATTGACGCTGACCTGTAACTTGACGTCTGCAGCAATTGCCAATCGAGCTTCCATATCCCTGTTGACCGCAATCCTTCTGAAGAGAAGCCATCTTCTGTTTTTGGTGGGGACTGAAACTTCAGCAGAAAGATCGGTGAAGGGGGTCGGCCATACCATTCTCTTCCACGGAGACTTGTCGTCCTTCTTGCCCTCCACAGGCCCCCGCACCCACCAGCCATTGATGATCGTTCCATCGAGGCGGTTGTAGTTGAGCTTCTTGGGGTGCTTTTTGACAAACTTGACCGAAGAGCCCCCCAGATCGATACGTTCATCAAAGACGGGCCAACCATTGGCCCTGAAGATCCATGCCACATTTTTTCCAAGAGCCAGGGAGTAGAGAGCGGCGATTCTTTCGATACTCGACAATCCATGGAGGAGCAGGGTGACTTCAGACGCCCGTCTTTCCGTGAACATTTTCCGGTGTACACCGAGGCCATGAATAAATCGCATCGCTGCAAAGACGGAAGCGTTCGGTTGCCAGCGTTGGGGACGGTCGCTGGCCCTGTTCAGGAGCCAGTCGATGGTGTTTTGAAATGCCTGGGCATTCAGCAAGCGGTAGCCCAGCTCACCATAGATGCCCTCATCCACTCCGCAGTCTGCCAACAGCATGTACGGATCGTGTCCAAAGCCGATGTTGTGACCCAGCTCGTGGGTGAAGGCGAAGGGCAGGATGTCGCCTGCACCGGTGTACTGATGCAGTTGGGCCGCATCGAGCACGATGACTCCGCCACCACCGAGTCCACCGACACCAGGCGGCAGAAAGATGTCAAAGTCCATGTGCAGTCTCTGGACACCGTCTGCACAGCCCAGGTGATCCCTGCAACCGAGAAGACTCTTGGAAACCTCCGGCATCATGTCCGTCATCCTCCGGCGGAAAACACTGGGGCCAGAGGCACTGCTTCCTGCAGCATTGATGGTGACGGGTGTTTCTGCACTGGCGATCCCCTGAATCGGGGCATCGCCGAAGGGAACGTCGATCTGGATTTTGACCTTGTCGAGGTCGACGCGTGCCAGCGTTCCCGGTTCTGCCCAGCTCATGGAGCCGAGCTCACGATCGATCAGCACATTGCCCCGGGCATCCACTGCAGCCAGAGATCCGGTACCTGCTGGAACTCCTTCCAGAATTCGACCGGCACTGTCCGTGATGGAGAGTCTCATCTGAATGACGTCATCCTTGCGTTCGTAATGAAGGATGGAAGTCCATGGACCTGTCGGCTGCAGATCATGGCGTTCACCGGAACCGACGGTTGTACGGTAGGGCAGGAACCGACAGGTTCCACCGGCGGCGAGTTGGCTGCTCACTGTCAGTCGATAGGTTCCCGGGAAGACCCAGGCGCGCGTTGTCTCCGTGGTGTTCATGGAGAAGCGCTCTCTGAATCCATCGGTAGAGATGACTTCGACGCTTCCCTGATCAGCCCCGCCGTATGCGGCGTTGGTGCGATACTCCAAACGACCCATCACTGAACGATCGAGGATGATGTTGACCAGAGACCGATTTCCTTCGGTTCGTTGGCGCAGCAGAGCAAGATCTCCGTCTGAGGCCCTTCCAAGAACACAGATCTCTACAGCCATACCAGAAAGCAACAGACGGAAGCGTCCACGGGGGGCTTCTTTGGATGACTCCAGTCGTCCGCGGGGGCCGACCTCACGGGCAACCCGCTCGGTGGTATACGCTTCGGCAATACTTTGGGGAGTGATCCAGATTTTTTCGACAGCGATCGGTTTTTGTTGGTCGTCGACGACCTGAATTTCCACGTCCTTTTCCGGTGCGAGAGTGATCTGATCGTCGGTGGCGGTCATTTCCCCCTGCAGAAGGAAAACCCTTGGCAATCGGAATACCGCCGTCGTTGCGTCCGGGTCGATTTCATCTTCGATCTCTCCCTGGGCAACAACGGTCCAGCCACCGGGAACGACCAGTGATTGCCAGGATCCGTCTTCACCGGTTCGGCCCTCGACCACCGCCAGGCTCTCCTTATTGAGGAGCAACACTCTGGCACCCTTGATGGGACTGCCCGCTTCATCGACCACATTCACCTGTACAGGCCGAAGTTGGAATTGCTCGCGGATCCACTCTTCCCGTTCCCGCTCCCGGGCAACAGCGAGGGCTTCCCGAAGATTTTCAGTGCGGTGCCCCGGTCCCAGTCGTTTTTCTGCGGACTGGATCAATTCACCTTCGCCATCGAGCATTTCGACGAGGATCGGTTCGTCTCCGGGATCTTCTATCGCCATGTAGCGGCGCAGGCTTCTCCCGGCGGGAACCCTAAAGCGCATTTCAAGATCCTTGCGCAGGGGTGTCGTCAACTGGACGAGGCGTTCTTCCTCTTCACCGTTACGAACCTCGAGAGCGATCACCCGGTATTGCTTTCGATTTCCTGCTCCCCGTCTTTCGATGGGGTCGCCCATCCGATCGATGAAGTCAGGCCCTCCGTGGTGGTCCTTTTGGTGAAACTCGTAGGCGATGATTCGCTCAGAAGGCGGCCACGCTTCATCCAGAATCAGGAGGTGCAGTGTCCCTCTGGATTCAGTCTCGGGAGAGATGACTTTTGCATCCGAGACGGGAGTCTCTGGATCATCCGCGTCATGGAATTGATCCAGATCCACATCAAATCGGGAATCCGCATCGAAGGAGTTACCCCTCTTGGGTACGGATAGATATTCCTCTTCAAGATCTGCAGTGGAAGCGGGTTGGGTTTGGGTCAGATCCTCCAGCGGTTGAAGTGTCGGAATCGATAATTCCGAGTCACCCGAGACAGGGGCTGAGACTTTTTCTTCTGTGGAAGGAGTGATAGTGGAAACTTTTGTCGGTTCTTGCTCCGCATCACCTCCCAACTGGGTACTCAGCAACCAACCGGTTGCCAGAAGTGCTCCAACGATCAGCAAGATGGTGCCTGCTGGGGAGGACTCTTTTCTTCGTGTCCTGCTGCGAGAAGGACGAGTGGGACCGGCTCCCGAAGACGCTGTCTTTCGGTCGGGGGTTTCGGCTGCCTTTGGCGTCACCTTTTCAGCGGGTTTGGCGAATTGAATTCGGGAGTCACCAATGGCGATGACAGAGTCGGATCGAAGTCTGGTTTTTTCTGTCAAAGGCTTGCCGTTGAGGAGGGTTCCATTGGTACTTTTGAGATCCTCGATCAACAGGGTTCCCGATTCGAAGCTGATGCGGGCATGGCGTCTCGAGGAGCGCTTTTCTTGCAGAGTCACTTCCGCATCGTCGCCTCGACCGATGACCCAGGGCCCATTTCCATCCAATGGGATTTCACGGCGTCCCTGTTGGTCTTTAATGCTCAATTTGAGTTTGGATTTGTTGCTCATGCTTCTTCTTCTGTCAGTGACCAGTACTCGATGGGTGATCCGGCAGCGAGTTCCGTTTCGCTGGCTGGAACGTGGACCAGGCAGTTCGCTGTTGCAAATCCAGTAAGCAGGTGCGATCCCTGTCCCGTGGGCAGATTGATCTGATCTGGCCCTCCATGGGGGTCCGGAATCGCTCTTCCCCGAAGCCAACGCATCCGTTGACCAGGGCCCAAATGACACCCCTCTGCGAGAACCCCAGGTCTCATGGGGGGGATTCCATCTTTTCTGCCTTCCATATGGGCAAGGGCAGGTCGCACAAACATCTCAAATGAAACGAGACATGCTGCAGGGTTTCCGGGAAGTCCGAAAAAGGGGATTCCCCCGAGGGTTCCGTCGACCAGGGGCTTTCCTGGTTTCATGGCGACTTTGCGGATGTGAACGTCCTCGCCCATCTCTCTGGCGACTTCACGAATGTAATCCAGATCTCCGGCACTGATCCCACCGGTGGTGATGATGGCATCCGGTTCTTCTGCCAGAGTCTGCTGGAGACCGTCACGGATCGAATCGAGGTCGTCACTGAGGACGGGGCGGGGAATCGGAATCGCTCCCCAGCTTTTGAGACGGGCACTCAGTGAATACAGGTTTGAATTGCGGATCTTTCCCGGTGTCAGTGCGGAATCGATGGGCACCAATTCGTTGCCACTCGAATGAACCGCAACTCGGGGCGCGCGATAGACCGAAACGTGGGTCGCCCCGATGCTTGCCAGTAAGCCTATACCGGCAGGACTGAGCCGTGTTCCGGCAGCGAGAACTTCACCCCCCTGTTCGACATCTTCTCCCCGCCTGCGAATGTGTGCTCCTTCAGCCGCCGGGCGGGTGAAGGTCACCGCCTCACGGCCTTCCTGTTGGCAGATTTCAAATGGAACCACGGCGGTACCACCGGGAGGAATCACAGCGCCCGTATAGATGCGCATCGCTTCTCCGGAACCCAGCGGTTGATCACCGGGCATCCCCGCTTCGACGATGGCGGTCACCGGCAGAGTGATCGGCTGATCTTCGGTGGCCGTGGCAATGTCCTCGCTCTTGACGACAAACCCGTCCATGGCGGTATTGTCGAAGGGCGGGATGGCATCTGCGGATTGAACCGGACTGGCAAGGGTTCTCCCATTGGCGCAGGAAAGTTCCACCTTTTCGGCGGGAAGAACGGAGATCCGTTCGAGGATGTTGCGACGGACTTCTTCGAGAGAGATCAAGGGGTCTCCTTCGTCGATTGGATGACCCAGTCGAGATATTCCCGGTGGCCATCTTTTACATCGAGGAAAATGATTTCAGGGCAATCATGGGGATGAGCTTTGAGAACGGCGGACTTCACTCGATCCGGCTCTGCGGCGGTCTTGATCAACAGGAGAGTTTCTTTTTCCTCACAGACTTTGCCATCCCATCGGTAAACAGACGTTCCCTTGGGGAGAAGGTGGACACATGCTGCAAGATTTTGTTCGACCAGTTGATGGGCCAACCCCTGCGCATTTTCTGCGGGATGGGACACCATGATGAGGCGGATCACCGTTTGCTCGATTCCGTTGGAAAAGGGACTGAACAGATATTAGCACGGTTCAAGCCCCTCGAAACATTACGGAAATCCTGTCTGTAATGATGTAAGATCGGGAGTGGAAAGAAATGCGACGGGGATCACTCAACCAATTAAAGGCAGGATTCGGGACTTCCTATTCCCGAGCCGGCAGTCCTGATTTCGTAAATGGTTCTGTTTTCCTCATCTGGAAAGCTTTCGCGAATGCTTCGATTACGGCCCAATTTGCGGCCCTTTTTCTGTGGCCTGACACTTCTCTGCCTTTGCCTCTGCTCCTTCCCGGGATTGGGTGCCGGCACTCCTTCTCTGTCCCAGGAGGATCGAATGCTGGAGAAGGTCCGTTTTCGTCTGTTCGGAAATGAAAAAGAGGGTGTTGCCGAGATTCGCCTCGAGGGGGACGAATATCATTTGAGGCTCTTCAATGAAAAGCTCGCCTCTTATTACTCGGTGAAAATTCCCAGTTCAGATCTGATCTCGACCGATCCCCTGGGTTCTGTTGTCTCTGAACAGATTGCTCAACAAAGATCTGAATTGGTTCGCGAAAGGGAGCTCATCAGGGCTGAGCGACGGGAAAAAGCCCGGGCTGAAAAGTCAGGTGCGGAAAGTGGAAGTTCCAATTCAAGATCTGCCTCTGGCGCAGGATCAAGCTCCCCTGCTGGAGGCGTGATTCATGAAGAGGTTTCCCGCGAGCTTGGCAAGCAGGGGTATCTGAACCTGCTGGAAGACTTCGGCAATCGGGTCGAGGGGATGCAGGCCCGCATTCAGGGCGTTCTCGATTCCGGTGAGGGTTTTGTCTCCCACCTCAAATCATGGGGGCAGGAGAGTGATTCGAAGCCACGGGTTTATCATGCTCTCAAGAGCGAGTCCCATTCGATTGTCGAGGCGGCGGAATCGTTGAAGAAGAGTTTGAAATC
Source organism: uncultured bacterium (assembly GCA_913056395.1). Taxonomy (GTDB): domain Bacteria; phylum Planctomycetota; class UBA8108; order UBA1146; family UBA1146; genus UBA12191. Next base: position 8,701 of record CAJXMG010000033.1, on the reverse strand, counting down.
TCGTCTGAAAGAGATCGTCCGAGTGAGAGAGCAGACGGGGCAGGGACATCTGAAGGTTCGGGATCTGCCCGAGGTGATCGACAGGATCCGTCAGCGTATTCTTCGGTGTGAAGAAAAATTGGGTGAGTTGGAATCGCTCGAGATGGCGTGTGCAGATGGACTCGACTCCCTCGGAAACCCTGTGCTGCTTTCCAGGGAAACGACCGAGTTGGCAGGTGTCGATTCGACAGCAAAGAGATCTGTTTCGGCATCAGAATCCGCCACCCGGACATTGGAAAAACAGGTCTCCATTATTCCTGCGAGTTTCAAAGAGGAAGCAGTGGTTTCAACTGCTCCTACTGGCCAAAAATCGCAGTTGTTGAAACCTGCTGATCAGCAGCCCTCTGTGTCCACTGACTCCGGGAAACAAATCCCTGCCGGACCGGCAGGAGACACCGATCGCCCTGAGCCAGAAAGTCCTGTCGAGGAACCTCCAGTCAGTGGAACGGGAGGGGGTGCCAGAGAAATCATCCTCGGGGCGATCTTTGGAGCGATCCTCGTTTTGGGTTTGGGAAGATTGATCAAGGCCCTTCCCTGATTTCCACATTCTTCATGACCTAAAAAACCACGCCCCCGGAACGACTGGTTCCGGGGGCGTGTTTTATTCTATGCGAAGGATGCAGAGACTCGGGCTCAGGCGCCTAGGGGCAGCTGGCCCCCGTGCTCAGGCAATCGAGGCTGTCGGCGGTCGGATCCGGACCACAATCGAGATTGGTACCCGGTGCCGGAATCGGTGCACTTCCCGGAATGAACAGATTGTTCAGCAGGTAAACCGCATCTGCGACATTGGTTCCGCCGTCGTCATTGCAATCGGCCGAATCGGCACAAGAGGCCGCTGGGCTTCCAGGAACAAACAGGCTTGCAAGAAGGAAGATGGCATCAGCCACATTACGACCACCGTCATTGTTGACGTCGCCACGAATAAACTCGGGGTCAACAGGGGGAGGAGCGGCATTGTTTTCCAGCGCTGCCAGGTAAAGCGGCAGAATCTGGAAGATGTCATTTCCGTAACCGCCGATTTCCCAGGTCTGACTGATCACCGGAGCAATCTCACTGTCGTAGTGAATGCCGACGGTGTAGGGCCCGAAGAGATCGGAGCCTTGCCAGATTACCCCGGATCGATCTCCACCCAGATCCGGGTTCAGATTGCAGGGGAAGAGGCGGTCGGTGTAGTCGTTGCCCGCAGAGTCCTGAGTGTACGGTGCATCGAGAAGTGAGCAGTCGAGGCCATAGCCCGAGTCGAACCCAACGAGATTGACCAGTGAGTCGTCACCATTTTCGACATTGCCCAGGGAAGTGTCCTCGACTCCGTCGTAGTTGGCAAAGATGGTCTGCGGGTCGTAACCCCAGGCGTCGTTGCTTTCGATGTAGATGGAGACCGGGGCCCGTTCCTGTGAACCATTGAGACCATCGTCTCCGGTGTGAAACTCTGCCAACAGAAGTCCATCCGCTGCGGTCAACTCGTAGCGTTCCGGGTAGGTTCCAAGGCATGCCCAGAGAACTTCAGGAACTCCAGAGCGATCCATCAGATCAGGGGTCAGGGTGTCGACCGTCATCACCACTCTTCCCAACTGGAAGAGACTGTCTGCAAGGAGGGCGCCGCTGAGGACATTTCCTCCAGTTTCACCGATCCAGACCACGTCGGTGATTCCGACACCGGCAATGATCTTGTCGCTGGTGTTGCTGCACCCCTGGCCAAAATCAAAGCCGATCAGTTCATATTCGTAGGCTCCCGCAGGAGGGGTATCCACATAGCTGGTCGCGGTCCCGGAGATTCCGGTAGCCACGATGGCGCCGTTTCGCATCAACTGGATCTCGTCGTAGGGCGATGCATTGGTCCAGCTGAGGGTCACCTCAGTGCCGTCAGAAACAGCAGTGACATCTTGCGGCGGAAGGGTCTGGCAACCGGCATCAATCTGCAGGCACCAGCGATCAAAGGTGGAAATGTTGCCTGGGTAAATATCCGAAATGGACATCAACCAGGGACCAATACTCGGTGTATTGATGAAATCCGCCATCGAACCAGGGCCACTGGCTTCCATGGCACAGCCACAGTTGTATGGGCCGGCATTGGCAGGAGCACCGTTGGAGTAGACCACATTCATGTCCGCATCTGCTCCACCGAGGAGGTCGTGTAATCGAATACCAACACCTCCGGGAGAAGCGAGGTCCACGGTCAAGTCACCGATGAAGGGGTGACGGAGATCGACGAGGACATCGATATCGCCGATGAGATTGTTGGTGGGAACAAAAATGATGTCGGTAACCGGGCTGACCGACTGATTGATCGGCGACCCGGGAGTTCTGCACGCGGAGTAATCCCGCTGCTGAAGAAGAGCAACATTTTTGCAAACAAAATCGGAAACAAAGCCGTTTTGCGAGGCTTCGAGACAAAACTCCGCTGTACCTGGGGCAGTCGCTGAACCACCACTCCATGAAGTGGCATCTCCCGGGAGGGAGGCCTCGAGGTTTCCGTCGACGTACACGTTGATCAGGTCGTAGGCGGTCGCATTGACCCAGGTGGCACTGATCACACCGGTTCCCGGCTGTGCACTGGCGAGAACGTCTGTCATCGGCTGGACGAGGAAGTTCGCCTCGCAGCAGTTCTGCGGCACGATCTCACCGGTCAGCAGCGGAACGATGCAGTAGACCACCTGTGCTGGCAATGTTTGTGGGGCGGTCACATAACTGGTGGCTGTTCCATTGGAGATCACGGTTTCCAGTACACCGTTGGCGTAAATTTCAAAGCCATCGAAATCCTGGGGATTGGTCCATGTAAGGGTGGAAGTCGTACTTCCCGAAGGGGTGTCACAGATCAGATCTGTCACACTGCCCAGTTCAAAGGCGCGGAAGCACCATGAGTCGAGAGATCCGATTCGGGGACCGCCTCCAGAGAAGACGTCCGCCAATCGCAGAGTCCAGTCACCGAGTGATGAACTTCCATTGAAGTCTGCAAGAACTCCAGGACCGGTAGGTTGCAGGGGGCAACCACAGTTAACGCCTGTTGTTCCCTGGGCTGCTCCCAGATCCCAGAAGGTTGCTTCAATCTGTGTGGCTGCTCCGCCATTTTCATTGTGCAGTCGAACAGTGGTTCCCGCATGGCTCAGGTCGACGACCAGGTCGCCGACAAAGGGATGCTGGACATCGACCTGCACCTGCAGATCACCGATTTCGAGGTCGGTACCAATGTTGATGACATCGAGGGTTTCACTGACGGTGTTACCAACCACTGAACCGGGCGTGTTGCATTGCTCAAGGGAGGGTGTAATCGCCTGAGTGGTGATATTTGCACAGGTCGTCGTGCAGGGAATCGCCCCGCCGACTGTCGGCAAAAGGCACAGTTCAACGAGTCCACCCACGGATCCGGTCGCCAGGGTGTACGAGGTCGTGTCACCGGCGACGATATCGACGACCGCTCCAGCAGACAAAATCTGGATCTCGTCATAGACCTGAGGATTGGACCAGGTCATCTCAACAGTGCCCGTACCGCCCAGGTCCCTGCAAAGGAAATTGGTGGGCGAGAGCACGGCTCCTGAAACGGTGGAATCAAAGGTGTTCAGACACCATCCACTGAGAGCGCCGGTCGCTCCGCCGGCAAAAGTATCCTGACAACGCAGCGTCCAGTCTCCAACGGAGCTGGCCGAAGCAAGATCTGAAAGGGAGCCGGGGCCGGATGGTTGAACCCTGCAACCGGAGTCCCACGGGATGTTTCCATTGGGAGCTCCACCATCATCGAAGATCACATTGATGAAGTCGTTGCTACCGCCACCCTGATCATGAAGGCGTACCAGAGTTCCTGCGGGGGAGATGATCTCAACGATGACGTCATCGATGTAGTCATGGGCGATGTCGACAAGGATGTCGACGTCGGTGACGGGCTCATCCGTTGTCACAGAGATGACCACTTCGGTGGGGTTGGCCGCATCTTCCGAGATGGGAAGTGCGTTCGGCAGATTCGTGCACTGCACAATATCAGCATGCAAAGTGCCTGCGAGGCCGATCACCAGCCACGAAAATGCAAACCGAAGAGATTTGATAAAGGGGTGCATGGACACTCCTGTTTCATTCGGAGGAATTAATGCCGGGGACTTCCCGCCAGACTCTTCTCAGAGATCCATTCTAAGCACGAAATCCCACCTACAATCATAACGTCTGAATCTTTCGGAGTGGAACGATACAAATCAGGTAATTTCTACCTCAATCTGTGGCAACGGCGTCTCGCCTGAGCCGACGGAGCGGCTAGAATGCCCGATCTGGCTGGGAGTCGGAAAAGCACCTGGAAGGGACCACTCTGTGGCAACTGCCGAAACACCCATGATGCGTCAGTTTCATGCTGCGAAGGGAGAACACCCGGATGAGGTGCTTTTCTTTCGTATGGGCGACTTCTACGAAATGTTCTTCGATGATGCCCGACTCGTTTCAGAGTTGCTGGGCATCACCCTGACTTCCCGATCAAAGGACAAAAGCGGTCAAAAAATTCCCATGGCCGGAATCCCGGTCAAGAGTGTGGATTCCTACATACAGAGGCTGGTTGAGGCGGGACATCGGGTCGCCATCTGTGAACAGGTGGAGGATGCCGCCGAGGCCAAGGGCATCGTCGATCGCAAGGTGGTTCGCGTCGTCACTCCCGGCACCTTTGTGCCTGAGGAGAGTCTCGAAGATCACTCCCCGATCCATCTGGCCTCATACCGTCCGGCAGAACACGGATTGGGTGGGCTCGCCTGGGTCGACCTCTCGACCGGAAAATTCCATTGTCAGGATCTCGATTCCGGGGAGGGCATCGAAAGCCTGCTGGCGATCCAGCCCAGAGAAATCCTGATTCCCGAAGGATTTGATCCCACCGGTGATCCCATACTGGACTGGCTCAGCGCCTACCTTCCGGGGTGCACCCTGACCCGCTGGCCCGAATGGCACTTTGAGTTGGAATCGGCACGCCAGCGTCTGCTGGCCCATTTTGCGATGACGACCCTCGATGGTTTTGGAGTCGAGCATTTGAAGGGGGCCATCGGCACGGCAGGGGCATTGCTGGAGTATCTTCAGCAAACCCAGCGGCAGTCCCTGATACACATTACTTCCCTGAGAAGTTCTGGCCACCAGAGAAAACTGGGGCTGGATGCCTCTACCCACAGGGCTCTCGATCTTTTGGAGGTGACCCGAACCGGCGAGCGCAGGGGATCCCTGCTCGGATTGCTCGACAAGACCCGAACTGCGATGGGTGCACGGATGCTCAGGGAGTGGATTCAGACCCCACTCGCCGATGCGGCACCGATTCGGTCGAGACAAACAGCTGTTTCATGCCTCGTTCGCGACAAGGAGTTACGCAGTCAGCTTCGCTCTGCTCTCGCGGAAGTCCGGGATATCGAACGCCTGGCTTCCCGATTGCCAATGGGAAGGATTCATGGCCGGGATCTGCGGGCATTGGCCCGTTCTCTGCAGGCACTTCCTGAGCTGAAGTCCTGCCTGGAGGGACTCGAGCCGCAAAGATTGATCGAACTGGAAAAGGATCTGGACGGTGATCTCGCCCGATCGATCGCAGAGCGGATTCATGACACCCTTGTAGAAGAGCCGCCCCTGAACCTGACAGAAGGGGGGTTGATCCGTGATGGGTTCGACCCTGCTCTGGATGAACTGAGGGCTGTTTCCAGGGATGGGGTTTCATGGATGGCGGCTTTCGAGGCGGAGGAATCGGCCAAGACCGGGATTCCCAACCTCAAGGTGGGATACAACCGGGTCTTTGGTTACTACATCGAGATCACCCATACCCACTCTGAGCGCATCCCCGAAACCTATATCCGCAAACAAACCCTCAAAAATGCCGAGCGCTATATCACTCCTGAGCTGAAAGAGATGGAGGAAAAAGTCCTCGGTTCCAAGGAACGGGCAGACCAACTGGAACTGGAGATCTTCCAACAACTCAGGGAAGAACTTTTGGGTCACATCAAGGCGTTCCAGACCGCTTCAGCGATCATTGCAGAAATTGACGTCTTTCAATCGCTGGCCAAAGTTGCAGCGGAAGAGGAATGGTGTGCACCCGAGATTGTCGAAGAGCCGATCCTCGAAATCGAGGAGGGATTTCACCCGGTGGTGGGAGCTGGTGCGGCACGCAGCGATTTCACTCCCAATGATGTCTCCAGCGGAGCCGGCGCAACCCTGTCGGTGATCACGGGTCCGAACATGGCGGGTAAATCGACCTATATCCGGCAGACAGCACTGATCTGTATTCTTGGCCAGATGGGAGCTTTTGTTCCGGCAAAAAAGGCAGTTCTCGGATTGGCGGATCGCATCTTTACCCGTGTCGGAGCGGCGGACGATCTGGTTCACGGACAATCCACCTTCATGGTGGAGATGGTCGAAACGGCCCGGATTCTTCACAATGCCACCGAACGATCCCTGGTGATTCTGGATGAGGTGGGACGAGGGACGAGCACTCACGACGGTGTTTCCATCGCCTGGGCGATCGCAGAAGATTTGGCTCAACGGGTCCGTTGCCGAACCTTCTTTGCCACTCACTATCATGAGTTGGTGGCTCTGGAGGAATTGCTGCCTGAGCAGGTGACCAATCTGTGTGTCGAGGTCAAGGAATGGAAGGATGAAATCGTCTTCCTTCACAAGATCCGTCCAGGGTCGGCAGACAAATCATATGGCATTCATGTGGCGCGCCTGGCAGGAGTTCCCTCACCGGTGTTGGGCCGAGCCCGTTCCATTCTTTCCGATCTGGAATCGCACGCCTCGACTCCCAAAGAGGTGGGGCAGAACCGAAGTCTTCCAAATGAATCTCTTCAACCTGTCGAACAGCCGGGTCTCTTTGATCAGATGGAGAGGCGGCTGTTGGAAAAACTTCAGGGAATCCAGCCGGACGAACTGTCACCCCGTGAGGCTCTTGATCTGATTTATGAACTGAAAAAACAGGTCTCGGGTGAGTCCTTCAACGTCTGAGGCCCCAAAAAAATAGGCGAAAAAATAGGATTAGGTCGAAACCTTTGTCTACATCGATCCAATAAACAGACATTGGCGATAATTAATTCTCATTTATCTGAAGTACTGTGGTTCTCTTCAAGGGCATGAAAAGATTCCCAGAAGAGTGGAGATATTGAGATTGAGCATAAGTTGCATGGCGGACAGTGGTTTGGAAAACAAGCATGTCTTGATATGCAGGTAAGACACTTTTGAACGCCCGGCTCAACTTGACCTGACAACAGTTCTAAATGTCATGGTTGTTCATATAAGCATGTTTTTTTGTAAGTTCGGGAAAAGCGTGAATGCCGAGAGACACTTCGTTGCTTGACGATTTTTTCTTTTGATCGCCAACAGGACTTCGCTATTATTTTTTTCGTGAGGGTGTGTTTACAGCCTAGAGTTTCCAATATGGCAGATTTTGTTTCGGGGGGGTGTGTTCCCGATCCAATCTGGCTCGTCGCAGGTATTGAACCTGCGTCCCGTCTGCCTACAGGACCTTTGGGTATTTTTGTTCAGACTTATTGGGTTCATGAAAGCTTGCGAAACTCCTGGCCACACATACCGGGAGCAGAGCTGCGTTCAGCGAAGTCACTTTGATTTTCAATTCAGGGTTTCCTGAAGTTTTCTTTTCTGGAGGAGTGTATATGTCACCGCTCAATTCCAATTCACGTTCACTTTCCGTATGGCGATGTCTGGCATCCGCCATCGTTCTCCTGGTTGCTTTGGGAGTTGGATCCACCGCCTCTGCGGCGTTGCTGATTCCTGTGCTGCCAACCATTCCCATGCTCGACTGCAATGGCAATGGAATCGAGGACGCTACGGATATCGCCAACGGCACCAGCCTGGACTGCAACAACAATGGTGTACCCGACGAGTGTGATATCACCGACGGCACCAGCGAGGACTGCAACTCCAACGGAGTCCCCGACAGTTGTGATATTGCCGATGGCACCAACAAGGACTGCGACAACAACGGGGTTCCCGATATTTGTCAGTTCCTGGCCGGTGCAGACTGCAACAACAACGGAATCCTTGACCCCTGCGAGGTGGCTCTGGGAGCTCCGGACTGTAACGGAAACCTGATTCCCGACGAATGTGATACGGACTGTGACTCCAATGGTCAGGTTGACGAGTGTGAAATCACCGCCAACCCCGCCAACGACTGCGATGTCGACGGCATTCTCGACCTCTGTGAGTACAGTGCCGAGCTGGGTGGCGATGCCTCCCTCGACTGTGATGGCAACGGTATTCTCGACTCCTGCGATCTCGCAGGTGGAGCTACCGACTGTGACAACAACAGCGTTCTCGACGTTTGCCAGATTGCTGATAACCCGGCCCTCGACTGTGACACCGACGGTGTCCTCCAGTCCTGTGAGACCGATACCGACTCTGACGGTATAGAGGACGACTGTGATCCGGATGACGACGGTGACGGTGTGGATGACGGTGACGACATTGCACCGCTCGACAACACCCAGTGCCGCGATGCGGACATGGATGGCTGTGACGATTGTTCCAGTGGTAGTGACAACCCTGCGAACGACGGAACAGACACAGACAGTGATGGACTCTGTGATCTGGGCGATTCGGACGACGACGGTGACGGTGTGGACGACGGTGACGACAGCGCACCACTCGACAACACCCAGTGCCGCGACGCCGACGGTGACAACTGTGACGACTGCAGCAGCGGTACCGACAACCC
>CAJXMG010000032.1 GCA_913056395.1 uncultured bacterium | reverse complement strand
CGCCAAAGTTGCCCTCAACTTTGCCATCGGGTTCGGGGCGATTTTGCAGTTGTTTTGACGATCTGCCTGCAGATCCCAACTCGTGAAAAAAACGACGATTTTCGGCCTTTGATCGCGCCGAAATTGTGATTCCCGCCTTCTTTCGGAAGTCATTCCCGGTTTGCCAACAGGTGATCTTGACAGAACCGAGAAGAGGGATATGCTTCATCCTCTGGCGGGAATTCGTCTCAGCGAAATCCTGTCACCTGCCTTCGTATGCTCAGGGTGTATTCTCAGGGCCACGACTGGTAGGGGACGTAGCTCAATTGGTTAGAGTCCCGGACTGTCGATCCGGTGGTTGCGGGTTCGAGTCCCGTCGTCCTCGCCAGTCGTGGCCCTTTTCTTTTTTCCCTATTATCCTTCTCTCTCAAATTTTCACTCTTCATTGGAAGTCGTATTTCGGATTCCATATCGCTCAGGGTATTTCCGCCTTGCTTGTCGATTCATCGACAAGGATGCTGGGACATACATATCTTGTGGCTCTCCGCTTGTAAGCGGGGGCTCTGGTTCAGTGTTCTGAAGCGTGAGGATTCCGATGCGTAAAGCGGTTTGTTCCTGGTCGCTGCAACCCACAGGGATGCAGGACCTTTTGACCAAGGTTGGTGAAACCGGTGTGAAAGGGATTCAGCTCGCTCTGGATCCTTTGCGTTCTTCCACCTCCGTGACCGAGGATCTGCAACTGTTGCGGGATTCGGATTTGACCATCGTCAGCGGCATGATGGAGATGGTGGGGGAAGATTATTCGACCTTCGAGACGATCAGGGAAACCGGTGGAGTTCGTCCGGATCAGACCTGGGAGTCCAACCTTGAAAATGCCCGTGGAAACGCAGTTTTGGCCAGTGAGTTGGGATTGAAGTTGGTCACTTTTCATGCGGGTTTCATTCCCCATGACCCCGCTGACCCGGAGCGACAGCAGATGATGGATCGTCTGGTAAAGATCGCCGACGTCTTTGCTAAACAGGGCTGTCAGGTTGCACTGGAGACCGGCCAGGAAAGCGCAGAGACTCTGCTGACTGTCCTTCAGGAGATGAATCACCCGGGAATCGGAGTCAATTTCGATCCGGCGAACATGATCCTCTACGGAATGGGTGAACCGGTCGCAGCCCTGGATCTTCTGTCTCCGTGGGTTCGGCAAATCCACATCAAGGACGCAGACCCCTCTGCGGCAGTAGGGACCTGGGGGAGTGAAGTTCCCGTGGGTACGGGAAGTGTGGACTGGGGACGATTTTTTGAAGTCGTTGGCAAGCATGATCTGACCGTGGATCTCGTGATCGAAAGAGAAGCGGGCGACGATCGGGTCGGTGATGTGAAATTGGCTTCTTCAAGGCTGAGCGAGTGGCTGGGGATTTGAGGGGCAGGCAGATGGCGACAGGAATTGGAATTATCGGTTTTGGATTTATGGGCAAGACCCATTTGCGAGCATGGCTGGATGCCGTCGAAGGTGGTGCCGAAGCCAAAGTGGTGGCGATCCAGTGTCCCGAGGATCTCACCACTGCTTCTGCGGGGAATGTCGAGACGGGAGCAGAAGAGGAAGTGAGTCCCCTCGATCTGGGAATCACCCATCACCGGGATCTGGATTCTTTTCTGGCGGATTCCCGGGTGGAAGCGGTCAGCCTGTGTACACCCACCGACACCCATGTGGAGCTGGCGACTCTCGTCTTGGAGGCGGGCAAGGATGTCCTCATCGAAAAGCCGGTCGCTCTCGAGGCTGAAGAAATTGAGAAGCTGGCGAAGGTGGCTCAAGAGAGCGGCAGGGAATGTATGCCAGCGATGTGCATGCGTTACTGGCCTGGTTGGTCATGGTTGCGAGAGCAGGTCAAAACCGGGTGTCTGGGTCCAGTCCATACTGCCCGCTTCCAGAGAATCGGGGCGATACCTGGCTGGAGTACGGATTTTTACCACGATGAATCCCGTTCCGGTGGAGCCCTGACCGATCTTCATATTCATGACGTGGATTTCGTTCTCTCCACTTTCGGATCTCCTGCGACGGTGACGACCAGTGGTGACCGTAATCAGATGATGACCACCTTCTCCTACCCAGATGGGCCTTCTTCTGTGACTGCCGAGGGCGCGTGGTATCCCGCGGCAAGTTATCCCTTTCAAATGCGCTATCGGGTTTCCTTTGCTGATGGGGTTGCTGATTACGACCTTGCAAGGGAGGGACGGGAGTTACTCCTGTATCAGGGAGATTCGGTGGAACAGATCGAACTGACTTCAACCGGTGGATATCAGTTGGAGATCGAGCACTTCCTGGCATTGGTCAGGGGAGAGTCCTCAACGCCAGCTCCGACTCTGGAGGAGGCGGCAAATGTGGCGCGGTGGATTCAGGCGGAGGCGCGAAGTCTCTCGAGTGGCCTGGCGGCGGAGAGAGATTCCTCCTGAAAGATCGGGGCCTGAAAATGAAAAGTGGTGTGATCCGGGGATCGGATCACACCACTTTTTTATGCTGAGACAGCCCTGCTAGTTGCAGTAGGGGTGCTCGAGGCAGTCGGTCGGCTCCTGATCTGCGGCGATTCCGCAATCCGGGAACGGTGCGGAAGGTGCCGCTCCGTCAAGGAACTGATAACTGATCACGAAGACCGGATCTGCCGTGTCGTAAAGACCGTCGGCATTGGCATCGTTGGCGGCAAGGCAGTTGTAGGTCGGCCCACCCAGGAAGAGATCTGAGAGCATCCAGATCGCGTCGGCGACGTCGTTACGACCGTCCGCATTGGCGTCACTGCGCAGGAATGGAGTGACCGAGACCGCTTCAAAGGTGATCGCGGCGTCGTTGAGTTGAGCAGCCAGTGAGTTTCCACCGACCACCATAACGTTGCTGACCGGAGGGCTACCAAGTCCAGCGGACCATGTAAGGGCGGAAGAGGCGCCGTCTTCGTCTCCTGCCAGTGCTCCGGCAACGGTGGAGTAATCGGCGATGACAGCGGTCTCACCTGCGGAACTGAAGGTGATCGTCTCGGCACCAATGAAGGAGTAGACGACTCCACCGGTCCAACCGTCGGTGTAAATGCTGAGTTCTGCGAACCCGGGACCATTGCCTCCGTCGAGAGCCGCCACAGATCCGGTGAAGGAGACGGAGGTGGCTTCGAGAAGGGCCGGATCATGGGCCAGGCCCATGGAGAAACCCTGAGTGGCATTCGGGAACGGAGTTCCCAGAGCACTGTTGTCAATCTCGGCGATGGTGACGTCGATGCTGAAGGAGGCATTGCCGTCGTCCGGCGAGTAACTGACGGTTCTGTCGGAAGCTGAGTAGGAATAGGTCGGGTCGGGGATATCGATCACAGTGATCGATCCACTGCTTGTTGAAGGAGTATTGGAAGATCCGCCAACGACCACGACCGTGCTCACTGGGGGTGAACCGAGGGACGAGCAGAAATCGAGGGGGAAATCTCCCGGAGAAGCTCCGCCGTCGATATCGTAGTTGGTGCTGGCCATAAGGAATCCACTGGTTCCTCCTGGAAGAGTTGCGCAGCCGGTGAAGCAGATGACGACTCCCTGAGTCCAGCCATCCGAGTAGAGGCTTCCCTCAATGAAGTCTGCTGCACTGCCATTTTTGACGGTGGAGGTGCTGTTGGCCGCACCATCTCCAGTGCCGATGGCTGTAGCGGCCACTTCGGGTCCATTACAAACACCCAAAGACCAACCTTGGATATCGCCCGCCCCGGCGTCGAGAGTGAAATCGACCGCGACGGATGAACCGGCGGCCCCGGAAGCGGATCCCCCATTCATCGTCTGTGAATTTGCTGTACCTAAGGGGATGATTGTCATGATGGTAAAAATCATGGCATGTGAAATAAAGCGTGACATCGAACGAGTTCCTCCCATGGGTCGATAAAGAACGACAGGTCGCAGAAGTTTGAATATATACTTGTGGCCATAATGCCGGCCTTTTGTAAGTAGTTTCTTGGTGTTTACATGAGGATTCAAGCACTAGTTTGTAAAAATACGGGAGATGCGGAGCAAAAGGAGATTCGACCCTAGAGGGCTTTGATGGTGATATTCCGGAATTTAAGGGGGGTTCCATGGCTTTGAAGTTCGATGGGGCCTCGGGGAGGGAGTGGTTCGTTTCTCCGCCAATAGTTTTCCAAAGGGGTGTCATTAACAACTAACCTGTCATTCAAGTATACGGTGACACGGTCCGCCTTCATCAAGATACGGAAGTGGTTCCATTCTCCCAGGGGAGAATCCGCCACTTCCAAAGGGTTTGCCCCCATTTTCTGATTGTTGAAGAGTCCTCCGGAGCCGACGGGATTTTGCAGGTGATCCCAGATTTGGACCTGTGGGCAACCCCTCAAGTAGATCCCGCTGTCACCTCCCGGGGTGATCTGCCACTCCAATTGGAGCTCAAAGTCCCCATACTCGTCTTGAGTGACTAGATGGCTGCCTTTTCCGTCGAAACACAGGATACCTGACTCCACTTTCCAGTGTCGGCGCATGACTTTATCTGCGTCCTTCTGAAGCCGTGCTCTTTGTGCCTCATCCATGCTTTGAAGTTTGTACGGATCTGCGACAAGCCCCTGCCAACCATCGAGGGTGACACCATTGAAAAGAGAGATCTCTGAAGACCGGTTTCCTGCAGTGAAATGGGGGATTCCGGAGCAACCGGTGATCAGTGGTGGCAGAAGCAGTGCCGGCAGGAGGAGCCATGGGAGGATTCTTCTCGGGCAGGGTCGGGTCTTCATCGATGGGTTCCTTCCGTTTAAGGGATCAGGGGTCAGTCGTAGCCTCGAAAGATCGCAGACCTTACGATCATTTCCCAGTTGATCCGCCGTTGAGTCGAAGCTGGGTGGGGTTCTGGCAGGCCAAATCGGGCCTGGTTCGGATTTACCAGTCGAGACCGGTCGGAGTCTGCCTCGGTTGACGACCTCTGTCACAGGAAGGGTAACCGTGACTCAGCCCCTCGATAAAGTTCTGAATTTCAAATTGTCGGCGATGATGTTTCTCCAGTATGCGATCTGGGGGGCATGGCTGCCGCTGTTGTACCCCTATCTCAAGAATCACATGAAGTTTGCCGACGGAGACATCGGCAACATGTTCGCGGTGGGGGCGATCGGTGCGATTCTGGCGCCTTTCATCGCCGGTCAGATTGCGGATCGGTTTTTTCGGACGGAACGTTTCCTGGCACTCAGCCATCTGGCCGGTGCTGCGGTGGTTTGGCAATTGGCTTCCATCGAGCCCGGTGAGGGGGCTGTGAACCAATTCCTGATCTTCAGCCTGATCTACAGTTTGATCTATTCACCGACTCTCTCGCTGACCAATTCCCTGAGCTTTCACCATCTTCCCGATCGGGATCGAGACTTTGGGCGAGTTCGCGTATGGGGAACGGTCGGGTGGATCGCTGTTGGAATCTTCTTCGGCCAGTATCTTCTCAAGGAATATGCCGGTGGAGATTTTGCCAATGCAGGAAATCCCGAGGTCTATGAGGGCTTTAAAGACGCATTCAAGCTTTCTGCCATCATAGGTGCAGGAATGGGGATCTTCTGTTTTCTGCTCCCTGCCACGCCACCCGGAGGCAAAGCGGAAGACAATGCGACCTTTGCCGCTCTGGGTGAAGTCAAGCGTCAACCTTTGTTGACTCTTTTTGCGCTTGCGGTACCGATCTCCTGTATCCACCAGTTCTACTTTGTCCATACGTCCGGATTCCTGGGCACACTGCAAACCCAGTTGAATGACGCAAATCTCGCGAACTCCATCAATGCCCTCTTTGGTATCGGTGGTGGAGGCCTGATGACAGTGGGTCAAATGAGTGAGATTCTGGTTCTCGCAATGATTCCCTTGCTGGCCAGCAAGTTTTCGCGGAAGCAACTGCTGCTCATGGGTTTGATCGCCTATGCCTTGCGCATGGCCATCTTCGCCTATGCGCCCGGTTGGCTCGGTGAATCTGCCATGGGGCTGGTGCTCGTGGGAGTGGCTCTGCATGGATTCTGTTTCGGTTGTTTCATCTTTGTCGCCTTCATGATCGTCGATGAAGAGTGCCGGATGGACATCCGTGCCAGTGCCCAGAGTCTCTTCAATCTGGTGATCGTCGGAATCGGGACCATCGTGGGCAGCAAGATCGCCACAAGTGTCTCTGTTTGGGCGAATGACAACACTGTGATCACGGAGGGGACGCCCTGGCATTTGCCTTATGAGCGTCTCTTCTCGATTCCGATGTGGGCGAGTGTGATCTGTATTGGAATCCTGCTCTTGTGCTACCCCTCTGGATCCAACTCCGACAACGAAGAAAAAACGGCCTTATGAACGACTCCCTTGAAACCATCGATCGCAGAAAATTTCTGTCCCTTGCCGGTGCCGGTCTGGCCGCTGGATTATCCGGTTGTGGCGGATTGAGTGTGGGAGGCTATCAGTTGATTTCAGCACCTCAGCCCCCGCAGACATTCGACATCTCTCTGGCGGAATGGTCTTTGCACCGAACTCTTCGCAAGGGCGAGATGACGAACCTCGACTTTCCCCGGGTTACCCGGGAGAAGTTTGGCCTCGACGCGGTGGAGTACGTCAACAGTTTCTTCAAGGACAAGGCCCGGGATGAAGCCTACCTCAAGGATCTTCGGCAGCGCTGTGAAGACCATGGAGTCCAGAGCCTGCTGATCATGTGCGATGGTGAAGGAAATCTGGGAGACCCGGACGACGCAGCTCGCACACGGGCCATCGAGAATCATCATCGCTGGATCGATGCCGCGAAGTTTCTGGGTTGTCACTCCATCCGCGTCAATGCCGCGAGCTCCGGCAGTTACGAGGAGCAGATGCGACTTGCAGCTGACGGTCTGTCCCGGTTGACCGAATATGGTGCTTCCCAGGGGCTGAATGTCATCGTTGAAAATCACGGCGGACTTTCTTCGAATGGGGCATGGCTCGCCGGAGTCATGAAGATGGTGAACTCCCCCCGTTGTGGGACGCTGCCCGATTTCGGCAATTTCAACCTTGGCAACGGAAAGACCTACGACCGTTATCAGGGGATCGAGGAATTGATGCCCTTTGCAAAAGCGGTCAGTGCAAAGAGTCACGAGTTTGATGAGAACGGAAGTGAAGTTCACACGGATTATCGAAGAATGATGAGACTCGTCCGTGATGCCGGATACCGGGGCTACGTTGGCATTGAGTTTGAAGGTGCCGGCGATGAAGCCGAAGGCATTCTTGCGACCAAGAAACTTCTCGAAAGAGAACGCGATCGCTGGTGGCAAGATGATGAAATCAAGAAATCCTGAATTGAAAAGCAGAGAGGAACCTGCAATGACACAGCAAAATCAAAATGCGGCACCCCAAAACGGCCGCAGGGACTTTCTCAAGGGTGCAGCTCTTGCTGCAGGAGCGATGGCCGTCACCGGTTGTGTTGCTCCGGGAGCGGCACGGATCGGTGCGGTACCGGGAGCCATCGGAACCGCCCGCAGTCGAACTCCAGTGGGAGAAGACGGCCTGGTCAATATCGCCATTCTGGGCACCGGCGGCATGGGTGGGGGTCACATCGATTCCTTCATGCGCTTCGCCAAGAAGGGTGAGGAGAAGGTTCAGATCGTTGCGGTCTGTGACGTCAATACGGTCCGCCGCAAGGTGGCCGAAGATAAGGTCAACAACAGTCAGGGTGGAGAGGTGGCGGTCTACACTGATTACCGCGAGATGCTCGAGAGAGAAGACATTCACGGAGTCGTCATCGCCTCACCGGAGCATTGGCATGGCAAGCAGGCGGAGGACTGCCTTCTTGCGGGTAAAGACGTTTACCTCGAAAAACCGATGACACTGAACCTTCCCGACGCCCTGCGTCTGCGGGAAGTGGTGCGCAAAAATCCGGATGTCCTGATTCAGGTGGGTACCCAAAAGATCATGTTGCCCAAATACAAGGCGGCTCAAGAACTGATGGGGCGCGGTGACATCGGCAAGATGACCTTCAGCCAGACTTCATACTGTCGCAACTCCAAGAATGGAGAGTGGCTCTACTACGGCATCGATCCCAAGGTGCAACCGGGTGAAACTCTCGATTGGGATATGTGGTGCGGCCCTCTGGGCAAGAGGGAGTGGGATCCGGCATTCTACGCACGCTGGCGCCGCTACCGGGATGCCTCGACGGGCATCATCGGAGACTTGCTGGTCCATGAGGTGACTCCGTTGGTCATGGCCCTCGATCAGGGCTGGCCGACCCGCGTGGTCGCGACCGGCGGCCACTATGTCGACAAGGCGATGGAAAACCACGACCAGGTCAACCTGCAGGTACAGTTTGAAAAAGGTCACACCCTGATCGTGGCAGGATCGACCTGTAACGAAAATGGTCTGGAAACGATGGTTCGTGGCCATATGGGAACCGTCTACCTCAATGGCGGAAACTGCAAGATGGTTCCGCAGCGGATCTTTGCCGACGATGTCGATCCCGAAGAGGTCGTCTGTGAAAACATCGGCAATGACCAGGATGCCCTGCGCAAGAATTGGCTCGATTGCATTCGTACCCGTCGCCAGCCCGACTCCAATGTCGAGTTGGGAACCAAAGTGATGGTGATCGTTGATCTTGCTTCCCGTTCGATGTGGGAAGGCAAGGCCTTCGAGTTTGACCCGGCCACGATGACGGCCTCCGCCATCGGCTAGGGGGTGGAGTTGTTGGAGCGCGGCGCCCTCGCGGCGATGGGGACACGATTTGAAATCATCGTCGCGGGGGAGTCTGGCTCCCACGCGAGGGCTTCTATCGAGGAGGCCCTCGCTGAGATCGAGCACTGTCACAAACTATGGAATCCCTTCAGCGGAGACAGCATGGTGGCTCGTCTTCACGACCCCATGCGTGAAGTGGTCCCCATCGATGGCTTGACACTGGAACTGCTGTCTCTCTGCGAAAGACTCGAACAGGAGACCGGTGGAGCCTTTTCGGCGACGGTGGGTTCCGTTCTGGCCTCCCGTGATCCCCGCAGAGAATGCCAAAAGGTGGCAGGGGTTCCTGAGGGCCGTTCCGCATATGAAATCCACGAACAGCCTCCCTGCGTTCGAATCCTCCATCGCGATGTCCGTTGGGATTTCGGAGCCATCGCCAAAGGCTTTGCTCTGGATCTCGCCGTGGAAGTCCTTCGAGAGGCGGGAGTGGAAAACGCATTTTTGCATGGGGGATCGAGCAGTGTCATTGTATTGGGCAGTGCTCCGGGATTGACCGGTTGGGACGTCCAGCTTCCTCATGGAGAAGTGGTTTCGCTGCAGGACGGGCAGAGCCTCGGTGTCAGCAGTGATGCCGGAAACTACCAGGGAGATCATTTGATCGACCCTGTCGGTGGAGAATGGCTTGAGAGTCAGTCCATGGGCTGTTGGGTCCGTGGGAGAAGCGGTGCGGAAGTGGACGCATGGGCCACCGCGCTCCTGGTTTCCCGACTCCGTTCCACAACAGCAACGATTCCCGGTACTGAGGGGGAAGACTGGGGCTTCTTCGAGCACCCCCGTTCAGGGAAACCTGTCCATGATGAGACTGCTGAAGTGCAAGTCTCATAATTGGGTGCTGAATCCCCTCGTGATTGCGGGTTCAGGAAAGAAATTTGACCGACGAGAGAAACCTATCGGGGAAAGGATCCCCACTGGAGGAAACATGGCGACTGATCGCAGAGAGTTCATGATTCAAAGTGCCGGTGCTTTGGCGGGGGTAGCCCTGCTTCCGGGTTTGGAGGGCTGGGCCCGATCCATCGAGGATGGTTATCCGGTGGGAATCATCGGTACCGGTCGCCAAGGGCGGGCCATCGCTGCTGAATTGCAAAAGATCGGTGCAAAGATCGTGGCGATCTGTGACAACGATGCTCCCCGTCTTCGCAGCGGGAGTCGCCGGGTCAAGGAAGCGAAGACCTATTCGGATGCCGCCGAAATGCTGGCCACGGAAAAGGGAATGGAAGCGGTCTTCGTGGCCACTCCCACCCATTTGCATCGGGAAGTGGTGGAGGCAGCCATCGCTGCAGGGAAACACGTTTACTGTGAGGCTCCCCTAGCCCATACCATCGAAGACGCAAAGGCCATCGCCATGGCTGCTCGAGGCAGCTCGAAAGTGTTTCAGGCTGGACTGCTGGCCCGTTCCAACCCGGTGTACTCCCTGGCCCGTTCCTTCTATCGCACCGAGGCGTTTCTCAAACTGGTCTCCATGAGAGGGCAAAACTCACGCAAGGACAGTTGGCGTCAGGCGGCATCCACCGCCGAGCGTCAGGCTCGTCTCGATTGGCGCTTGAATGAAGCCACTTCAACCGGATTGCCGGGTGAGTTGGGGACGCACCAGTTCGATGTTTTCCACTGGTTCACCGGCAAGTATCCGGTGCGTGTGCAGGGGCGTGGGGGAGTTCTGGTTTGGGAGGATGGTCGCAAGGTTGCCGACACCGTCAATCTCGTCCTCGAGATGGAAGGCGGGGAATGTATCGAATACCAGGCGACTCTCGGCAACTCCTATGGCGGGCGCTATGAAGTGCTCCACGGAGTCAACTCTGCGTTCCGATTGGCCTGGTCCCATGGCTGGATGTTCAAGGAAGCGGATGCTGCAACTCAGGGATGGGAAGTCTATGCCAATCGTCAAAGATTCTTCAATGACGAAGGCATCACTCTGATTGCAGACGCAACCAAGTTGGCAAGCCAAAACAAACTGAAGGATGGTGTGGGGCTTCCCCATGATTCTCTCTATTACGGAATCATGGATTTCCTCACCAGTTGTCAGGAAGAGAAGTTTCCCAAGACGGGAGCGGGCGAGGGATACCGGGCCACTGTCGTAGGCATCGCTGCTCACAGGGCAGTGGTGGAGGGAACAACTGTGGAGATTTCCCCTGACGACCTGAAGGAGGCCTGATTTGAAAATCGGAATCGGAGAGGGCCTTCACTCTCTTCCATTGGGAGCGCGACTGGGTTTGACGGGATTGTGCATCGTTCTTTTGGGCGGGCTGTTTGCCAGTTTCCAGCATATGAAGAATCACTATGCCGATCGCGATGCCAAACCCGAGTTTTCCACGGACGACGTCGTCAGTGCCTATCATGGCCTCGACAGTCCTGCCCCGCTGAAAGTGGCCATCGAGAGTGGGCATCCTGAAACCCTTCCGCAGGAGCAACGTGACATCCTTCTCAGCTGGTTGACGGGGGATCGTGTGCTCATGAAGTATGACAGTGAGGATTGGCCCCAGGTTCCGGCAGATATTCTGGATGAATATTGCCTCTCCTGTCATACCAGGGATCTGGCAGAGCAGCAGGGGATTCCTGCCCTCGAATATTTCGACGATATCAAGCCACTGGTGATTTCACGCAAGGTGGAGAGAACTCCGGATGAAATCCTGGCAGCATCGACCCACGCTCACGCCCTGAGCATGTCGATTCAGGGGATCGTGGTGTTGTTTCTGGCATTGCTGACCGCCTGGCCGACAAAGGGGATCAGTCTTCTTTGTGCATTCATGGGTCTGGGTCTGGTCGGTGACATCGGGGGTTGGTGGCTCGCCCGATACAGTGCATCATTTGTCACCATGATCATGATATGCGGAGCGGCCTACAGTGGCGTACAGACCCTGTTGCTCGGCGGGATCATCTGGGACACCTGGCTCGGCCGGGGAAGCTCAAAAGGGCACGACCAGAACTGAATAGATCAAGAACGCTCTTCGAAGGAGAAACGATGACTTCAAAATCCTCAGGAACTCACCGCAGGGATTTTCTCAAAGGTGCGGCAGCCACTGCGGCAATGGCTGGATTGACACCGGCTCTTTCCATGGGAATGGGCCCTGTTTCCGGATCGGATGAGATTCGTGTCGGGTTGATCGGTTGTGGTGGCCGTGGTTCCGGTGCTGCAGACAACTGTGTGAAAGCAGCCGACGGAGTCAAAATCGTCGCCATGGCGGATCTGTTCCGCGATCGGCTGGAATCGAGTCGCAGTCATCTGATGGGCTTGGGCGAGCATTTCGACGTTCCCGACGAACGTTGTTTCGTCGGTTTTGATGCTTACCAGCAATTGTTGGCCTGTGACGTCGATCTGGTCATCCTTGCAACCCCTCCAGGCTTCCGTCCGATGCACTTTGAAGCGGCCATCGAAGCGGGCAAGCACGTCTTTATGGAAAAGCCGGTGGCCACCGATGCACCGGGAATCCGCAAGGTTCTGGCAGCAGCCCGAAAGGCCAAGGAAAAGAATCTGGCGGTGGTCGCCGGAACCCAGAGACGCCACCAAAAGGGCTACATCGAAACGATGGAAAGAATCCACGATGGAGCCATCGGTGAGTTGGTCGGCGCACAAGTCTATTGGAATCAGGGCGGTCTGTGGGTGGTTCCGCAGAACAAGGAAATGTCGGATATGGAGTGGCAGTGTCGAAACTGGCTCTATTTCACCTGGGCCAGTGGTGACCACATCGTCGAACAGCACATTCACAATATTGACGTCATGAATTGGGCTTTCGGTGGTCCTCCCAAGAAAGCGTTGGCGATGGGAGGAAGGCAGGTCCGTACCGGAGAGCAGTACGGCAACATTTTCGATCACTTCGCCGTCGAGTTTGAATTTGAAGGCGGTGTTCGCGCGCTGAGTGAATGTCGCCAGATCGACAACTGCTGGAATCGGGTCTCGGAGAAGATCATCGGAACTGAAGGAACCGCCAACCCTTCAGGCAGTATCTCCAGCAGCAAGAATGGTGACTGGCGTTCCAGTGGTGGCGGAAAGAATGCCTACGTTCAGGAGCACACGGATCTGATCGAGAGTATCCGCCGTAATGAAGTCCTGAATGAGGGTGAGACAGTCGCGATGAGTACCCTGACCGCCATCATGGGGCGCATGAGTGCCTACACCGGCAAGGAAGTGACCCTCGAGTTCGCTCTTCAGTCGCAGGAAAGCCTGCTGCCTGAAAAATGGGAGTTTGGGCCCCTGGCCACACCTCCCATCGCTGTACCCGGAAAAACCCCGTTGATCTGATTCAGAAGGAGACTCTATGGATCGTCGCACCTTTATGACTCTGACCGCACTTGGATTGCTGGGGGGGTGTGCCAACACCATGACCGGAAGTCGAAATCCCTGGGCTGGAAATTACCCGTCGCTGGTGGGAAACAACCGATCCAAAATTCTGAAGTGTCTCAAGATTGGTATGGTCAATGTGGAGGGAACCCTCCATGAAAAGTTCCAGCTTCTGAAAGAAGTCGGTTTTGACGGAGTGGAGATGGACTCTCCTTCCGGAGTCGATTGGGACGAAGTGGTCCAGGCTCGTGATGATACCGGGTTGGTGATTCCGGGAGTGGTTTGCTCCACTCATTGGGGGAAGCCGCTCTCCTCTCCCGACCCGGCGGTTCGCAAGTCCGGTATCGAGGGGATGGAGACGGCACTCAGAGACTGTCGAAAGGTGGGTGGCTGGACCGTTCTTCTGGTTCCCGGTGTGTGTAACAAGGAAGTCTCTTATGAGCAGGCGTGGGAGAGATCGACGGAGGCGGTCAAGGAGTTGATTCCTCTCGCCGAGGAATTGAAAGTTCAGATCGCTTTCGAAAATGTCTGGAACAACTTCATCACCAAAGCGGATGAGGCCGTTCGCTATGTAGACCAGTTTGAGAGTCCGACGGTGGGTTGGTATTTCGATACGGGCAACATTGTTCGGTACGAAGAACCGGTCGACTGGGTCCGTAAACTGAATTCCAGAATCCTCAAACTCGATATCAAGGACTACTCTCGCAAACTGATGGAAGCGGAGGGGGTCTGGGCCGGTTTCCGATGCAAGATCGGGGATCCGGACTCGTCGGTCGGTTGGGCTGCCGTCATGGCTGAAATCCGCAAACTCGGTTTCTGTGGCTGGGGTTCGGCGGAAGTCTCCGGTGGAGGCAAGGAACGCCTGGCAGACATCTCGAAAAGAATGGACGACGTTTTCAACCGCTGAGATGGGGGTTTGGAAGTCTGCTTCCCAGTGAATACAATAGGGTTCCGCCTTTAAGGAATACCTGTTCGGAGGAAGCATGATTTTCAACGCAAGTCTGCCTTGCAGATTTCTGTTGGTTTTGATCGTTTTGATTCTGCCGCAATGTTTGCCTGATGGGATTCATGGCCAGGAGTCCTGGACCAACTGGGAGAGTCCGCCGGTTCATCCGATTGAAAAGGTTCCCGGATCTCCCCTGCTTTTGGCGGTCAATACGGCGGATGGACAACTGGAGGTTCACGACGTCTCCGGTGGCAACCTGGCTCCTTTCATGTCGATTCCGGTAGGTCTTGATCCTGTTTCGGTCAGAGCCCTTTCTTCCTCCAAGGCGTGGGTCGTTAATCGCATCTCAGACAGTATCAGCATCGTTGATCTGGATCGGGGTGTGGTCGAATGGACCATCCTGACACCGGACGAACCGGCGGATGTGGTTTTTGCCGGTTCCCCCCTGCGTGCATTCGTGTCCTGTTCCGGAACGGACCAGGTTCTGGTTTATGACCCGCTGCAGCCGCGACCGGTTCCACTGGCAACTCTGGAAATCATTGGCGAGGAGCCGCGGGCACTGGCAGTCAGTCCCGATGGCATGACCGTCTATTGCGCCATTTTCGAATCGGGAAATGCGACGACGATTCTGGGTGGAGGACTGGAAATCAGCACAACTCTGGCGTTTCCGCCGAATGTGGTCAATCACCCCTCCGGTCCCTATGGGGGAGTCAATCCTCCTCCCAACGCCGGATCTTCTTTCGTGCCGCCTCTCAATCCACTGGCGGGAACACCTCCTCCAGTGGGATTGATCGTCCGTCGAGTGGCCCCGGGAGTCTGGCTCGATGACAACGGGGGCGACTGGTCCAATTTGGTTTCCGGTCCCCAAGCGGATTTGAGTGGACGCCCCGTGGGTTGGGATCTCACAGACAATGATGTGGCCGTCATCGATACCGCCACCCTTTCCGTCAGTTACATCGGTGGATTGATGAATATTTGCATGTCATTGCAAGTGCGACCGAGTGACGGTGCTCTTTCGGTCATCGGTACGGAGGCTCACAATGAGGTTCGTTATGAACCGAATCTGAACGGCAACTTTATTGACGTTCTGCACGCCATGATCACACCAGGGGGCGGGACTGTTTCTCTCAGCGATCTCAATCCGCATCTGCCTGACAGTGGCTCCTCGGTTCCTGCGGATCTCCGTGAAATCAGTCTCGGTGACCCCCGGGCTCTGGTATGGGATTCCACCGGCGAATTCGCCTATGTGGCAGGCAAGGGTTCCAACAATGTCATTCGCCTGTTGGCTAATGGAGAGAGGGATCCCGGTTTTGCTCCCATCGAAGTGGGGGCAGGGGCGACGGGACTGGTTCTCGATGGAGACACCATGTACGTCCATGAGCATTTTGATGCTGCAGTATCTCAGATCGATCTGACCTCGGGACAGGTATTGAACAGGATCACTCACCACGATCCGACTCCGCTGCCGGTGAAGGAGGGCCGTCGTTTCCTTTACGACACCCATCTGACTTCCGGAATGGGGCAGGTTTCCTGTGCTTCCTGTCATGTGGATGCCCGAACCGATCGTCTTTCCTGGGATCTGGGAGACCCATCCCATGACATCGAACTCTTTACCGAGATTTGCAACATGGGGTTGCCGATTTCACCTCCCGGAGCCTGCGAAGATTTTCATCCGATGAAGGGGCCGATGCTGACGCAAACGATGCAGGACATCATCGGCAAGGAGCCTCACCACTGGCGTGGTGACCGCGCTGGCATCGAGGCATTCGGAGGGGCCTTCATGCTGATCAATGGAGATGATCAGCCGGTTGTGGGGGCTGACATGCAGCTCTTTGAGGATTTCCTCGCCTCGATCCACTTTCCTCCCAATCCCCACCGCAATCTGGACAACTCTCTTCCGGTGGCTCTAGAGTTGGATGGACACTTCACCACCGGTCGCTTTGGATCGGAAGGCGATCCCCTGGGAACCGGAAACGCCCAGAATGGACTCAACCTCTATCGCACAGCGGGACTCGACGGTGGATTACAGTGTGTGACCTGTCACACCCTGCCAATCGGTATCGGCCCCAATGCGGTGCTCTCAAGTCCCGTATCGATGACCGAGTTGCCCGATGGCCCCATGGGTGAAAAACACCACGGCATCGTCAGTGTCGATGGTTCGAGTCAGCCTCATTTCAAGATTCCCCAACTGCGAAACATCTACAAGCGTAGTGGATTCAATACGACGCAAATGTCGAACACGACCGGTTTTGGATTTCTTCACGATGGCAGTGTTGATTCCATCGAACGCTTCCTCAGTGAGCCTGCTTTTGATATTCAGAGTGATCAACAGTTGGCCGACCTGGTCGCCTTCATGCTGGCATTTTCCGGTTCTGATCTTCCGCAGGGGAGTTACTCCACTCCCTTTGAACCGTTGGGTAGCCCGAGTCAGGATTCCCATGCCGCGGTGGGCAAGCAGGTCACCCTCGACAGCTCCAACAATACCGACCCGGGCTTGTTGGGAGTGATCGAGTTGGTTCGCCAGCAAGCAGCTCAGGGCAAGGTGGGTTTGATCGCCCGTCACAATACCGTGAATGGTGTCCGTGGATACGTGTTGGTGGGCAGCGGAAATCTGATGCAATCGGATCGGGTCAGCGAGAGTAGCAACCTCAATCTTTTGATGGCTGCCGCTTCTGATACCGAGGAACTGATGATCATGGCGGTTCCGACCGGCTCAGCGATTCGTCTGGGCATCGACCGGGATATGGATGGAGCATTTGATGGGGACGAAATCCTCGGTTGCTCTGACCCGGCAGATCCAACCTCATTGCCAGGGAATTGCGGCCAACCGGTCTTTATTCGCGGTGATGGAAACCAGGATCTGGCCCGTGACATTTCCGATGTGATTTCGACCCTCAGTTATCTATTCAGTGGAACAGGGACCACCTGTGAGGATGCTCACGATTCCAATGATGACGGAACGATCAACATCGCGGACCCGGTACAATTGTTGGGTTACCTCTTCAGTGGCAATGGGGAGCTTCCCCTTCCCGGTGGAAACTGCGGGGAAGACCCCACCGCCGATGGACTCGGTTGCGATGCTTCCGCTTGCCCCTGATCGGCTCACAGGAGTTTTCGTCTAGAGTGGCCAGATCACGGGGATCAGCCAACCGGCGATGGCCCAAAGGATGATCACCAGTGGAGCTCCGACGCGGGCGAAGTCGGTAAACTTGTAGCCGCCTGCACCGTAGACCAGAGTGTTGGTCTGGTAGCCGACTGGGGTCAGGAATGACAGCGAAGCTCCAAAGGCCACGGCCATGATGAAAGGCTCAGGGCTGACTTCCAACTGAGTGGCGATCTTCAGGGAGACGGGTACAAGGACCGCTGCCACAGCAGCATTGGAGATCATCTCCGTCAGCAGTGCTGCTACGATCAAAGTGACGACGACGAGTCCCTCCGCTCCGAATGTTCCCTGCAATCCACTGACCTGCTCAGCGATCCATTGGGCGGCACCGGTCTGGTCCATCGCCTGTCCCATCGCCAGCATGCCAGCGATGAGGACGAGGATTCTCCACTGTATTGACTCGTAGGCCTTGGTCCCAGAGATGCAGCCACTGAGAATCATCAATACTGCCCCGCCGAGGGCGATGGCAGCCATCGGCAGTGCCTGAGTCCCCAAGAGGATGGTAACGAGGCAGAGAATCCCGATGGCGATGGGCGCCTTCTCTTTTTTGACGAGAACGTCCTCCACACCGGACATGAGAACGAGGCCCTCTTCACCGCGAATGCGCTCGAGACTGTCAGGGGTTCCCTGAATCAGGAGGACGTCACCGGTTCTCAGCGGGTGCTCACTGATTTTGCTCCTCATGTGCATGCCATGACGCTGAATTGCCAGAACGTGCAAACCGTAGCGTCGACGCAGTTCCACGGATCCGAGTGTTTGGCCCATGAAGCGGCTGTTGGGCAAAACCAGAAGTTCTGCCAGTTCCGCTTCTTTCTCCTGAGGTGTTCCCTGAGATTCAGAAACGATTTCAGCCAGGCTGGCGACGTCGTTACCCTCCTGTAGTTTCATCAGTTCCTCAATGGTGCCACTGATGACGAGAGCGTCTCCTTCACGGAGGACGAGATCGTCGAGTGGAGGCCAAATGATGGATTCACCACGAATGACCTGAAGGATGCGCACCTTGCCCGAGGAGGCGAGAAGGGTATCGCCGAATCTACTGCCGACTAAATCACCGCCGCGGATTTCAATCTCGGTGACATATTCCCGTTGCCTGCGGTCTCCACCGAGGCTCGCGAGTGAAGTGATCGTCTGTCGTTCCGGAACCACTTTGGGGCCGATGAAGATCAGGTAGACGAGACCAATGACGGCCAGTAACCCTCCGAGTCGGGTGAAGTCGAACATTCCCAACTCGATACCCGCGGATTCCCGGGCAATCGATGAAACGAGAATGTTGGTCGAGGTACCGATCAGTGTGCAGGTTCCACCAAGAATCGCCGCATAGGAAAGGGGGATGAGAATCTTGGACGGATTGACTCCGGTTTTCAGGCATGTTCCCAGAACCACGGGGATAAACATGGCGACGACGGGCGTGTTGTTGAGAAAAGCACTGGCGACGAGAACGATGATCAGGATCAGAATCGTCAACAGGCCCTGATTGCCGCCACTCCACTTGAGCAGGCGGTTGGACAGGAATCCGAGGGCTCCGGTACGCAAGAGTCCTTCACTGACCACAAACAGGGCCCCGACACCGACGACTGCGGGGTGGCCAAATCCTGCCAGTGCTGAACTGATATCCAGAAGGTCACTGCCAACGAGAAAAAGCAGCAGGCAGACGGCGACGATGTCGACGGCCACCAGCTCACTGGCAAAGAGCAGGAGGGCGACAACGAGAAGTGCGAGAACCTGAAAGATCGCCGGATCCATTCTTCGGCTCCTGTTCCTCGGGTAGGCACAAGTTGGTCAACTTGTCAGCGTATTCATGTCCCCGGACCACGCCGGAGGTTAGCCTGAGAGGATACCGGGGATCACCTCCTTCTCTCCAGTCCAATCCGCGAGAGAGAGGCAGGAAGACAGGGATCTCCCGCACAGTGGAGGATTATGAGGTCTGTTTCCGGACTATCGGCAGAACGATTTGAAGTGGTGGTCATCGGCGGAGGACTCGCCGGATTGGCGACCGCTGCCGCTTTGGGGTCCCAAGGCTGCCATCCGATCCTCGTTCTCGAGTCTGAAACAGTGCCCGGAGCACATTCGAGCGGGAAAAACGCCGGATTGGTTCGTCAGGCCGCTGAAGATCCCTTGACCACCCAATTGTGTGTCAGGGGAGCAGAGCTGATCCGCCAACGGCAACGGGAATTCCCCGACCTCTTCCAGCCCACGGGTTCTTTAATATTTTCCGACGAAAATCATGTACCTGAATCCTCCTGGACCCAAGTTGAGCACCGGCTTCTTCGTGAAGATGAAGTGCGCCTGAGATATCCGGAGCTCCAGGATTGGCCGGGGGGACAGGCCTATTGGACACCAAAGGATGGCACCGTCGATGTCCCCAAACTGCTAGGAAGCCTGATGGAGCAGTTGGTTTCCTCGGGGGGGCGTGCCGCTTTTGGTGCCCATGCAGGCCGCATCAAAACTCTGGATTCCGGCGAATTCCAGATCGAAGTTCGGCAGGGATCCAGCAGTGATCCGGTTAACGGGGAAGTCCTGTGCCGTCAGGTCGTCATCGCCAATGGAGCCTGGGCCGCTGAGTTTTCCGAGGTGAGTGGCATGCCCATTACTTTGAGTGTCACCAATCGGGGGTGTCTGATCACGGATCGCGGCGGGTTTGGTGATCAGTCACGCCCGTGGGTCTGGGCGGATCAGGCCGGCTGGTATCTTCGGCAGATGAGGGGCGGGCTAATGTGGAGTGCCTGTGAAGAAGAGGAAACCTCTGCCGGAATCCTTGATCTTTCCACTGATCTGGAGAGTCATTGGCGTGAAAAAGTACAGAGCAGTTGGGGGGCATCGGTGCCCTCTCTGAAGCTTCTCTCTGCCTGGGTGGGGCAGCGAACCTTTTGCCCCGACCGCAGATTCCTGTTGGGGCGGGACTCCCGTTGTGACGGCTGGCATTGGGCAGTGGGTCTCGGAGGGCATGGAGTCACCAGTGCTCTGGCGGTGGGCGAGCAGGTTGCCGGCAGTGTACTGGGAATGGAAACCCACAAGGACTGGGCGTGGTCCGCAGATCGATTTGTTTCTTCTTCAAAGAGTTTGTCTTGAGTTGAGCCCAAAGGGGCTGATGATTCAGAGGTCTGCGACCGGGGGAATCAGGTTGCGGAGACCGATACCGGAATCTTCCAGTGAAGGATTTGAGGGGCTATGCCAAAAACAAAAAAAACGCGTGGTGCAAAAAAGAAGCAGGAAATGCTGACGGCAAAGAACACCGATCGGCATGCACTTTATCAGAGCGCGGTCCAGGAGCCCGAAGCAGATACAAGATTCATGGAAGAGGTCTTCGTTGCCAACTATGACCGGAGACCGATCCTGTTACGCGAAGACTTTTGTGGGACCGGCTTCCTTTCGGCAACTTGGGTCAAGGAGAAGTCCGATCGCAGGGCCATCGGCTACGATCTCGACGAACCGACGGTGGAATGGGGAATGACCCATAACGTCGCGCCTCTCACCGAAGAAGAACAGAGCCGTATCCAGCTCAAGGTCGCCGATGTCCTCGAGGCACCGCTGGATCCCATCGACGTCGTTTGTGCCATGAATTTTTCCTGGTGGATTTTCAAGAAGAAAGAGCAGCTTCTGGATTACTTCCGTTCTGTTCGCAAAAGCCTGACTGATGAAGGGGTTTTTGTGCTCGATATCTATGGGGGCAGTGAAGCCTACATCGAAGTCGAGGAAGAGCACGACAAGGAGTTGGACGGCAAGGATTTCCTGTACATTTGGGACCAGGACAAGGTCTGCGGAATTTCGGACGAGATGCTGTGCCATATCCACTTCAAGTTCAAGGATGGCTCTGCCATGAAAAAAGCCTTCACCTATGATTGGCGCAGGTATGGCATGCGCGAAGCTCAAGACCTTCTGATCGATGCCGGGTTTGGCAAAGTGGACGTCTACTGGGAGGGCACCGATAAAGACGGTGATGGCAACGGTGAGTTCACAAAGGAGACCCATGCTGAAAACACTGAAGCGTGGATCGCCTATTTGGTCGCAACTCCCTGATCCTGAATCGTTGATCCTGACTCGTTAAGAGTTACATATTCACTAAGATCGATCATGGCGGGGTGACACTGGCTGTCATCCAGGCGACTACCCGATGCCCCGCTTCTTCGAGAGCACGGGTCGCCATCTTCAGAGTCGCTCCAGTGGTCATGACGTCATCGACGAGGATCACTCTTGAAGGTTTCTCTGCGGGGAGCAGTCGGTCGAGAAGATGGGATTTTCCCGGATTTTGGCCCGGATTTTCCTCCACTTTTTTTCTCGCATTTTTCTTCACGCTGAATCGATCGGGTGCCAGGCTTCTTCTTTGTTGCGCACTCTTACCCGCCTGGCCAGTTATTCCGTTTTGTCTCAACAGTGATCTCTTCTGCAGATGCAGATCCTGCGCCAATCCAGCAGTCAGGAGTGCCGTCAGCGGCTGTCCTTTCAGCAGGATTCGCCACAAGCTTCGCGGGACAGGGACCAGCAATGGGGCAGCGGTGGACAGCGGGAAGCGATGCCCGTTATGCCCAGTCACTGGGAGAGTTTGACTCCAGTTCTGGGCCATCGCTCTGGCCAGAGCTCTGGCAAGGTCGGGGCGGTCTCCATGTTTGGCACGGAGGATCCACTTTCGCAAGGTCCCAGTATGAGGGCCCAGCGCACTCAGTGGCCGTAGGGGGACTTGTTCCCGACAAAATGGGCAATCTGAGCCCATGGCTTCCGGGAGGTGGAGGCAACGTCCGCAAACCGTCTCAAAAGTCTCGAGTTCCACAGCGCATGATTCACAGAGTGGGAAATCCTCGGGCAGGAATCGCCTGGGTGGCAACAGGTCTGGGGGGGCAGGTGGCTGGGCGCAGAGTCTGCAACTCTCAGGCAGCCAGAGATTTTTCAGGGTTTCGAGAACCCCGAATCGATTTCGGACGTCCATTGTTCCAGAACTGGTCGGCTCAACTGGACAGCGGGAAGGGATCACGCTATCTTTTCCCTCTGTGCCGGTGTAGCTCAGTTGGTAGAGCAAAGGAATCATAATCCTTGGGTCCGGGGTTCGAGTCCCTGCGCCGGTACCAATTCAAAATAGAACTCCCGTGGAGCGAAGCTTCCGGGAGTTTTTTCGTTTCCGATGGATCGTTTTCGTTGTTGTCGCTCTGAGCCCCACTCTTGGACAGGGGCTTGTATCGATGGCTCTTCACTGTCATTTTCTCCTGTATGTGAAAAGGGTTTCCTGTCATTGAGCAGGCCCTGTTGAGTCGGCTCCGCTGAGTAGTCTCTGCTGTCGACCTTGTCCCGGGAAATCGCATCCCGCAAACTTCGTTCCAGAGAGGACCCGTTGGTGACAGGCGAATCCCATTCCGGAACTGATTCTGGACCTCCTCCCATCGATGCCGAATTGGTACGCAAGACCGCCCGTCTGGCGCGATTGGAAATCGATGAAGCTGAAATCCCGAAAATGGTCGAGCACATGGAAAAGATTCTCGATCTGGTAGCAGATCTGGGAATCGGTTCTGATTTACAAAGTGGTGCATCATCTGAAGGCGTAGAAGAATCCTCCCTGACGGTCAGCGAATGGCGTGAAGACGTTCCAGCGACTGCAAATCAGCCGGGCGGTCCCCGGGATCCGGAAGCACTGGGTGGCAATGCCCCCGATTGGCGGGATGGTGCTTTTGTGACTCCCCGAGTTGTGGGAGGGGATTGATATGGGGGAATCATCTGGTGGCGGAGTATTACCGACTCCTGAATCGACCAGTATTGAGGTCATGGCCCACCTGAAGGCGGGCAAGTGTACGACTGTCGAGTTGATCGGTCATTACCTCCGAGTCCTGGAGACGACAGGTCGCGACCTGGGTGCAGCAGTGGAAGTCCATTCCGATTCCGCTCTCGCTGCTGCACAGGAAAGTGATGCGCGCAGGGCTTCGGGAAAACCTCTCGGTAAGCTGGAGGGGGTGCCCTTCACCGCGAAGATGAACATCTCAACAGCGGAGGGAACCACGGATGCCGCCAGCGGCATGCTTCGTGGTTTTAAAGCCAATGAGGATTCGACCGCGGTGGCAAGGTTGCGTGCCGAGGGTGCCATACTAGTGGGCAAATCGAACTGTGATGAGTTCGCCATGGGGGCTTCCAACGAATCTTCCCATCATGGCGTGGTGCACAATCCCTGGGATCGGGACCGGGTCCCGGGGGGCTCGAGTGGCGGAGCAGCCGCTCTCGCCGGGAGTTTCGGGTGGGCTTTTCATCTCGGCAGCGATACCGGCGGCTCCATACGTCAGCCCGCCGCGTTTTGTGGTGCCACGGGTTTGAAGCCTACGTGGGGCAGGGTATCGAGACGTGGCCTGGTGGCCTTTGGTTCCAGTCTTGATCAGATCGGCCCGTTGACTCGGGATGCCCGTGATGCCCAGTTGGTGTTGTCGGTCATGGAGGGCGGGGACCCTCTGGACGCGACCAGCCAAGACTTTGATTCGGTAAAGACACCTACAGAGACCTCTGCAGAGACGATTTCCATGAAGAGGATTGGCCTCGTTTCCGAGGGATTGACGGACGCGATCGATCCAGAGATTCGACAACGGGCTCTCGAGGTGACGGAGCAGTTGAAGAATATGGGCCATGAAGTGGTCGAGGTCTCCCTTTCAACTTTGTCCAAGGCCAATGCCTGTTATCAGGTGATCGCTACGGCAGAGGCTTCGTCGAATCTGGCAAGATTCGACGGGATCCATACCGGTCAGCGCGTGGAATCTGAAGATCTGGAAGAGTTGTACAGCAAAAGTCGAAGACAGGGATTCGGAGCAGAAGTTCGCCGACGCATCATGTTGGGAACGTTTGTGCTTTCCTCGGGGTACATCGATGCCTATTACGGCAAAGCCCAGCAGGTTCGCCATGAAATCCGCCAGGAGATTCTTTCTGCCCTCGATACGGTGGACTCTCTGATGATGCCGGTCTCTCCCTTTGCTCCTTTCAAGATTGGTGAAAGGGTGTCAGATCCGTTGGCTCTTTACGCTTGCGATATTCTGACGGTGACCGCCAACCTTGCCGGTGTTCCTGCGGTTGCGATTCCCTGTGGATTTGATTCCGGGGGATTGCCGATCGGATTGCAGTGGATGGGCAAGCATGGGGATGACCATCGCCTCCTCGACCTTGCAACGAGTTTGCAGGATCAGGACGATGCATGGCGGGGATTGCCGCCGGGAGGGTCCCAATGAGCTGGACGACCGTCGTCGGACTCGAGATTCATGCCCAAATGGCGACACAGACAAAAATGTTCTGTGCCTGCAGGCGAGGTTCATCGGCTTCCGCCAATGAAAGTATCTGTCCTGTCTGTGTCGGTTGGCCCGGAGCATTGCCCGTTCTGCAATCGGAGGCGATTCGCTGTGCGATAAGGGCAGCCCTTTGCCTCCATTGTGATATCCAGGAGTTCAGTCGCTTCGACAGAAAGAACTACTTCTACCCGGATCTGCCCAAGGGGTATCAGATCAGCCAGTTCTATCGCCCCTACGCTTTGGGTGGGGGCATTCCCTTTGAGCGGGAGGATGGGTCTCCCGCCGAGTTACCCCTGGTACGAATCCACATGGAAGAGGACGCTGGAAAATCGGTGCATGAATCGGACGGTACCAGCCGGATCGATCTGAACCGTTGCAGTTCTCCTTTGTTGGAAATCGTTTCAGAACCGTTGACGATGACCGGCAAAGAAGCGGCCTCCTGCGTGCGCTCAGTCAGGGATCTGTTGCGTTGGGTGGAGGTTTGTGATGGAGACATGGAAAAAGGAAACTTGCGCTGCGACGTCAATGTTTCAGTCATGCCTGAAGGAAGTAATGAATACGGGACCCGGACAGAACTGAAGAATCTGAACTCTTTCGTTTCCATCGAACGTTCTGTTCTCGTGGAATCGGCGCGGCAAATCGAAGTATTGACCAACGGAGGTGAAATCCGTCAGGAAACTCGACTGTGGGATCAGGATCGAGAGATCACCGAGAGTATGCGCGGAAAAGAGGACTCTCCCGATTATCGCTATTTCCCCGAGCCCGATCTGCCTGTGGTTCAGATTCGTTCAGAGGATATTGAGGAGCAGCGGGCAGCACTTCCCGAGATGCCAGAGGTCCGTTTGTCACGGTGGCTCAACGATTACGGCTATCCCCAGCTGGAGACGGTTCCGCTGATGGCTCGCCGGGCGAATGGCGACTATCTTGAAGAGATGATTAAAGAGGGAGCAGATCCTGGTTCAGCGAGTAACTGGTTCCGTGGTGAAATCCTCCGGCATCTCAATGACCGCTCGGAAAAAATCGAGGATTTCCCAGTGAAGGCCAAGGATCTGGCAGCACTGATCGTTGCCGTCAAGGAGGATCGCTTCAGTGGTGGAAGGGCAAAATCTCTCTTGCAAGAGGCTCTGGACCCTGAGGTATCTCTGGAATCACTCATCGAGGCTGCGGGCAGTCAGGAGCAGGACACCGATGCGCTGGCTGAGTGGGTCGATCAGGTCATTGCGGAGAATCCGGACGCCATCGCCAAGATCAGGGACGGCGACATGAAGCCGATGGGTTTCCTGATGGGACAGATCATGAAGCTCAGTTCTGGGCAAGCACATCCGAAGAAAGTTCAGGAGCTGATTCGAGCGCGCTTGTCCTGAAAGCCCATCAGGGAGAGGGAAGGAATCTCTGTGGTGGCCCCTCCGCAGTGATGACAAATTCTGCACTCTTGCCGTCCTTCTGAAGTTGCAGATTTGTAGCTTCAAAGGGGTGGACGTGAATCATCGCAGGGACTTCCAGCTGATCTCCTTCAAAGTGGACAATCGTCCCTGGGGCGGAATCGACCATCACAGGAAATCGAAGTTTTAACGATTCATCGTGTGCCGGGTGTTCAAGAATCAGTTTTCGCAAGAACTGATGGCATTCGGCAAGATTCCCAGCTTCAAGGGCTATTTCCGCCGATTTTTTAAGAGTAGCCGCTTCTTGATCAGCCCTTTCCCATTCCTTTTGGAGTGATTTGCTTTCTTCCTGAGCCCCCCTCATTTCGGCTCTTTTTAACAGTTCCAAGGATCGATCATGCAGACCCAGGCGCCTGAATTTTCGAGCGTCTGCGATCAACTGAGCTCGCTGACTGGCATAGTCCTGTGCAAGATTTTTTTCACGATCTGCAACGAGAGCTGCAGCCGTATTGAGGCCACTCTTCCAAGGGCCATCAGGCAACAGTATTAACCAGGGACGCGCGGTTCTTTGCCAATCAGCGGGAGGGAGAGTTTCTGCGCTGGTAATCAGTGCCTGTAAGCGTGATTCCGCAAGGATCACCATGCTGATCATGGTGGTGATGAAGAGGAACACCATAAATCGTGGTAAAAAACGTAACAGGTTTGGAAACCAGCTTCTTGAGCTTTTCTGGCGGGATTTTTTAAGGTGCGATAGGCTTCGCGCCACTTTTCTGGCTCTATTGATACGTCCTTCTTTGGCTAATCTGGAAGCAATCCGTCTTAATGCTTCTTCAGAAGCCTCAATTTCGCCGTGATCAATCATGAACTCGAGGCGTAATTGTTGCATCTCTTCATTGTCGGGATGTAAGGCTTCGAGACTGTCCATCAATCGGAGAGCTCTTCTTTTTTGGCCACTTCGGTAGAGTCGAGTTGCGAGGCGGGTTCCTTCTCGAATTTGGTCACTGGAGTTCTTATAGGTGGCAATCAAATTCAGGCGTACCTGATCATCGTCAGAGGTGTCGATGGCTTCGCGAAGCCAGCGCCTTCCCAAGTCGAGATCTCCAGCGGAGATGTATTGTTCTGCAAGTTCTATGACCATTTTCTGGCGAAGTTCTGCCATGTCAGAATTATTCGATTCACCAGAGCAAAATTGGTCGAGAACTTTAATCGCCTCTTTTAACTGTTTTGATTCCCGATGTGATTCAACTATTTTTAAATAGGTTTGTTTTGCTGCTTCGTGGTCTCCGAGGAATTGTTGGGTGCTGGCTGTCAAATGAAGTAATGCAACAGGATTGGCGGCCAGCGGAAGGGCTCTTTGTAATTGCTCCAGCAAGTCTCTTTGTTCTTTTTGGTTGAGTTCGGAGGGGTTGCATGAAGCGTATTCCGGGAAGCGCTTCTTCAGCAAGTTTCCATTCCTGAGCCCTTCAGACAAAACTCTCCAGGTGACATGAGGTGCAAAGGGGGAATTCTCGGTAATTTCCCGAAGATCCCTGAAGCCGTCGACTAAATCAAAAATGCGGCTGGAAACCCATGAGTGTGTTTTTGAAGGGGGTTCTTTTCCCAATGAGGACTGGATCAAGACTTCCTCGGGTGAAGGAAAGAGTCGATGAGCATTAACCAAATCTTCTGAAATTTGATCAATACGTTGAATCAACTCTGAAGCGGTCAGGCTGGTGGTCGTATTTTCAACAGCGACGGTGGAAGTGTCCGACTCTCTTTCGAAGAGGACGCCGTCTTTGCAGAAGAAAAATGAAAATACGAGTTCATCGATAAAGAGGGCAGTCGTTTCTCTTTTTCTATTGCCTTCGAGCGAATCCACCAGAATCGACTGCCATTTTGTTGAGGAATGCTCTCCTTTTTGCCATGACTCCAGTAATCGGTTTATTTCATCTATTTCGATAGAATCCAGTAGTTCCGTGTCAGTGGGAAACCATGTCAAGGATTGGCTAGTACTGATATGGATTGCTTTTCCATCGAAAGTGAATTTGCGGCAATCGGACCCTTTTCCGAGATGGAAATGCCCTGCTTCTCCGCTATTGAGCGCATGTTGTAAAAGGGAATAATACTCTTCCTTCATGACTTACTTTCCGGAACTTGATCGAACTCCCATGGGAGCCGATTTGAGTGATCTAGCCCTTTGGAAAAGGGGATCTTGATCGCTCATTTCCTGAACTTTCTGTCTGAGAATTTCAAATCCGCGGGGGGTATTGGACTTGGCCAATCCACTCAAAACTGCTTCGCGTGTATGGTCGCAGCCTGATTGTAGAAGAGTTTCTATGACTGATTCTGCTGTGGAATCTCCGGTTGCAGCAAGAGTTTCGATGCAAAGCAATCGGAGTTCTCCGCTGGAAACGGAGATTTCCTGAATCAGCCATGGATGAGCCTCTCGCATATTGAGATTGCGGAAAGCGATGGCAAGTTTGGCCTTGCCAGCGTTATCGGTTTTCAACCAAGAACTGATGAGCCGCGCTTTCTGGCGTGTTGTTCCAGATTTTTTCAAATAGCGAAGCGTCAACCAACTGACTGTTCCGTCCGGTGAGTGGGGGATCAATTCTGAGAGCCCCGCTGCTTCATACTTCCAGTCTCTACTGAGATAAAGGTTTAGCCAGGAGCGTTGGCATGCAGGGTCGATTTCATTCGAAAACTGATCTTCGAGAAACTTACGCTGATCATCTGTTACTTGTAGGTCACTCCGACTCCACCAGCCGATAGCAATACGGCGAATATCCCGATCGGGGGAATCGATCAGGCGCAGGGCAGCGGCGTATTGCGGCTCTTTTTTCAGGAGCAGGCGAAGGTCCTCGATTTGCCTGAAATCGTTCATTCGAAAAAATCCGCGAGGCAGGAGCGTGGCAACGTGAATCGGGTACAAGTCATCCGATTCCGCCGCCACGAGCCATGCCCCGCGAGTGCCGGTTTGGGCGCCGATTCCTTCGGTGCCCGCACCTTCCGGCTCTCTCCACCAGGTGACGGAAGAACCTGACAACAGGTTCCCGGGCGTGTCCGCCGTCAAGTGATAGAGAAGATCCCTCTCTTCTTGCAGTATCTCGGTCACCTCACCAGCCACGACGGTCTGTGCATGGCGAAACAGCAACCAGGGGTCATCATTGGCGAGCAGGGTTTTCTCCTGTTGAAGGAAGAAAACTCCGCAAATGAATCCTGTGATACCGAAAAAAATCTTGTTCATGTTTCCTCTTAGCAATTAGTTCTCGAGCACGATCCACTCGGCGATATAAGCCTGATTCAATTCGTTGAATCGATAGCCTGCAGGTCCTTCGACGAGGGCGGACGTCAATCCCAGTGCTGAAGCCATGATGTTGTTTCCTGGAGTGTCCACGTGGTAAGGGGTGGTGAAGTAGCCCGTGAAATCGGCACTCGTGACTCCACCGAAGAGTCCCAGAGGGGGATGTCCATTGGTGCAGAGTCCAATGGCATGGCCTATCTCATGGGTTGCGACGACACTGATCAATCGACTCCAAGCATCGATGGCACTCCAGATATCATCAAATCGTGCGTTTGCACTGGCACTGTTGGAGGGGTTTGTTCTGTCAAATCCAGGTGAGAGAACCACTGTGTCTTCGGGGTGGGTTCCTACAGGCGTTCCATAACCGGGAAGGAGTGCTCCGAATCGACTTAAAAAGGTTCCGCTTCCCCAGTAGTACTGCACCATGTTGGAGGAAAACACTCCCCGACCGGGTTCTCTTTCGTCATCGTAGGACTGATTACGTTGGTCGAAGACTGCGCGTCCCAGAGCGAAGCTCATAGGTTCTATGTCGTCGCCGCCTATTCCCAATGCGCTGGTGTGATTAAAAGCTGTCGCTTGGAAAGAGATTTGCGGTTGTAAGTCTGATAGTTCTGTTTTCTCGAAGAGAACTCTGATCCGTTCAATGATCTGATTTTCTATCAGGGCGCGAGCATGATCATCGAGGGGACTAGAAACAGTTGGATCCATCGTAGATTGCAGTCCTACTGTATAGAGATCTTGTTTGTGGTCAGGGAAACCATCACCTCCATTTTGAGCGAATGGAGTGATGTTTCCCGCACCGTCGTCGAGGAATCCGATTTCATAGTGATCACGACTGAAATCGATGAACCATCGGTCCTCGACATCGAATGGTCTTACGAAGTTTGACCCTGCTCCTACATGGATCGTGTAATTAGCGAGATCAGATACATTTCCCCGAATATCCTGAATTGATGCGGTCAGTTGCAGATCTCCCGTGGGAAGATTCTGGTCTGTGGGAATCAACCATTCCCCACTGGTTTCACTCACCGTCATCAAAGAAGCAAGATTCACTCCAGGGGCATTACCGAAAATCGGGACATCTGCCACAAGGACCAGGCTTTGCGGGTCGATGGAGGCTCCACCATTTCCGGGGCTCCAGTCGAGACGAACCAGACTTCCCGCAGATGGAATTGTCAGCATGAAGGGGATCAGTGAAGACCCACCGCCCTGATACGGTTCCTGCCCATTCATGTAGGCAGGTACGTCCCCAATCGTAAACAAATCGATGACCGGCTTGATTGTATTCAGTGCCATGTAAGGACTGAGGTACTCAGTGGTCCCTCCTCCATCCGATAGGATGAGGCGAAATTTGGCAAACGGCGTAATCGTGTCGGGAGCATCTGCCTGAGCATCCCACTGAATTTCAAAAGGTGCAGGCATTCCATCGACTGTTGGTGGTATGACCACGGGTGCATTGATCAAGGTTGCGTCCTGCCAAGGTGCATTTCCCGTGGGGGACCACTCCATGTTCATAATCAGATGATCTTGTTCGGAGTCAAAAACAGAGCCTGTAACCGTCACAAGACCACCGACGGGGCCTTCAGGGACTTCCACAAATGTAAAGATCGGAGCCTCAGATTCACCAATGGAAATGGTGTCGCTTTGCTTGGTATTTACGACATCCCCAACCATGTTGCTGATTCTCACTTCAAGGAGAATGTCCGCTTGTGGTAGGGAGCTCAAATCCGCTTGGCAGTTCCAGAATCTGTTCACTGGTTGGAATGGGGGGGTTAGCAGGATCTCAGGTTCGATGAAGGAAGCGTAAGAAAGCGGAGTCCAGTTTTGTCCTAAATCCTCACTGAAATATATTTTTGCTGTCCATTCACTTTCCGTTGGATCGAGAATGGTGAAGTCAACTGAGGCTGTTTCGCCCTCCACTTGTACGGTAAGAAATTCAATCAGGGGTGGTGTGGCGTCTGCGCTGGCTTTGTTTCCACCTCCGCAACCGGCGAGACTTGCCAGGATTGGCAGTGCAGCCACGAACAGGGAGAGTCTTTTCATGAGAGGCATCACAATTACGACCTATCAGTGGATTCCTCTCCCCCTCTCAATGGAGTGAAATCCGATTACCGGTAAAGTGACGGTGGTATTTCCACCGCTGGACCGAGAAGAATACGATACCCATCCCCGGATAGGCCAATTGGGAGCTGGGCCAGACCTACCGGAAGCGTTGAAATCGGGCTAGAATGACAATCAGGGTCACTTTTTATGTCCCAAAAAGTGATTCCTTCAGACCCGTGAATCCGCAGAAAGATTGACCATGGAGCCCCTGAATCCCACTTGTGCAAAAGTGGTGCAGCGATCCCAGGCTGTACCGTTGGTTGTTCTGTTTCTTCTCGTTTTCCTTGGTTCTCTGGGGGTAACGCCCCAGGTTCATGGAGATGTGAATTCGGAGAAGAAGAGGCTTTCCGCTGCAATTCGGGGTGACAAGTTCGATCCCGCCTCCGTCGCGGTCGATCGGTTGATCAAAATCGGGACTCCCAAGGCGATCGATGCTTT
>CAJXMG010000031.1 GCA_913056395.1 uncultured bacterium | reverse complement strand
GGGCTGGCAAATATGAGAGCGAATACAGCCTGCATTTGGAAAAAGATCATGTAGAAACGGTCCGCCGCCTTTTGCCCCTTTTCCTTGCGGTAGCTTTCGTAGCGACCGTCCTCTTTCTCTCGCGACAGACGATTCCACAAGTGGGCCGTGAGTCGCAACCCCCACAGCCCCATCAACACGCCAAGAATCAGACGACGTTCCTGAAGCCCACTTCCAACAACACAAAATCCGATGGCCAGAGCTGAAGTCCCCAGTGACCAGGCCACGTCGACAAACCCCGCCCGCCCTGTCTTCTTCTGCCACATCCAAAGAAGGTGCATGACGACCGCCAGAATCAGCCAGCCGAAAAGTACGGTCTCCCCGACTTCAGTCATCTTTCTTCTCCTTCAAATTCGAATCACTCATGAACATTTGTGTTTCCATGTATTGCCGACCCATCGCCATTGCAGGGAAGAGGATTCCCCAGCCGAACCCGATTCCGATCGCGGTCATGATTTTGTCTTCTTGCAGAAACTGGAGTGCCCCTAACGATTGCCCTCCGTAGTAGGCGAGGCCCCCACCCACCGCTCCGAAGATGATGCAAATCACCCAGCGGCCCTTGGTCCACGCCAGACACTGCCCATCGGCGAGGGTGCGCATCAAAAGAGGCCACAGGAGCAGCATCCAGATGGGAGGATTCCACCCCAGGGGGCTCTTCACCTCCGGTGAATAGGCCACCCATTGCAGTTCCAGAAGCAGGGTTTCGAACCCCAGTCCCAGCAAGAGCGCCAAACCGGCAAAGCCAACCTCCGGTCGCCCCCCCTGAATCAAACCGATCAGCAAAATCGCCATTGCGGTCATAGAACCCACCAAAGGCTCACCCTGGGCGGCCCCCAGAATCGCTCCCAACCAACCGGCGTAGTAAAGCAGGGCAGAGATCACGACACTTTTTTTCAAAACTGTTCTCCTCGGAGGTCTGATTGCGTGGTCAGCCTTGATTATGCGGACCCGTGCCTCCAATTGATCAGACCCTGCACCGAATTGGGAGTCACAGGGTCAAATAAATACAAACCGATGGGGCCTGTATTCTGATCTTGCCCTGCCGGGACATCTTCGGGATGATCTGCTGATCTGATCCGTCTTACTGGAGTGAGGAAATTAAAATGTCCCTAGCCATCGACCTCGCTGAACGGGGAGTCTTTCCTGAATCCGTGATCCGCTTCGGAGTTCATGGGCAGGTTCGCGAACGGTTGCAAGAGTCGGAAGAGCAAGCCGCCGGAAACCACGCCACTGTTTTACAACGGTTCGTCGACACCCTTCGACAGTCCCCAATTGCAGAAGTTCCCGAACTGGCCAATGAACAACATTACGAAGTTCCGGCGAATTTCTTTGGTCACGTTCTGGGAAAACATCGTAAATACTCCTCCTGCTATTACGAGAACCCCGGCGACACCCTCGATCAGGCGGAAGCGACGATGCTCCGTCTCACGTGCGAGCGAGCCCAGATCGAGGACGGGATGCGGATTCTTGAGTTGGGCTGCGGTTGGGGCTCCCTCTCACTCTGGATGGCGGAGCACTACCCCAATGCCACCATTCACTCCGTCAGCAACTCCGCTTCACAAAAAGCGTGGATCGATGGACAGGCTGCAGAGAGAAATCTGGAAAATCTTCAGGTTCAGACCTGTGACATGAATGACTTTGAGCCGGAAGGCGAGTTTGACCGGGTCGTCTCAGTCGAAATGTTTGAACACATGAAGAATTGGGAGCTGTTGATCTCCAAGTTGAACGGAGTCATGGCAGAAGGGGCAAAACTGTTCCTTCACGTCTTCAGCCACCGAATCCACGCTTACCACTTTCTCAAGGAAAATGATGATGAGTGGATGGCCAAACACTTCTTCTCCGGAGGAATGATGCCGAGCCACCAAATCTTTGATTGCCTGCAAACTCCACTCAACCTGGAGTCAT
Organism: uncultured bacterium; assembly: GCA_913056395.1. GTDB lineage: Bacteria > Planctomycetota > UBA8108 > UBA1146 > UBA1146 > UBA12191. Next base: position 31,208 of record CAJXMG010000031.1, on the reverse strand, counting down.
CGTGGTTTGTGAACGGTACTCACTACCAGAAAACATCGGATCACTGGCTGGAGAACATGCACAAGCAGCGGTCAGAAATCATGCCGATTCTTGAGAGTACATACGGCCATCGTGAGGCCAAACGCTGGTTCCACCGCTGGAGAATCTTCTTCATCGCCTGCTCAGAACTGTTTGGTTACCAAAATGGCGAACAGTGGGGCGTCTCACACTTCCTGTTAAAAAAGTAAAACGATCATGAATCCAAAAACCAAAAACCGCAGTTTGACCTACCACCTCAAAGCTGCTTTTGACAATTCGACCTTTGAAGCCTCCGGGGACAAGGATCCCAGGCACATCGACTGGTTGCGATCGAGTCCATTCTGGCTCAGTCACCTGGCCCTGATTTCCCTTTATTGGGTCGGGGTCAGTCCCATCGCCATCGGGCTTTGTGTCCTGTTTTACTTTGTCAGAATGTTTGGCATCACAGGCTTCTACCACCGCTACTTCTCGCACCGTACTTTTCGCACTTCGCGAGTCGTTCAATTTCTGGGCGCGGTTCTCGGAGCCAGTTCTGCCCAGCGGGGACCGATCTGGTGGGCCTCGCATCATCGGCACCATCATCGTCACAGCGACGAACCGGTCGATTCCCATTCACCCAAACAGGATGGTTTCTGGTGGAGCCATGTTTTGTGGTTCCTTGCCGACAAGAATTTCCCGATCAAGGAAGAGTTGGTCAAGGATCTGAATCGTTACCCGGAACTCCGATTCCTCGACCGCTATGACTACGTGGTCCCTCTGCTCTATTGGGGCATGTGTTACCTGATCGGTGACGTACTGGCGACATACTCTCCTGAGCTGGGTACCAATGGCTGGCAGATGCTGGTCTGGGGAGGCTTCGTCTCAACGGTTCTGCTTTGGCATGGCACCTTCACGATCAATTCCCTGGCTCACAGATGGGGATCCACACGCTACGAAACCGGGGATGACAGCCGCAACAACTGGTTTCTCGCGATCCTGACCCTCGGTGAAGGCTGGCACAACAATCACCACCATTACCAACACACTGCACGTCAGGGGTTCTACTGGTGGGAGTTTGACATCACCTACTACATTCTCTGGCTCGGATCCTGTGTTGGATTGGTCAGCGGTCTCAAACAGATACCAGAGGGTGTTCGCGAGTCCTCCAGGGCCCCATGAAGATCGCCGTCGTTGGAACAGGAATCTCCGGACTTGTCTGCTCACGCATGCTCTGCCGTGAACACGACATTCATGTATTTGAGGCGGGAGACTACATAGGTGGTCACACCCACACCATCCCTGTCGAGGAAGAGGGTGGCACCCGTCCCGTCGACACCGGCTTCATCGTCTTCAATGAAAAGACCTACCCCAACCTGATCGAGATCTTCGATCGGTTGGGAGTGGAAAGCCGTGAATCGAACATGTCTTTCAGTGTGTTCAATCCCGAGTCGGACTTTGAATACAACGCTACAAATCTGGCTGGTCTCCTCGCCCAACCGACTAATCTGCTGCGATACCGCTTCTGGTCGATGATCAGCGGTATCTTGCGCTTCTACCGCTCGGCACAGGATCTGAAGAGCACCATTTCATCAGATACGCGACTCGGAGAATGGCTCGATGCACAGGGCTATTCGAAATCCTTCATCGACGATCATCTGATCCCGATGGCAGCAGCGGTGTGGTCCACCTCACTGACTGAGATCCGGGATTACCCGCTTCTGTCCCTGATTCGCTTCTTCGACAATCACGGCTTTTTGAAAATCTCGGGGCGGCCGATCTGGAGAACGGTCAAAGGTGGATCCTGGTCATATATCGAACCGATGACCCGTCCCTTCGCAGACAGGATTCACCTGAATACTCCTGTCGAGTCGATTCGCCGAAAGGATGGCAAGCCTCTCCTGAAAACCTCCGCGGGTGAGGAAACCGCCTTCGACAAAATCATTCTCGCCTGTCATGGCGATCAGGCGCTGCGAATGCTTTCCGATGCCACTGAGGCTGAAAGAGATGTTCTCGGCAACTTCAAATACTCCAAAAATCCGACCACTCTTCACCATGACACTCGCCTGCTTCCAAAACGGAAACGAGCATGGGCTGCATGGAATGTCAAAACCGGTTCCCGACAAAAGGACCTGCTCGTCAGTTACTGGATGAACAGCCTTCAGGGTTTTGACCAGGCTCCAAGGGATTACGTCGTCACCCTCAATGATCCCGGCCCCGATGCGGAGCTGGGGATCCAGCGGGAAAAAGTGATCGAGGAGATGGTCTATGAACACCCCCTCTTCGATAACCGGGCCATCGCTGCCCAGTCTCGACATGAGGAAATCGATGGCATTCACGGAGTGCACTTTTGTGGTGCCTACTGGGCCAACGGTTTCCATGAAGACGGTGTGGTGAGCGGTATGCGGGTTGCCCAAAAATTTGGCCGAGGGCTGGAGGAGTTCAGCGATGCCGGCTGATACCAAACTCCAAAGTGCCATCTACGTCGGCCATGTGGAGCATGACCGCTTCACGCCCAAGCGAAATCGCTTCCGCTACAAGATTCACCACCTGTACATCGATCTCGACGAGATTCCGGAACTGTTCCAGCTTCACCCCCTGTGGTCGCTGGAGAAGGGTAATGTCGTCAGCTTTCGCCGCTCCGATTACATCGGTGACCACTCCATCGCCATGAAAGAAGTGGTTCTGGATCGGGTGGAAGAGGATCTGGGTTTCCGCCCGACCGGCCCGGTCAGGCTGCTGACCCACCCGCGGTACTTCGGATACGTCTTCAACCCCGTGTCCTTCTATTACTGTTTCGACGAATCGGGAACCCGATTGCAGGCCGTGGTTTCAGAAATCACCAACACTCCCTGGCTGGAGCGTCACTCCTATGTGACCGACCAGAGACCCGAGCCTTCCGCTGACTCCCTGACCCATCAGAGGTTTGAAAAGTCTTTCCATGTCTCTCCCTTCTTCAAAATGGATCACACCTATGACTGGGGTTTTTCGGAACCCACCGAATCTCTTTCGGTGTGGATGCAGAATTTCAGTGAGGGTCGAAAAGTCTTCGAAGCGCGACTCTCCGGAGAAAGACTGGAGTGGAATCGCAAGAACATGACCCGGGTTCTGCTGCGCAATCCGTGTGTCACTCTGGCGGGCTGGCTGGGCATTTACTGGCAAGCAGCAAAATTAAGACTCAAGGGTATTCCCTACATTCCTCATCCTGATACGTTGAACGCTCAGGATAGTGATCAGGAAAAGGCTGAAATCAAATGAGCACACCGACGACCACCGATTCATCCCCATCGAAGGTACCGAACCCTTCTTCCAATCCGGTCAGCGGCAGCATCGCCCGCAGCCTGGTGCTCAAATCCCTCGGATCGATCAAGTCTGGACTCCTCCATGTTTGCGAAGGATCGAAAAAGACGACTCTGGGAAATCCGGCAGAGGATGGCCTTGAGGCAACCATTGAGGTCCACGACGGTCGCTTCTATCGGAGCACCATGTTGCGCGGGTCGGTGGGCTCTGCCGAAGCCTACGTCGCCGGCTGGTGGCAAACCGATGATCTGACTGCAGTGGTCCGGATTCTGGCGAGAAACCTCGACTCCGTTGACTCGATGGACAGTGGTCTCCAGTGGCTTTCCAAGCCGTTCCTGTGGGCCTACCACCTGCTGAACTGGAACTCCCTGGAGGGGGCGCGGAAGAACATCTCAGCCCACTACGACCTTTCCAACGATTTCTTTGAGATGATGCTCGATCCGACGATGGCCTATTCCTGTGGCATCTTCGAAAGCCCCTCCTCGACCCTGGAAGAAGCGAGTGTCGAGAAGATGGATCGCCTGTGCCGCAAACTGTACCTGAATCGGGATGACCACCTCCTTGAGATCGGTACCGGTTGGGGCGGATTGGCCATCCACGCTGCCAAGAACTATGGCTGCAAGGTGACGACGACGACCATTTCCAAAGAGCAACATCGAATGGCGCGCCAGCGCATCGACGAATGCGGGCTGCAGGATCAGATTGACCTCCGGTTGGAAGACTATCGAAACCTCGACGGGCAATACGACAAGATCGTCAGCGTGGAGATGATCGAGGCCATCGGGAAAAATCAATTCCGGACCTTCTGGAATCGTTGTGGAAAACTTCTGCGACCGGGTGGACGTCTCGCCCTGCAAAGCATCACCATTCAGGATCACCGGTTTGAAACCGCTTCCCGTGAAGTCGACTTTATCAAGCGTTACATCTTCCCTGGAAGTTGCATCCCCTCTGTCTCGGCACTCCTTTCCGCCGCCGCAGAGAGTTCCGATTTGAGACTGGTCCATCTGGAAGAGATCGGTTCGCACTACGTGAGAACTCTTGCGGAGTGGCGACAGAATGTGCACGCACGAATCGATGAGGTCAAAGCCCTGGGACTGGATGATGCCTTTGTCAGATTGTGGGATTTCTATCTTTGCTATTGTGAAGGTGGATTTGCGGAACGAACCATCGGCGATGCCCAGTTGATCATGGAAAGATCCGGCGCGACGACAGAGCCGTTGCTTCCCTCGCTGTAATTTTTCTCTGTAATTTCTCTCTGTAATTTCTTTCCGCATTTTTTCTGTGGCTTTCCACATCCCTTCCCCATCCCCCTGACGAAGGGTGAGCTGAACGAATTTCGCCCAAAAATCACCTAAAACGTCCCTCAATTTTCCATGTCTTTTTATTACCAGAAACGCTCATGAACCCCTAAAAAGCCGATTAAAGCCATCTAGTGGCCACTACGGGCAAATTATCCCTGTTCCGACTTCGGGGTTGAAATCGTTCAAATCGTTCACTATGCTTAAGGGCATGAATACTTACATCTCACCCACCATTCTCTCAAACGCTTTCGGCGTGAGCCCCTCGACCCTGAAGCGTTGGTCCGACAAGGGGATCCTCAAAAGTGACCGCACCCGCGGTGGCCACCGTCGATTCAGCATCTCGGAAGCGATCAAGATGTCCCGTGATCTGGGCATCCCCTTCCGCAATCCTGAGTCCATCGGCCTTCCGGAGCCCATTGAGCCTTCCGGGCTGATCGGAGGGCGCGAGCCCTTCGAGATCCTGCACCAGGCTCTCGAGGCCCAGGATCTGGCTGAATCCCAGCGAATCGTCCTTGGGTTGTTCCTCTCCGGAATGCCCATCGTCGAGCTGATGGAAGACGTGGTAACCCCGGTGATCGCAAGACTGGGAATGCAGTGGGTGAAATCTCCCATTGGTATCGCCAACGAGCATGCTGCGACGCAGATGCTTCTGGAAACCCTGGGAACACTGAAGAATTTGCTCCCGACAGCAGAAGGAAGAGTTCTCGCTGCAGGTGGTGCACCCTCCGGAGACCCCTATCGAATTCCAACGACCATGGTCTCCCTGATCGTTCAGGATCTTGGACACAAGTCCATCAATCTGGGCCCCGACCTTCCCCTCGAGGCATTGGTTGAATACTGTCGTAAAGAGAGACCGCACATTGCGTGGCTGTCGACGACGTCCAGTGACCCGATCCCGATGTTGCAGCGGAAGATTCACGCGGTGGCAGAAGAGCTTCATTCCCTCGGGGTTCTTCTCGCCGTCGGTGGTAGACAGACCGGCAAACTTTCACGCCGGCCTGTCCCGAACCTGATTGAGTTCCGCTCCCTGAAACAGTTCAGGGCGTTCTGCGAGAGGCTGCTCTCTCCCAGCAACATCTAGAAATCAGAGTTCTCTTGTCCCAAACACACCCCCACGAGTCCGACCTCACCACTCTTCCCCAGAGTGGTGAGGCGATTCTTTTAACAGGCTCATCCGGTGTGGTGGGCAGTGCTCTTGCTCCCTTGCTCCAGGCACAGGGCTACCGGGTTCTGCGCGCCGTCCGCCGGGCTCCCCAATCTCCGGATGAAGTTCGCTGGCAGCCTCTGGTCCCCGCCGGGGAGATCCCGGAAGAAGAACGCCGGGCCTTTGAAAATCTGCATGCGGTGATTCATCTGGCCGGTGAAAACATCGCCGGCGGCCGCTGGAATGCCGCCCGCAAGAAACGCATCCGCGAAAGCCGGGAAACCGCGACCGCCAACCTGAGTGAACTCCTTCTCAAGCTGGAATCTCCGCCAAAACACTTCATTTCCGCCAGCGCCATCGGCGGCTACGACCAGAAACTGCCTCATCCGCAGACCGAGGAAACCCCCTTCATCGGCGGCTTCCTGGGTGAAGTCTGCAGCGGTTGGGAAAACGCATCCCAACCCCTGGAGGAGGCGGGAATCCGTCGGGCACTGTTGCGAATCGGACTGGTGCTGACTCCCCGCGGTGGGGTTCTCCAGAAACTGCTCCCCATCTTCAAGGCCTTCCTCGGCGGCCCCATTTCAAGTGGACGCCAATGGATGAGCTGGATCGACCTCGACGATCTTCTGCAGATCATCCTGCGGGTCCTTCGGGACGATCAACTGAGCGGCCCCATCAATTGCACCGCCCCTGGAGCTGTTCGCAATGAAGACTTCACGACCATCCTCGCCTCCAAGCTGGGCAGGCCGGTCGCACCCCGAGTTCCCGCCCTCGCCCTGAATACCCTCTATGGTGAAATGGGTCAGGCACTGGTCGTCGATGGAGCCCGGGTCGTTCCCCAAAAGCTGGAAGCCTGTGGATACCGATTCCGGTACCCCGATCTTCCTTCCTGCCTGCGAAACCAGCTGACCTAGCCCCTGCTGCTCATCAGGTATTCCCAACTCGCAGACCCCCTGGCCAAAAAACCGCCATAAAAAACCGCCTTAAAAAACCCCGGTGTCCCTTTGCAGGAACACCGGGGTCAAATGCCTCAAAAGCACTTCATGACCGAATCCACACGGTAGATCAGCACCCTCCATCATAACTGTTGCACTCTTCACCGGAGGGGCTCACGCCACAATCGGGGAAGGGAGCAGACGGCATCGGGCCGGAACTGAACTGGTAAGTGAAGGTGTAAATGGCATCCGCAACGTCGATCACTGAGTCTGCGTTGGTATCACAAGCCCCGAAACACTCTCCGGCAGATCCGCCCTGGAAGAGGAAGTTGAGCGTGTAAATACCGTCGGCAATGTCAATCAACCCGTCAGTATTGCAATCGGAACGACGGAAGGCGACTGCGGTGCTACCCGCAAGCTCTCCACCAACGCCAGAGGCGACATAGGTCGTTCCGTCAGATCCACTGACCACGTTCGGTACCGAAGGTGCGCCCAGATTGTCGGTGAAATCGATAGCGGTCACCCCACCTGTAGCCGTGGCAGAAAGAGCCAGGTTCAGATTGACGGCCGTTTCAGAGGTGGCGTAGTTCACGGTATCAACACCACTGAAATCTGTCACACAACCGATCGTCACCCCGTCAGCGAGGGCGTTTGACTCGAAGAACTCCGGGCCGGCTCCCGCTCTGACGGCTGCCAGAGCTCCGGCAGGGGTTGCACTTCCGAAGTCGTACTCCGCAGTGTCGTAACTGATACCCATGGAGAATCCAGCAACAGCGGTGCTGCCTGAGAGATCCTCAATGGAGACGGCAACATCCGTTCCGCCTGTCTCGACAAGTGTGCTTGCAGGGACGGCGAAGGTAAAGATCGGAGCCGCCGGGTTAACCGTGACAGAACCATTGAAACCTGCGGCGTCAAAGGTGTTACCAGCCGCATCGCTCACCAGATTTTCGACAGAACCCTCGGAATCAATGCTCACGTCGGCGGAAATCACGCTGGTGGATCCGGCAGCCACATTGACGTCGAAGGCCAGATCGACCACATCTGCAGCCGAGGTGAAATCGAGAAGCTCTGCACCGTCAAAATCGAAGACACAACCCACAGTTGCCGTGGCACCGGCAATCGAAGCCTGGAAGAACTCAGCTCCAGCACCGGCGTCGAGGGCAGAAAGAGCAGCTCCTTGTGAAATCGCCGCAACGGAAAGCACACTGGCATCCCATTCAAGAGACATCTGGAATCCACTGAGAGGGATCGCCGAACCGGAGTTCTGGAAAATCGCCACAGAGGTGGATCCGGATCCTTGACCGTTGGTACCGTTGTACTCACCGCTTCCATTGCCCACGACAAACTCGAAGGGCGAGGGTGCCGGAGACAGAGTCACGGTTCCATCCACACCAGCCATGGCGTAAGTCACGCCAGCGGCATCCGTCACCAGGTTATCAACAGCAGGGTTGCCAAGGCCGTCAGTGACGGTCAAATCGGTCGTCACAGTGGCACTGCTACCGGCATTGAATCCGGTCAGAGCGTAGTTGACGACAGCAACTTCTTCACCGGCGAAGGTGATCTGGTCGCTACCAGCACCGTTGCCGAAGCTGAAGATACAACCGACAGTGACCCCACCGGAAAGCAGACTGGCCTCAAAGAAGTCAGGACCCGCACCGCTGTTCAATCCCGACAGTCCAGAACCGGCAACGACACTGTCTGCCTCAAGCTGAACACTGCTGTGGGCGACGGCGGCACTGAAACCGCTGGCAGCGATGGTCCCGGTCTGATCGATACTGAGGGCAGCAGAAACAGATCCGGAACCGGTGGCATCATAGACACCCGAGGCATCCGCCACCGTCAAAGTAAACGGAGGAGGCGGCGGGGTCAGGGTAACTACACCATCCACTCCTTCCGCCGGGTAGGTCACACCCAGGGAGTCCGTCACCAGCGAATCAGTGGCAGGAGATCCAAATCCGTTGACCACGGCGAGGGTGGTGCTTCCCCCGGGTCCTCCAGCCTGAGCTCCGGTCAAGGAGTAGTTGAGGACCACAACACCAGCAGCGCTGGAGTAATCAACAGGCTCGGCATTGTCAAAGTCAAAGATACAGCCGATGGCCATACCATTGGCGCCAATCGTCGCCTGGAAGAAGTCCGGCCCTGAGCCACCATTGAGTGATCCAAGATCCGGGTGGGCATCTGCCCCAAGGGCCTGCAACTCGACCGGGTCATGCGCCACGGCGAGTGAGAAACCACTCACAGAAATGGCAGAAGCAGCGGTCTGGGCGAGGGCGACATTGGTTGCAAAAGATCCGGCACCGAGAGAATCAAACTCAGCATTGGCATTGCCAATTGTGTAGGTGAACGGTGCAGGAGCCGGTGAAAGAGTCACCGCAGCACCCACCAGGATCGGCGCCTGGGTGCTTCCGTCTGGGAAGGTCACCAGGTTCTCGACTGCCGGGGACCCGAGATCGTCAGCGAAAGCAAGATCTGTCGTCACCGTGTCGGTCGAACCTGCCAATCCTCCGGTCAGGGAGTACTCCACATTGGCAACCGTGGTTTCCGCTTCGTAACTGAGCGTGGTGACACCATTGAAGTCGTAAACGACTCCCAGAGTCCAACCACCACCCAGAATGGAAGAGGTGAAGAACTGAGCAGCGCCCGGAACCGGTTCGGTCACAGCCTTGGCGGCCATGGCAGCAACTTCATTGCGCACTCCCATGGAGAATCCACTCGTGGCGATCGGTGCCACAGAGGAAGTCTGGGTAATGCTGACCGAGGTGGCTACGGTACCATTTCCATCCGTACCGTATTCACCGGTTGCATCAGCAATCGCAAACTGGAAATCCGGAATCGGTGCAATGATTCTTACTTCACCGGAGATTACGCCGGTTGCGGCGGTAGCCCCACCGGCAACAGCCAAAGCTTCAACAGCAGGAGATCCCAGCGTATTACAGATGTCGATGCTGGTGGTCGAACCAGCAGCACCCAGTACATCGTAAGTGGCGACGGTCGTCTCGATTCCGAAGCCCGGAGCAATCGTCAAGCCACTGCTGCCAAGAGACATGACAACGCCAACGGTGTATCCACCGGCAACGACCTCGTAGTTGGCAAATTCAGGTGTTCCAACACCAGATCCGGTGGTGACGGAAACCAGGCTCAACTGAGTGGAATCCTGACAGGCACCGTAACTGTATGCGTCAACATCGGCACCGTAACTATCGAGATAAACACTGATATCGGTCAACTTGGTAGATTCAGCCTCTTTGCTCTCGGTTCTCAAATCCTGATCCGGCAACTCGACGATACGGTAGGCCGTGGTCGAACCGGAAACCTCATTGGCCACCAGGATGATGGCGGATCCAGTCGGGTTTTGATCTGCGGGAACAAAGACGATGCCTTCAGGCCCAAGGTCGCCGGCAGTACCTGCTTCAGCATTACCGCTGAAGTCACGATTGTTGGTGTAACTCAACAGATAGGAGTTCGCCGGATCTGTGACGTCGTAGAGGTAAATGCCACCTTGACGTTCAGCACCAACAAAAGCGATAGTACGGCCATTGATTTCACCGATGGTGACAGCTTCAGGCTCGATACCCTTGTTATCAGAACGGCTCTCAAAGGAGTCATTCTCATCATTGTTGGAGTTGAAATCGAAAGAATCATACCCGGCAACGACACGCTCCAGCTCACTGCCGGAATCGTAGACGAGAACTCCGCCGTTGCTCATATCCCAGATCGAGAAAGAACGGGCACCGTAAACGTGAAGTTCATCGTAGTCTCCGTCATCGTCAATATCACCATCGATGGTGGAGGCTCCCAGGCGACCCAACTGTGAACGCTGCTGAAGATCAGCGGCATTGGGGAAAACAGTCGGATCGAGAACGAAGTCCTCAATCCGCTCATCCTCACTTCTGGCATCTCCCTCGTTGGCTGTCACGAGGTAGGTGTTTCCATTGGCACCGTAGGCCACGGCGGCGTCTGGCATGTGCATGCCAAGTACAGGCCAGTTACCGATATTGATGCCGGAGTCACGATCACTCGGGTCCAACTCGTTACCGGGCAAGGAGTGATCTTTACGGCCAAATGCGACTATCTCAGTGAAGGAAGCAGTGGCAATATCAAAGACGACCACGGCGTTCGCTTCCTGACACACTGCATAGCCAGTGGCTCCATCTGGCGAAACAGCAATGTACTCCGGCTCCAGATCCTGACTGGCGGAGTTGCCGGGGAAAATCCGAATGCCTTGTGCACGAAGAGCATCCTCAGTGCCATTCAGGCTATCAAATGTGACTGTCGAGGTGGTGCCGGCCATCAGGTCGACAATTGTTACAGATCCATCCGGATCGACAGCGCCACTCGGCTCACCTTCGTCGGCCGTAAGTGCGTAGTTCCCTGAGACGAAAACCATATCAGGGAGAGCGCCCGTAGCATAAGTAGCGATTGCACAAACATTGGCTGAACCAGGAGTATCAGTTCCCTCTGCAATATCGAAATCGCTGACGATCCAGTCACCCGCCACAGGTCCATCACTGCCACAACGTGAAACGTGTCCGGGAACAAATGTTCCATCAGGGCCGACTACGGTGGTGGAGTAAATCAGGTTACCAGCGGTCGTTTGACCATTTGCATCCAGTGGATCCTCGACCAGGGCCACACTGTCAACAACTGTGGCTCCCCACTCCAGAACACCGTCGCCAGCAGTATCAACATTGTCACCCACAGCATTGGCAAAACCGGTGACCAGAAAGTAGGTACTATTCTGGCTGTTCTCGTGATTGAGATCATTCGAAGGAACCGTCAGATCTGCAGTTCCCAAAGTGAAGGAGGTCTCCGCGATCAAGAAGGTTCCATCTGCGGGGACGACTTGGCCATCAAGGCTGATTGCAGTCTCGATTGTGCCGGAAGGGAAATCACCGATCACCACATAGGTCAATCCCGTCAGATCCGTACCGGGAGCCGCCGCGATTTCCACATACTCATCATTATCCGCACCAGACTGGTCAATCCGAATCTCACTGAGAATCGGAGTCCCAGAGTAAGCAGAGCCAGGAATATCGAAGACCTGAAGCTTTCCGGGATCCGTGGACACAGCGGAAGGAACAGAAGCGACAATGCGGCTCGTGCCAGCATCATCCCAAACCCGTACATGAGTCGGAGCACCAGCAGCAGCCAGAGTATTGATCTTTGTCAGATTACCTGCGGCATCCAGTTGAAGAACGTCTACTGAACCGCTGTCGGAGTTGGTCACAAAGACTTTTCCGGAAGCAGCGTCGTAGGCCACGATCTCTGCAGCGCTCTCGTCAAAGATACCAGTGGTGTATGAACCAAGAACTTCAAGGCCAAGTCTGTTGGCACTGAGAGCTGGTGTCACACAGGCCGCATTGCCAAAGCAATCCGGATCATCACAGTCGATCAGGTTGTCTCCATCATTGTCGAGGGTGTCGGTGCAATCCTCAGCAGGACAGATGTTTTCAGTTCCGGGAGTATCGTCTGCACCACCGAAATCAGAGATCAACCAACCCTGACCACAACGACGAATCGCCCCGGGAGGAAAAGTACCGTCGGGACCGACAGTTGTGGTTGAGTAAATGTATTCACCTGAAGCGGGAATATCAAAAGTCTCCACAGTGGAAACGGAATCGAGAACGGCGACCCATGCAAGAGCATCCGCAACAGCATCGCCATCGGTATCCACAACCAAATCCAGGACACCGTCGTCATCGAGATCAAGATCGGTCTGCTCAGAAACCATTAGCGAAGCGCCGAGGGCATCCAGCTGACCCACAACAAGAAGGTGTGTCAGGTTGTCACTGTTTTCAATACTGAAACCATCGGCGACATAGATTCCATTGGCACCAATCACATTGCCCGAAAGATCAACGATTCTTTCGGCAACACCTGAGCCGCCGGTACCATCACCGATCACAATATAAAAAATGTTGTTGAGAGTGGTTCCAGGGAAACCTTTAATCTCCACAAATTCAGTATCCGCTCCCGGATTGTCTATTCTGATTTCATTGAGATAGACACTGTCTCCGGCTTGAACGCTGTTGATTCCGAAATATAGAAATGCAACAAGCAGTGCCAGGGACACTGATGCAACTCTATAACAATACTTTGACATTTTGATCCTCCTCATAAGTCGGACAGAATCTGTTTGGCTAAACCTATTGAACTCTCGGAAGACGACGGCTTCCGGCCCCATTAATAGACAGTACTGGTGTTAAGTTCTGGAAAAGCCAAGGACAACGAGTGAGTAAATTTATGTGAACCCAAGAGTCAAAGAGTGTGAAGATTCTTGAGGCTGCAATGAGGTAGGAGCGGCTTAAATACAGTGACTATCTCGACTTTTTGATTTTGGAGGTTGCGGTCTTCATCAAATCTTGTCGGTTGAGTATGGCCGCTCAAAAATTGCCCTAAACTTGGGCACCCGATTATGGGCAAGGGTAGGCGGAGCAATCCAGACTGTTGATTGAATCGTCAGGTCCACAATCTGGAAAAGGGCTGGCGGGAGCAGAGCCATCATTGAACAAGAACCCGAGGAGATTGATGATGTCATTCAACTGCAAATCACCATTCGCATCAAAGTCTGCAGTCGCGAGACAAGTGGGCTCTTGCCCTGAAGTGAACAAATAGTTGATCAATTGAATCGGATCGCCCAGCCCCAAATCAAGGTCTGCATCGACATCGCCGCGAATGAAAGAAGGCCCTTGGGCAGATCCATCCACAGTAATTATTCCGCTTTCCGTTACCAGTGCGGTATCAACACCTGAAACAGTGGCGCTTAAAAGCACAGGAGGCGAACCCAAATCGTCAACCAGATTTGAAGTGAAGGTGTCACCCTGTTGCGCATCTGCTGAACAATCATACTGAACAACTGCCAATTGCATTCCGTTACCTGTCGGAATCTCTGCGTAAGGGGCAGAGAGCGAAAGTACACACATGAAGGTGGCTCCCGTGGAAGAGCCCGCATCAATATCCACCGCAAGAAAATCAGGACCTGCCGTCCCTGTTGCAAGATCAATTGCTGAACCCGGAATAATGTTCAACGGCTGCAAATGATCGCTCCCGAGGTTCAAACCAAACGAAATCGCTTGTATGGGTAATGGATTCCCCAATATCAAATCGAGTTCACTTGAACCACCGGGGGCGACTGTCGAGGAAGAAACAGCCAAAGTAAATGGCGGTGTATCACTGATAGTGATTGAACCCGCTTCTTGAAAAGGTACTTCGGTACTGCTGTCAGGAAAGGCTACCAATGTATCAACCGGAGGACTTCCCAAACTAGAGCAATAATTCAAAACAGGGTCGCCATCCTCCAGGACCTCGTAGATAGCAGAATGAAGTGAATAGCCACTGCCCTCACCCAAAGTTGTCGACCCCACAAATGAAAGGAGAACCCCCACTGTCCAACCCTGCCCAGGGATCAATGCCTGATCAGAAAAATCAGGGCCAATACCGGCAGTAGTAGAGCCTTCCAATACGTCAACAATATCGATTGCAGAACTCGAATGACAAACTCCCAAAGACCAACCGGAAATTTCCTCAACCCCCGAAGCAATGGAAAGCATTACATCAATTTGCGCATTCCCACCAATGACTCCAAAACCATCACTGAAGAACAAGTTGTAATCAGAGCTTTGGGAGTGGACTGAACTACACAAGGCGAGGCTCAAAAAAGAAATCAGAAAATAAAATCTCATTTAAGGCCCCTCACAACTCATGGAATCCGCCGTGGGGTCTAAACCTGCATTCGGATAAGGCATGGGCATTTCCACAATGCCGTCCAAGAACTTCGCCAAAAAGAGCAGGTCTGACACCGATATCAGTCCGTTGTCATCAACATCAAGCCGATCAGGACAAAGAGTAAATATGGGGGCGCCGTCGAAGTGCTGCTGAAGAAGATTCAAGTCCTCCTGATTGACCACCTCATTCAAATCAAGATCTCCACGAACGAACATCGGCGGAAGTTCTTTATCTGCATTGGGCTCACCGGGAGTGGGTAACTGCAGATTTGCCGGGTCTCCCTCTCCATCAGGAAACAAGCCAATAACTTCATCTGGCCCCAGCGCATCAGGATTGACAGCAAAAAGGTCCACAGACCCATTCAAGACCAAAGTGAAATCGGTCAATGGCAAGTTGAAATCAATCCGGTCATTGTCCGGATCTCCATCAGTACCTTCAAAGAAAAGCACTCTGAATCCGCCTGGAGGTATCAAAGAGTTTTCCAGATCACAGGGGAACTGCCACTTGTCAGGATTTCCCAATTCATCGGAGAGAGTGACTCCACCAAGGTCAAAGTCTTCAGACCCTGTGTTGTAGAGTTCAATCCAGGGTAGGTAATCATTATCCTGCGTAGGTATCGTTGACTGGTTTTCAATCATCAACTCGTTGATACGAAGTGGAACGGTTGACGAATCTGGAACCGGACATTCCTCGACCGGAACAGTTTCGCCGGTATCGATAGTCGTTGGTCCATCATTGAGACTTCGCTGCTGGCAACCTGAAACCATGAGCAGTAGCGATACCAAAAGTGTCCAATACCTGTACGGCATTCAAATCTCCGAAGAATGGGAAAAGCTCACCGACTTCTCATCCTTTACAGGATCCGAATGGGGAATCAGAACGGGATCCCACCCGTTTGAAGTCTCCTGCATTCAACCACGGTACCGTCAAGAAACTGTTAAGACGAAAATAAAGATCCTGTAAGCACGCCTGCAGATTCGCTCAGCCTTCCCGAGAGGAAGCAAATTTCAACTCTTCACGAATCTGCTCCAATGCCCCCGTAAAGCGCAAATCCTCGGGTTTTTCAGCGACAGCGTCTTCGTAGTATCGAACCGCCTGCTCGAGATTGCCCATCTCGTATGCCACTTCTGCGAGACCCGCCAATCCGTCCGCTTTTGAAACCGGCAAACCTGCTGCAACCCCATATGAATCGCGAGCTTCACCGAGGTCTCCCTGATCCAGGTACAAATCACCCAGAAGAAGCCAGGTTTTGCCATCGTTACGATTAATGTCAGTCACCGATTCAAGGGCTTCGATCGCCATATCATTCTTTCCCGACCCCATCAGAATCGCAGCTTTTCGAGAAATGGCTTCTGCTTTCTGATCTGAATCTCCTTCAACTTGTGCATACACCTGCAAAGCGTCAGCGAGAAGACCCGCTTCTTCGAGCAAAGTTCCGTAGTAAAAACATTCTTTCGCTGACATTTGCTGAAGATCATCAGAAAACGCTCTGGAAAACCAGATAGCCCCACGATCTGGTTGGTTCAGATCGAGTGAATAGATATCTGATAATTGAAGACAAGCCTGCTTCGTGGATTTATTGATTCCGACGATGCGAAGGTATGATTCATAGCTGTCGGCAGCTTCTGCCGGTTGTTCCAACGCCTCAAAACTACGCGCTTTCAACTCCAGATAATAAGCATTGGCTGGGTATCGAGTCAAAATGCTGTCGAGCTTTCGAATCGCTTCTTCGTATCTCTTCAACTCGAAATCGAGAGTCGCCCCCCAGCTCAAAAACTCTTCATTTCCTGGATCTTGAACTCTGGCTTCATCGATGGCGATTCTGGCAGCTTCCAGAAGAGTCATATCCCCCTTCTGGCTACCGACCTCATATTGAGCTTGGGCCAAAAGAAACAGATTCTCTCCTGAGCGGTAACCCGCAGCGAGCTCCTTGCTGAATGCCTTCATCGCCTCTTCAAAGTTGCCACTGCTAAACTGCAGTTTCCCAAGATTGATCCGGGCCATTCGATTTCCGGAATCCAGATCAACGGCCTCACTGAATGCACGGATCGCCCCATCCATATCCCCGTTATCATTTTTTGCAGCACCCATTACCACGAGATAGTTGGCTTTCTCAACGGACTCCATGGGCGGAATGATGGGATCCCCCGACTCATCCGCAAGAACTTCATCTTCATTTCCTGCAGCCCGTGCCTCTTCGTAGGTACGCTTGGCAGCCTCATCTTCAGCCAATAGTGGTTCCAGAATCCCGAGGCAACCTTCTGCGTCTCCGGACATGACTCTGGAGACGGCCTCCTTGTATGCTTCCTGACGATCAACCCTGCGATTGACCAGAAGTGCTCGCAACTTCAGTTTACGCTCTTCCTCATCGAGTTGCGCCACCGCTTCGTTGTTCTGAACCTGAACCTGATCGGCTACCGAAATTTGCTTCTGTTCCTGTTCATAAGCGGCCCTTTGAGCCTCAGTCATCGTCTTGCAACCCACCAACCCGGAACTCAAGCCCAAGATCAACAGGAAATATCCGTTGCTCATAAAGAGTAGTTCGAAACAGTGGTGAATTTGATTCTTCATTGTCTTATCTCGCATCCTCGATCTTGAAGACGTAGTTGTACTCTCTCCACGATTCGATCGGCTTGCCATTGGCATCCAATGCCGCATCGAAAGTCCATTGTCCAAGAACTTTTTCTATCGCCTCTTCAAACAAGCCCGCTGGTTGAGCAGAGAGGATTTCGTACTCCTCGATTTTCCCATCCCTGTCGATCAGCATTCTCAAACGAACAAAGCCACCGATCTGTTTCTGCAAAGCCTTCTTTGGATAGTCCGGTTTTTTCAGGTACACGGGTCGAGCTTCACGTGAAAGAGCCCCAGCACCTGAGTTTCGTTCACGTTGACCCCGATCTCGCATTTCGCGTATGGCACGGCGCTGTTCTTGATAATTCACCAGCTCCATCGCCTCACCTGCGATCGCATCAAAGGATTGGGACGTGGGTAGAGAAACTCCACCCGTACCTGCACCACCCAGTCCTGCCATCAAGTTCATTCCGGAAAAGCCGCTGCGAACACCTGAGCGCATACTGGAGGCTTTACGGGGTGTGGCTGATCGCCTTGGCCTGGCCTTTCGTGCGATCGTTTTTTGTTGAGGCTTGGGCTCATCCCGCTTCATTTCTCGACGTTTGGGTTCTTGCTTGGGAGGCTTTCTGGGAGGAGCTTTTGCTGCTCTTTTTTGCGCCACTTTAAAACGAAACTGGGGTGCTACTGCCCGTTCTTCCTGAATGCCCACCGGCTGTAACCACGCCAATACCAAAAGCACAAAGAGAGCGAATCCTCCGCCAAGTGCCAATGTTTTCAGGATACCGGTAAAGCCTCCAGGGCTTCTGTTCAACTTGGCAGCATTCACAGATTTCCATTCCCTGTAGCAATACTGATGTCTTCAGCCCCGGCCAGCTTGCATTCGTCAATCACCCGTGTCAGCAAACCTGTCCTGACAGCTTCATCTGCCACGACAACCAGTGCCGCTTTGGGTGTCTTGTTACGTGCTTGAGAGACAGTGGGACGCACATTACTCAAATCAATCCGTTTACCATTCATATGAATGGTTCCCGCAGATGAAATCCCAACCATGATGACATCTCCGGTCTTGGCCTCACCAGTTGCTGCTGTCGGTCTCTTGACCTCAATACCGGTTTCTTTCGTGAAGTTCATATTGACGATGAAGAAAATCAGCAACAGGAAAGTCATGTCAATCATCGGTGACATATCCACAGAGGCCTCTTCAAGAGCGCTATTTCGCCTACTCTTCAATTCGGGCTCCTTTCAAATCGGAATTTGAACTTTCCGTTTTATGATTCCGAAGGAGAAGAGAAGTTTTGCGAATCTCTTCCTGCAAAACCTGCCCCCTCCGTGAGAGAATTCCCAAGGCGACGATTCCAGGCAATGAAACCACCAAGCCAACATTGGTCGCTAAAAGAGCAATACGAATTCCCGAAGAGAGCGCTTTGGGATCCGTACCAGAGGAGAGCATCATTGCTGAAAAAGTGGCAATCATTCCGGTGACGGTGCCCATCAATCCCATCAATGGTGCAGTTCTGGCAAATGTTGAAAGCAGAGGAATACTGGTTTCGATAGCCAGATTTTCAGAGAGCTCTGCTTGTTGAGTTTCCAGTTGCTGAATCTTGCTTCCACGACGACCTTGACCCAGCAAGCATCGCTGAATGAAACGACCATGTGGCGTTTGATATTTCTGACAAGCGAGCTCCAGTTTCTTTCTGGTTTCGGCATTATCTGCTTCCAAAAATGAGGTCAGGCATTTTTGGAAGCCGACTTTATCTTCTAAAAGGCTTCTCCGGAATGTCGGGATGAACCTGAAGAACGAACGGGGTTCATACAGATATCGAAAGCGATCCACCGCAAGATAGCAAATCACAAAACAGGTACCCATCAGGGGAACCATGACACCCAAGGTCCCCTCCTCAATCAACTTGCCCAGTCGTTCAAAGAGATCCAGAATCATCATCCGCTAATTTTCTCTTCCTCAGGAGAATCGAGATCGACTCCATCCTGAGTCGTCTCAGGTTTTTCCTCGTTAAGATCACTCGGAGCTGAATCTAACACTGGATCAGAAAGTGGAATTCCCGCTTCATCGCCGATCTCACCACGCATTTTCAGAATTTCGATCAATGCAGACATCGCTCCGGATTCTATTTTCCCAACTGATTTTTCCGCGATGGAGCCGAGTATCCCTCTCATCAACAAACTGGGGATCGCAACGTAGAGACCGCCTTGGGTGGTAATCAGTGCTTCCGATATCCCTCCTGCAAGATTTCGTGGATCACTGGCACCGAAAATTACCAAGTTCTGGAAGGTTCCAATCATTCCTGTAACAGTACCAAGCAAACCCATCAAAGGAGCGACTGCAGCGCAGAGAGCGATCATGGCGAGCCTTGACCGGTAAATCGGAGCAACGGTCATCATCGCATCCTCGATGGAACTTTCGATGATCTCCTCTGGTTGATCTGAATTTTCCAAGGCTGCCAGCATGACTGTTCCTACGGGGTTATTCAGACCTCGCGCTTTTTGAATTGCAGTTTCGATGTCGCCGTTTTGAAGGGGCTTGAGAACCTTGTCTACCGAGGCCTGGATCCCCATCGACTTGATAAACAACACCAATGCGCGCTCGAAAATCATCAATAGGGAGAAGGTCGCCAAAGCGACAAGCCCCCACATAAAGCTGCCACCTTTTTCAAACCATTCCGCCCAGCTGTCTCCTGCCGCCAGAGAAGCGAACCCGGCGCCCCCACTCACATCGACGGGCAATTTTCCTCCCGCTGATGGGTTAGCCACGAAATCACGAATCAGGAGAACCTGTTCACTCGTCAAACCTTCCGAAAGCCCTTCAGGGGTGTCCCCTGTGATCTCATCTTTTACCAGCCGCCCTGAGAATGGGCCCTGACTGAAATAATTATCGACCAGTCCCAATCGAAGAACATCAGCCTCGGCGATCCGACGCCCATCAGCCACGACTTGCACATCAGTCTTGAATGAACTCGTAGTCTCAGCCGCAGACAAGACTTGATTGAAACTCGTCAAAAGAAAGTCGAGATCCCTGTTTTCATCCAAAGCCTCCAACTCAAGCTTGGCCGCCAATGAAGGACCAAATTCAGGAGCCTCGAGAGAAAATACGCCAGTGGAGAACCGATCATTCAAATCAGCGATTTGATTTCTCAGTTCACTGTTCACAGCGGCAGACATACTCTTCAGCGAATCTCTTTTGGCTTCAACTTCCAAACGGTTGAACTCTTTATCAGCGAGCTTGTTTTGAAGTTCCGTGACCTGATTTCTAAGTTCTGTTTCCTTGCTGGCAGCATTAAAAACAGACTCAGTCAGTGAGCGAATTTCTTCAGAGAGTTCTTTATTGTCTTTTTCCCACTGATCTTCGAGAACTGCCAATTCGGCCCTGATATCTGCGATCGCAGCTTCCAATACCGACTTTTCAGCAGCCTTCACTTGGGGAGGTGCACTGGGAGCTGAACCCGCATCAACGGTGATGCCGTCCTGCGCCTGAATACATGTACAAAGAAAAACAGAACCCAGGACAATCAAATACCGAAACATTACTGGTCTCCCTTCACTTGTAGCGAAGGAACCTGAATGTTCACCAACCCGGGAGTTCTTTTCCGATTCAAAATATCAACCGCCATCAGATAGCCTGTAGCAGAGTCTGAAGAATCTTTAGAGATTCCGCTTTCAATAGATTGCCCTGGACCAGCCCAGCCAAAGACATTGCCTTCAGCATCTGAAAAAACCACTCCCAAGAGCCCAAAATGAAATCCTTCGATTCCCCTGGTTTCGCCATCTACTTCGACTTCAATGATTCCAAACTCCACGAGCCGCCCAAGGGCTTCTTGCTCCTTGACCATTCGTCCTGCGGCAGCAATCGCAGCCTGAGCAGATGTGTCATCGTTGCGGATTAACTGTAATGAAGTCTCGACAGAGGCCACTCTTTCAGACTTCTTCCAGGGAATACCATTGGAGATTCGGTTCTTGAGGGACTGCAGAAATCCAACGACCCGTTCTTTCAATCGATTTTCCTGGCTCTGGATTTCCATTGATTCGTTGACTGCCACTGAAGTTTTTGCGTCTGATTCGGATATTTTTTGATCAAGCTCTGACAGCTGCTTCTGAATCGCGTTATTTAAACGCTCCTGATTACGAAGTTCGTATCTCAACTGATCGAGACGGTTCAACTGGGCCTTGCGACGCTCCAACTCTTCCAGCGAACGCCGACGCAATTTTTCCTGAAGCGCAGAAAGCTCAATTTCCAGGCTACCTGCGCTTGTTTTGGCTGTCGATTCTCCGTCCGTATTGGCATCTTGCCCAACCACTGTATTCAAAGAAAACTGAGAATAGATCCCCAGCAGAAGCAAAAGGATCAGGCTTCGAGAACTCACCATGTACTTTTCTCGTTCTTCCCGTTTCATGACGTATTCCATCTCTGTAAGTCAGCGATTCGATCAACCAGGGATCGACAGAATCTTTAATGTCCCATTATCCAATTCGACAACCGAACCGAACAACTCCAACATCTGGGTTTCACCCGTCAATTTATCTTTCACCTCGACCAATGGTTTATTGTGAAGTTTAAAGCCATTGTAATACTCCACACTGTCAAAAAACGTGCCTTTATATTCGAGGTGTTCCCAACCATAACTGTCAAATTTTTCGAGCATTCCGCCCATGCTTTTCATTCTCAGCAATTCCCAGTGGAACTCGCCTTTTCTGGAAGACATGTGAATACTTTTCTCAAACTCAGGCCATAATACCTCGAGATAGAATTGCTCCGTTACAACCAGATTCTTGATTCTCAAGCCATCTCTCGTCACAACGCCTACCAGAAACTCCCGACTCAATTCATCCATGTCGGATATTTCCCTCGTTTCTACCTCTGGATCAAAAACGGGGATCAATCGCGGAGGGGGAATTTGATCGAGGTGTTCCTGAGTATCTTTGGAACTGACCTTGTTAATATTCTGCTTTTTACTTTGCTCACTAACGCCAACGGAATCCGATCCCCGTTCAGCATTGCAGGAGGAAAGAATCAACAGAAGCAGGATCAATATGAGGTCTTTTGAAATAAACATTATCTTTCAACCTAAAAATCCACTGAATAGCTCAAGCTGCAACCAATGCCTTTTCGATACTTTTCAGCAATCGCATCATTGACCTGAAATTTGTAGTCTTCGTCGAGAATATTGGTGAGTTTCAATTTGAGCTTACCGGTCTCAAATCTTTTTGAAATTACCCAATCGAGATCCAATCGAGGTTGCTCATATTCGTCAGGCAATCCGTTTGCCCCCACACTTGAGATACGCTCACCAAATGTATTGAACTGCAAACTCGACTCCAGACCCAAATCTGAACTCTCCCAGTAAATCCCCAAATTGGCCACATACTCAGGTTGACCTTGCAGAGGTCTCTTCAAATTTGTTTGAGCCAGCAAAGGAGTAACTATGGCTGTTACTTCACTATCAATGTAGGCCAGGTTCAAGCTGAGCAGGAATCCTTCAAACACTGGATTCAACCTGGAAAGATCTGTCCGCGCTTCCATTTCAATGCCGAAGAGGTTTCCGTCTTTGGCGTTGAGGAAGCTCTTGATCAAGGCCGATGCGGCTTGCAGTTGCACCTGTTCGATGGGCTTATCCAAACGCTTGTAAAACAATCCCATCGAAAAAATTTCATCGGGAGTAGGATATGTTTCATAGCGAACGTCAAAGTTTTGTAGTGTTGCGGTCTCCAAATCAGGATTTCCCTGAACCGAAAAACTTCCGAGAGTATCCGTGTACTGGGCCTCTGAGAGCTCCCTTAATTGGGGACGACTTACTGTCTGGCTGAGACCGACTCTCAGTTGTCGATTTTCTTCCACTTCATAAGTCAGGTTGATTGCCGGTAGTGGGTCGGTCGTTTTATTAACCGCTTCGATCTCACCATTTCCGAACAATTCAAATGTGCGCACCTCTTGGTTCGAGGCTTCCATTCGCAAGCCACCCTGCACCCTGAACTGTTCGGAAAGCAGAAATGAAGTCGCGGCAAAACCTGAATACAGTTGCTGCTGAGCATCGTAATTGTCAGTTGATCGAGTGAACTCTTCGAGAACAAATCCAGTCGGATGAATGTTTTCATCGATAAACAGAAGCTCAGCAGGAAGTGAAAAATCGATGGGGACACCGTTAACATCGTTGATGCCCGAACGCCTGTAACGGAAGAGCCTTGCTGTAAAGTTACGATCCCGAAAAGTCATTCCCAAACCGAATTTCAGATACTGGGATGGGAGCAATGCCAGAGGATCTGCATTGGGGTCTTTCATGGCGAATGGGCTAAAGGGAATCGATATTTGGGCCGTTGTATCAATCACATTTTCATCCAGAAAGTAGAAATCTCTGCTTCCGCTGAATGATTTGTCATACCAGCGATACTTTTCAACGATGGTATCCGGTACTCCATCTGAATCCGTATCCACCTGCAATGCTGACAACTCATACTTGTTGGAGCGCGTATCAGGCTCATCCCTTTCCGTATAGGAAAAGGAAGTTTTCCAGGTCAGCAACGAATCTCCCACAAGCAAATGCTCGCCGGTTAACTGGGAGTTAAAGATGGCTCTCTCAATGTAACGGAACTGTGTGAATCGAACAGGCTCGCCATTATCAACATTGACGCCTTCTGTGAGATTGACCGAATCTGAGGTGTTCCTTGACATAATATTGCGGAAAGAGATTTTTTGAGCCGGAGAGTGCTCATAGGTCATACTGAAGATCCCTGTGAGATCGACACCAAAAGAGCTGGAGTCGATGGTGTAGTCATTGAAAAGAACAAGGTCTTCTCCAGCGACACCAAAATCGACTTTCCTGCGATCTTCAATGTTCTGATAGGAGTTTGAATATGAAAGCGATCCGACATATCCAAATCTCGACAAACCGTCTAATTCCACTTTATCGCCGAAAGCAAAATCAAATCCGAACCCCGGCATTGCCGTTGATTCCATGAGCGCCCAGTTGTTGTTGAAACTTCTTCCGACCGCCTGTACTCCAGCAGCGCCCAAATTTCCTATCGCAATTCTTACCGAAGGAAATCCATCGGGAAGCCCGCGAGTTCCATCATCAAATCCCAGAAAGTCGTAATTTCCTCCCTTGTAAGTATTAAAATTTTCAAAGGTAGTCTGGGAATTATAAGAAGTTCCAAATCCTATTTTTGTGAATGCACTTTCCGGAACACCCACCGTAGTGATTCGAACAGATCCACCCGCAAACTCTCCCGGTAATTCCGGCGAGTAAGACTTTGAGACCACTACAGATTCGATAATGCTTGAAGGAAAAAGATCGAGAGGAACTACTTTTTTTGCCGGCTCTGGAGAAGGAATACTGGTCCCATCCAAAAGTGTCTGACTGTATCGCCCACCCAAACCTCTCACGTACGCGAACTTTCCTCCCACAATAGTGACCGCTGGTAATCGACTGACCACTTCACCCGCATCAGAGGAACCGCTCTTCGATATCTCTTCTGCACCAACTCGATCACTCACTTCTGTAGCGAATCGCCTTTCCAGCAATTGCTTTCTGGCACTCGCCTCGAGAAGTCGTCCTCGAACTTCGATGGTGCTGGCCTCCGAATCCTCTGGGAGAATCACGGGAAGATTAATTGAATCTCCTGTTGTAACGGTGACAGGGACCCGCTGTGTCAAAAAGCCAGGAGCTGAAACCTCAACGATTAACTCACCGGCCTTGACCGTAGCTGAAAAGGATCCGTCAAGACTCGTTGCGAGAGTGACGTCAGCCTGTCCCGGTGATTCTATTTTTATAGCTGCGGCGCCGATGGGGGAATTATCTGAGGCTCTCGTAACCACTCCCGAGAGTAATCCAGAAGATTCTTGCCCGATCAGGTCTGTCATGCAGACATGAAACAGGAGAGGGATCAGAAGTGTCAGCTTCAAATTCATGATTCACCACTTGCTCAAAATCGGGTGGTTGGCGATTTGATTGAACGATTGACTCCGGATCGCTTCCCTCTTGTAAACCCCTCTCTACACCCCTGTAGAGAAAGAAGGAAATCCGGCAAACGGACCGTTATGTCAAGAAGTTGGACTTCTTTTCCAAAAAACACGAATGCAAGCACGGGGAAAGTAACCAAACCTCGTTAAGAAAAGATAAAGACCACAACAGGAACCCGAAAACCGACAGCCCAAATCTTCTACAAATTCTGTTTCCGTCTTAACTATTGCTTCACTGAAGTGGTGCACACTCTTGGCATGAAGGTCAGGGAATAGTCATTTTCAGCCTTCAACTTTTGGTATTTGAGAAGTGAGCACAGGTAGTGCACACAACAGGGTTCATGGATTTTGCTGACGTAGATCAAAAGTCAGCAGTTTTGAAAGTGTCAGAGGAGAAGATCATGTTCCGTAAAATCAGTTTTGTGGTTGTTATGCTTAGTTGCATTCAGTTCGGAGACTTTGCAAATGCACAGTCTTCCCAGTTCATGCGTGGAGATCACAACCAGGATCGCGCCATCAACATTGGTGACGCCGTTGGTATTCTTGGCTTCCTTTTCTCCGGTGGTTCAGCCCCCATTTGTGAAGACGCCAGTGATATCAACGACGACGGCTCCATCAACATTGGTGACGCTGTCAGCCTTTTGGGATTCCTTTTCTCAGGTGGAGTTGCTCCCGCCGAGCCTTTCCTGACCTGGGAAGCAGACCCCACCCCGGACACCCTTGGCTGCAAGGCTGTGTCCACCATCGGTGGAGACATCACCGCTGACATTGTCTTGACCAATGACACGACCTGGCTTCTTCAGCCGACCTTCGTCAAAGACGGTGTGACCATGACCATTCAGGCCGGAACCACCATCGTGGGTGACAACGCCACTCAGGGATTCCTTGCCATCGAGCGTGGTGGAGTCCTGAATGCTATCGGTACTGAAAATGCACCGATCGTCTTCACCTCCGGAAGTGACCGTGGAACCCGTTCTGCAGGTGACTGGGGTGGTATCATTGTCATCGGTAATGGCGCCAACAACATTCCTGGTGGAACCGCCCTCGTTGAAGGTCTTCAGAACACCACCTACGGAAGTGCAAACCCTGTTGCTGACGAGAACAGCGGAACCATGTCTTACGTTCGCTGCGAGTTTGGTGGAACCGAGATCTCCCCGAACAACGAGATCAACTCCATCACCCTTGCTTCCTGCGGTTCTGGAACCAGCTACGACCACGTGATGTGCAAGTCCAACCTCGACGACGGTTTCGAGTGGTTCGGTGGCGGTGCCAACCTTGAGTTCGGTATCTGCTACGGTGTGGACGACGACGACTTCGACGGATCCTTCGGCTGGAACGGTAACGTCCAGAACATCGTCGGTATCAAGAACAACTTCCTTGATGGTGCCAACGACCGTGGCTTCGAGTTCGATGGTTCCGAGCTGAACTTCACCGACACCCCCTTCACCAACGCCACCATCAACAACTTCACCGTGATCGGTGAGGACACCCAGGGTGCTCAGGGTGCAGACGCTGGTGCCGTGATCCGTCGTGGTTGCCAGGGAACCTGGACCAACGGAATCGTTGAGGGCTGGGCTGACGCAGGCTGGGACATCGACGATGCCGCCACCACCACCAACGGTGTGGTTACCTGCGACGGAATCACCTTCGCCAACAACAACGAAGACTTCGAGACCGGTGACGACGAGACCGTGGCCTCTGGTTACGCCTACACCACCGGTGAACTTCTTCAGACTACCTTCACCAACAACCAGTTCGCAGGTGCCACCAGCGTTCTTCTGAGCCTGGATCCGTCCAGCGACGACTTCTGCCGCCCGGACCTCAGTGTGGTCAACGGTGGAATCAACGGCACTGCATACCGCGGTGGTGTTGACCCGAACGCAGGATCCGCCAACTGGCTTCGCTCCATGTGGGTTTCCTGGGACGACAACTAAGTTTCTCTCAGGCCTGCCGATAGTGGTCTGATCTGAAGCATTGCCCCCGATCTCTTAGGAGATCGGGGGCCTTTTTTTTGTGTCGACTCCGCGGAATCCCGTGATTTCCTGATCCTTGGGGTCGGAATCTGCCTTATTCTTGGATTTGAACTCGAGGCAAATCCGACTGGAGGCCCCAATGCTGCCGATGCGTGGTTCTTTTCTCCTGACCCTGCTTCCACTACCGATACTGCTGTTGACCATCCTCGGTTGTACGGGCGGAGGTGGGAACAAAGTGGATCTCTCTGCCGGCAAGCCCGAACTACGAGCCCTTCATTTGAAGGGTCACGCCCTGATCAGCCAGCACCGCTTCGAGGACGCTGAAAAAGAACTGACCAACCTGATCAGCCAGGCCCCCAACAGTTTCGTTCCCCTCTTTAACCTCGGTGTGGCTCAGCTCAATCAGGCTGAAAAGGGTGTCGACAAAGCCATCGTCAATTTTGAAAAGGCCCGCAACCTTCGCCCGGATCACCCGGGTGTTCCCTACAATCTCGGCATCATTCGCCGCTTCAAGGGTGAAGAAGAAGCGGCGCTGGTCGAGTTTCGCAAGGCTCTCGAGCTCGCTCCCCGGGATTCGGACTGTCATTACCAGGTCGCCATCGGCCTGCTGAGAACCGGGCAACAGGAACTGGCTCTGCCCCATTTCGAAATGGCGGTGCAGCTGGATCCGACTATTCGCGGAGCGTGGAACAACCTGCAGTTGATGTGGCGTCGATCGGGCCGCATTGAAGAAGCCAACAAAGCCCTCGCCACCTTCAAGGCGCTGGAAAAAAGTGGTCAGGGCAGGGCCCACAGCACCAAGTACACGGAACAGGGAAAGATCTCGGAAGCGATCCGGGATTGGGCTGAGCCGGAACTGTCGAGAGCCTCTGCCACCCCGAAACCCGGCAGTGAGTTCAGGGAAGAGCCGATCGACCAGGTCGACTCCGGAGATTCGAATGCTCCCATGGCCCTCGTCGATTCCGACCTCGATTGCATCCCGAGCCTGTGGATCGCCGGTAAACAGGGCAGAAGCATTGGTCTCAGTGAGACCACCCACACGGTGACTCCCCTGACTGCCCTCGATAACGCTCGCACCTTCTGTGTTGGCGACGTCGACGAGGACGGCCTCATCGATCTGGTGGTCGCACAAAAGGACCGGGTCGTCATCTTCAAGGGAGATGGCTCCGAAACCCCATCCTTCACACAAGAGATCAGTGAATTCCCCGGAGAGTTCACCTCGGTACTTCTCGCCGACATCGATATGGAATCGGATCTGGACTTGCTGCTGATCGATGCAGAGGGAGGGCTTTCACTGGCCCTGAACGAAGGCAAGAGTTTCCGTCCCATCATCGAATCCCCTGCATTGCCAGCGATCACCGGTGTCCGGGAAATCGTTGCGGTCAGGGATCTGGATGAAGATCGGGATGTCGACCTGCTGCTGCTGACCGATGAGGGATTGACCTGGATCGCCGGAGCCCCCGAATGGCAGTTTGAACTGGCTCCGGAAGAGCGCCCCCTCTTCAACGCCGACGATGCGATCTTCACTCAGAACATGATGAGCCCACGTCTCGCTGATCTGGACGGAGACCTGAAAGAGGATCTGCTCTTTGTTCGGCGTGGAACCCTTCCCACCGATGAGCCCAGGGGAGTGATCGGTTTTCTGCGCAGGCACGGCAATTTCCGCTCGGAAGCCGGGGTGCCTCTCTTCACCCGCCCCACCTTAGCGGAGGGCAACTTTCAGGGACCGGTCGATTACCTGAATCCCCACCCCATCGATCTGGATCACGACGGCTGGCTCGATCCGGTCGGAAGCTATGACACGGGGGGATCCTTCTCTACCGGTACAAGCCTCGAACGGGATTCAGCCCAGAACATCTTCGTGACACGCATTCCCTCAGAAGTACCCGGATCGATT
This sequence comes from uncultured bacterium, assembly GCA_913056395.1. Classification (GTDB taxonomy): domain Bacteria; phylum Planctomycetota; class UBA8108; order UBA1146; family UBA1146; genus UBA12191. Next base: position 2,402 of record CAJXMG010000031.1, on the reverse strand, counting down.
CTGGTCAGCGGGGATGTCGATGGAGATGGCGACATCGACCTCATCACCCTGTCGAAGCAGGGAAGCGTTGGGGCCGATGGCAGACTCGATCGCAGCCAGCCCCATGAGTTTGGGCTTCGACTTCAGCGAAATCTGTTTGCTCAAAATCATCCAAATCACCACACCTTCCGAGCCCATCTGGGTGGCCGCCGGGATGGCGATGACCGCCGCACCAACCTGTTGGGCTTTGGTACCCGTGTAGAACTTCGCAGTGGAGATCTGGCAACGGTCCGTTATCAGGAAGGGAGTCATGGGCAAAACGCCCGCGGCTTCCAGCCGCTGATCATCTCCATCGGGGAGCGAACCATCATCGACAGTGTCACCCTCGATTGGCCAGACGGGGTTCTCCAGTCGGAGCTGGGTGTGGCTATCGATCAATGCCAGGAAATCGAGGAGATTCAGCGGAAGGCTTCTTCCTGCCCCATCCTCTTCACCTTTGCGGATGGTCGCTGGAACTTTATCACCGACTTCATGGGTGGAGGTGGTCTCGGCTTCTGGATCGGCCCCGGTGAGTTTGCGCCTTCCGAGCCGACAGAAGTGGTACGGATCGCCCCGGAAAAACTGGAAGCCATCGATGGCGTCGTTCGCCTCAGCATCATGGAGCCGATGCAGGAGATCTGTTACACCGACCGCCTCCTGCTGACCGCCGTCGACCACCCTCCTGCCAGTGACTGCTATCCGGAAGAGTACTTTCCGGTTCAGGGGCCCCCTCCCTCCGGCGACCCGGTGGTCGTCGAGAAATCTCTGCGGATCTTCCCCAACAGGGTCATCGACCTCGATGGGGAACAGGATGTCTCCGCCCTTCGTGAACAGGACCGTACCTACATTGGCCCCCGAGCCCTGGTGCCAGAGTGGGTCGGCTACTGTGCTCCCCAGTCGTGGACCTTCGAGTTCGACGAAGCGCCTGCTGCTGCCGGTCAGCGCACCGCCCTCTTCCTCGATGGATGGGTGGAGTATCCGTATTCCCGGGTCAACTTTGCCGCATGGCAGGGTGAACAACGCCTTTCTGCACCGACGATCTCATGGCGCAGGGATGAAGATTCGGAGTGGCAACTGATCGGCAAGGAGTTCGGATATCCGGCGGGAATGCCAAAGACGATGGTCCTCGATGTCACCGAGGCGGTCGCGCAGGGCGCACGTCACTTCCGCTTCGAATCGAATCTGGAACTTTACTGGGATCAGGTTTTCTTGGCTCCCATCACTGATCCTGCGGTCATCACCGAGCTCGCGTTGAAGTCGGCGATCCTGCGGGATGGCGGTTACCCCCGGGAGTACAGCGACGACGGCAAGAAGCCGAACACCTATCACTATGAAGAACGGGAACCCACCCTGGACTACAGGGCGATGGAGTACGGCAAGGTCACCCGCCATGGACGAGTGGATGAACTGCTGCTCGAAGCGGATGACCGCTTCGTCATCCTCGGGGGTGGCGATGAACTCCTCGTCGAGTTCGACGCCTCGAAACTTCCAGCACTCAAGCCCGGTTGGAAACGCACGTGGATGCTCGACACCTTTGGCTGGTGCAAGGATCTCGATCCGTTAACCGCTGAAAGAGCCGGAGTGGGACCATTGCCCTTCATGAACATGAGTGGCTATCCGCCGAAAGCAGATGACCCGGCACCGGATCGCCTCGATTACGAAAAGACCTGGAACACCCGCTCCGACTAGGGCTGGAACTGACAGGGGCTGTTCAGACAATCGAGATCAGTGGTCGGGTCTTCTCCGCAATCGGGGAAGGGGGCTACCGGGGCGGCGCCCTCACTGAAGAGATAGCTCAGCAGTGAAACCACATCCGACAACTGGATCAGTCCATCGTCATCGATATCGCCAGCGGCAAGACACGCCAGCTGGTTGACCCCTCTTGCCACGTAAACGCCGATCCGTACCGGATCGGAGATGTCGAGAGTTCCATCTCCGTTGGCATCACCACGAACAAAACTGGGACCCGGTGGAGGAGGCGGCTCCTCAAACACCGTGATTAATCCGGAGAATGGCACCAGAAATTGATCCTGACCGATGACGCTGGCCACCAGAAGAATCTGTGGATCCCCGAGCTGGTCTGAAAAATCGACCGCAATCTCGGCACCAGGAGTGGCACTGGGCAAACAGTCAAAGGTGATGACGGCGATCTCCTGCTGAATCCCTGCCGGTATCGTGACGATCGGGAAACTCAGCGAAAGGATGCAGGCAACCGTTAATCCGTTACCCGTCACCGGAACCGATGCGGGCATCAGATCGACAAAGAAAAAGTCGGGACCTACCGGACCGGTCGCATCCAGAACAGCAGAGCCGACCTCCGCAGCAAGAGGATCGATGTCATTGGAGTCGTAGACGAGACCGAATGAATAGGCTTCCACGTCTTC
>CAJXMG010000030.1 GCA_913056395.1 uncultured bacterium | reverse complement strand
GAAGTTCCGAAATCAGTGGTATTGAAATCTCCCTGAACGTAAATCGGATTTTCACTGACGAAGAGCATGTCTGCTGGAATGGTATGCCCATTGACCAGTCGAATCCCTTCAAACCAGTTTGAAGCGCTTCCGGGATCCCAATTGGCTGGCTCAGGTGTGGGGGATCGGTATGCGTATATCTGGTTTATATCGTTGGAAGGATCCGAATCCTGATTGGCACTTTCGATGTAGTTGGTCAGAAGGGAATCCGACAAATCGATTTCGGTCAATGGCACATAGGTTTCTTCTCGCGCATCATACATATCCGTTGAAGATTCGCTGATCGCTGTGGAAACCTGTGCTGTGATATCAACTTCAACGCCGTTCTGAACATGGTAGACACGGTCATTGTGGAAGAGGAGGTCCGCAGTGTTTCGGTAGTGACCGTTGTTTGCAATCGATCCAATATCAGGAGCGTTTTGGGTCAGAACACCGTGACTACCGGTTTGCACTGTTCCACCCCAGCGATTGGTGGCGTAGTTGGCCCATGCTTCCGGATCATTCCAGTATTCGTAATCGCGGTCATTTCGGAGACTCTTGTAGTCGCCGTTAGAATTTCTGATGCGAACCGTTCCACTGGTGGTGTTTCCGTTATTCTTTCGCTCTCTGAACATCTCGCCGGTGCAACGGAAGTAATCGGAGTCGATGCTGAGAGTTTTGTTGCCTCCCACACCTACATAGATATCCCCGTTTGCGTGAACCTTGCCGGAAAAGGTCATCGAAGGCCCAGGGAGCAATTCCAGATCGTCGTCAAAAAAGATGGCGAAGTCGAAAAGAGGATTTCTCTGAACTTCTATCGTTCTTCGCAGCCGACTTGCAGCCTCACCGATCAGCACGCCAGAATCACTATTAGTGCCGGGGTAGATTTGCACGACCCGGGTGTATAGCTCCTGTTTACCAGATGAACTTCCTGCGGTTGAATCGTAATTGACTTCGATTGGACGCCAGCCATTTTCGTTTATTTCTCCCGGATACACCGAAGGAGTGAGATCTTCACCATTCCAAGTGTAGTTCTCGCCACCGATGGTGACGGTTCCACTGGCAGTGAGAGAATCGGCGAAAGGATCATCGAAGTTTGCGGTACGTTGGAGAATCTGTTTCTGTGCCGCATCGAGAATTGCTTCCGCAAGGGCACGAGCCTGCAATCGATCCAACTGGAAGCGTGAATCCTTATTACGGGTCAGGGTGGTGGTCACAGTGACTGCACTGACCATTCCCAGGACCAGAGCCATGAATACGGTGACGAACATGGCCAGACCAGACTCTTCACGGGCCGGGTCAAACGATCCAGGCGTATCTGTAGTTTTGGGGGAAACAGTCATAGTTGCTCCTTCATGCCGGAAGCGTTGGAAAAGAGTCATCAAAGGCTCTCAAGATAATTTCTTTGCTGGATTCTGCTGCGAATCGAGTAGGGGAGGTCTTTCACATTTCTTTGAAGGTGTAGCTCTACTTCGATGGAGTTCCCACTCACGGAGAAATCCATCCCCTTCATTCGTTGTCCGGAAGAGTCTGTTTCATGAGTGCCGATCTGCTTGGCTAATACCCACTCAGTTGAGTTTGCTCCGGCGGATAGCGTACACATCAAGTCTCCGAAGTGGTAAAGCTCTGCATTGGGATCACTGCTGAGCCGATCCCAACTGATGGTGCAATCTGCAACCGGGAGTGAATTGTCGAAGGAATCTACGAAGTAGTAGGACGAGGTCATTTCGTCGTAAACCCTTTTCCAGGTTGCTGGATCGATCTGCTGCCATGATTGGGATCCGGTATTGAAATAGTAGCCGAGAACCTGAATCGTTACGGATGTCCCCTCGGTATTAACGATGGGTGTGGACCAACCCTGTCGCAGAATCCGCTCCATTTTCGAAAACGCCCTATGACTGTCGAGCTGGATTCCTGCATCCGCATCGGCCTGATTTCCGTATTCGGAAAATTCAGTGGCGGCACCGAGGCTCAGAATCAACACGATGATGAACACTACGGAGGCGATCAGAATTTCGAGGAGTGTGGCTCCCGTTTCGGAGTTTTGGAATTGGGATTTCAAAAGGTTCTCCATCATCGGGTCCTGACGACCCAAAATTCACGGGTGACGGGGCCAGAATCTCGACCGGTCCAACTGACCGTGACTAGGACCTCGATCGGGTCAGCCTCAAGATCCGCCGTGGTGACTTGAACTGTCGGAATAGTCGGATCGCTGAGCTCCAGAACGGTAGGAGTTTCCCCGTAGATCTGGGTTCCTTTTTGGGGCCAGTTGGCTGAAAGAAGATAACCGTCATCCGGATTGGTCAGTTCTTCCAGAGATTGGGAGTAGAGTTCTTCCAGAACCGCACGGCTCATCGCCGTCGCCTGGGTGAACTCTCTGGATTCATTTTGGGCTTGAACCACGGGAATCATCACCAGCGCTGAAGCGAGACTGACTACGGCCAAAATGGCGATGGAGATCATTACCTCTAGCAGGGTTAATCCCGCTGAAGGGTCAGGTTTGGAGTGTTCCAGTGTTGCCATTCATTTCTCCCATCGAAATCACGACAGACCTCTGGCCATGAGGCTCCAGAGAAGATTACGACAGGGTCTGAAAATGGGGCAAATCACCGGGGTGAGAGGGAAGGGCTGCTTGGGGACTTATTCCCGGCAAATGGCCGTTAGAGCCCGATTTCCACGAGACAGCGGAAAGTGAACAGATTCTGGGCTGATGACCCACCCGGTGCCAAAAGAATGGGTACATCGCTGCGGGTCCATGCGCTTTCAAGGGTCCAGCGCAGGCCGGGCCGTATCTTGCGGGTCACTGCCAGACGTAACGCTTCCAGATCGTTGGAACCCGTTCCAGTAGAAAGCCAGCCGAGATCAGAAAGGCCCGACTTTACCGTCAGTTGTTCGTAACGGAGAAGGAGGTCATAACCGTTGCGGGTTTCAGCGAGCTCCCCGGATGAAGGAGCGGCGATCTCTTCCTTGAAAACTTTGCCCGGGAGATCGTGTGGAAGTGCGATGGGAAGCGGGTTGCTGGAACCCAATTTGGCCCGCAAGCCGAGTTGGAATGCGGTGACTTCTCCCGGCATGTCAATGTCGGTGGGGCCGACCCCGAAAAACCCGCATCTCAACCACTCGTTCTCAAACTGCAAACTCGAAGTGAGTGGCAGTCGCCAGCCTGTTCTGACCCAGCGGATATTGTCATGATGAAGAGGAATGGTGGTCAGCAGATCCTGTTCTCCGGCTGATCGAATGCGGAAGATGCCATCCGCCTCCCAGTCCCAACGGGAGGTGAGAAACAGGGAAGTGTCTTTCCATGATTCCTGTGTCCCATCGGGTCCTCCAAAGAGGAATCGTGAAAGAGGTCGAATGCTGACACGGGTCAACAGGCCGTAACCGCCGAACTTTTCTCCATCCACATCGACGGGTTCATCGAGCATCAACTGGAGATCGCCTGTGAGAGCTCCCTTGATCCAGCGGCCCCCGGTGCGTATTCCCCAAGCGGACCCTCCGCCCGCCCAATCGACAAGCCCCGGAGAGATGGAGATTCTTCTCTCCTGGCCCGGGAAGCTCTCTAGCCCCAAAGTTCCGGGGATGCGTCCAGTGGTCAGGTGGAATCCATGCTTGAGTGGAGTGTCGAACCACAGTTCCGATATGACTCCATGTGCATGATCTCCTGCAAGGTTCAGTCGAGCCAGAAATGAGTCCCGTCCGAGGATGTTGCCTTCAAGTCGGATTTCACTGTCTCGGGTCGTGAAGATGGGGTTGTCCAGGTCTTCGGGTGTATGCAACAGCTCGAGTCGCAGGGTTGGGATGATCGAGAGTTCGGGAACCCCTCCAGGACCACGAATTTGCAGTCTTCCGTTGGGGGAGAACTCGATGGACCCCCGGGGTTCAGATCCAGGGCTGTTATCGGTCAGGAATGTTGGGGTATCGTTTTCAGAATTTTCAAAGGGATCGCCGAAAGGGTCATCCAGTGTCGGTGTGGGGGAAGACTCTTCTGCAAAGGGATCGGCGAACGGATCTTCCGCTTCTTGAGCCAGCAGACCAGTGAGGGGAATCAGTGTAGTCAACAGGAGCCAGCCGCTCACGAAGATGGAGCGGATCATTGAGAATGGCTGTTGAGTGGACAGTCTGCGAATCGGAAGCACTGAATTTCCCCTTTGCCCCATTAAACCGCACCCTGCGAAGCGGTCAACGAAGAGAAATTCCTTCAGGGACAGGCAGGCGGGGATAAGCAGTCCAGGTTACCGGGGACTGCCTGGTTTCCGCAGAGGGGATGGGGAGCAGGAATCGGAGCCGAATTGCTGAATAGCCACGAGAGCATGTAAACCGCATCGCTGATATCGAGACTGTCGTCATCGTTGACGTCCTGAGCCAGATCACAATCAGGGACTCCCTGACCACCCTGAAAGAGTACCGAGAGGATCACGATCACGTCGGCGAGGTCGGTGGAATTGTCCTGGTTGGTATCCCCGCGAATAAATGCGGGCTGCTGCCATTGTTCAAGAATCCAATCCCGGGCCATGAAAAAAGAAGAAGGCGGAAGACCATGGCCGGCTCCTGCGACCGTCTCCAAAGTGGAGACCAGACCGAGAGAAGTGAGCGTGTCCTGGAGGCGAACCGATTGCGGGTAGGCGATGACGGTATCCATCGTTCCGTGTGCAATCATCAGCGGGACTGCATGGATCGGCTGAACCGCAAAGATGGGACTGGCGTCATGAGCGAGTTCGACCAACTCCTGCCAGGGTGCCTGATTGGAATCCTCATTATCGAGGATCTCACCCATGGAGATGCCGGTTTCCTGCCAGCGGAGCAGCAGGGATTCGGGGGAGCCGGGTTCCTCGTGATTGAGAGTGGAACCGGGAGGGGTGGTTACGTCCAGATCGAGTCGAAGCAGGTCTGAAGGACCGTAGAAGTTGACTCCCAACTGAACCGCAGAAGAAATCTGGGGCCAGTCGCCCACGGAGCCCTCTGATCCGGGAGCATCGTTGGTCAGTGCCAGAATCGCGGACAGATGCCCGCCAGCAGAAAGCCCCCATGCGACAAAGGCATCCGGGCGAATATTGAGATCGTTGGCATGGGCTCGAAGCCAGCGTACGGCGGCTTTGGCATCATCCCGTTGTGCGGGCCATGTCACAGGTTCATTGCCAAACTCACCCGCTTGGGAGGTCAATCGATAGTCGATGGTGGCAATGGAAAAACCTTCGTTGCGAAAGCCGAGGATCGGTCCCGGCACCGCTTGTCTCACCCCCGATTGCCAGGCTCCACCATGAATGAAAATGATCAGCGGATGGGGACCGGGGCTGCCATCTGTCGCCGGCAGAAAATCGAGCCACAGGGGAGTCCCTCCCACGGTGGCATAAACAAACTCCTGAAATCCCGGTGAAGGCTGAGAGTGCAACGGATCGCTGAATCCGGCTGGGCTGGTCAGGGTCAGCACGAGAAGCAGAATGCGGATACCGATTTCAGCTCGTGGCATCCGATTTACGGTTTCTCGAGTTGAACGTCATCGATCATGATGAGGTGGTCGGGGCCGCCGGTGTAGATCAGGCGCAAGGCCTCAACCATATCCCAGTCCACCTCACCCTTGCGGGTAAACTTTTTCAGATCGAGGCGATACTCTCTCCAGCCGCCCTTGGGGTTGACGGAGGTATTGAATCCATCCCGCTGCCATGCACGGGCACCGCCTCTGCGCATTCCCCCTCTGGGAGCCCGGACTTGTGCACCGTCAACGTCAAAGAGCACAAGAATATTGGGTTTGGCGGCTGGATTTTCACAACGGAGTGAGATGGTGAGGTAGCGGTAATCAGTCATGCTCTCACCTTCCTCCATCATTCTGCTGAATGCCTTGTTGCCGATGGTGACCCAGGAGAGGCGTTCGGTGGTCTGCCAGTGAAGTGCAAACTTGCCACTGCGAACATCGCCATCTTCGGGAGTGCCGCCGACGACCTTGCTGTTACCACCCATTCCCTGATTTTGCCCCCGGCCCCGACCTCCTCGACCCTGGTCCTCTTCTTCTTCCGAGTCCTCTTCGTTTGCCGCTTGCTCATTTTCAAAGTCCTCGATCAGAAGGTAGATTTCATCTTTGAGGGCTTTTCGCAGTTCGGCGACTTCTTCTCCGATGCGTGTTCCCTCGAAGGCTTCTTCTTTGGGATCTTCCTTGATGATGACGTTCAGGGCTTTACGGAATTGTTTCTTCTTGTGGTAACGGTTGGCTTTGTCGAGAACAGTGCCCGCTTCCGCTTCCCGGAAATAGCGGTCGATGATTTCAGCGATGGATTCTTCCGGCTTTCGAACTTTGGATTTCACTCTCTTGATAATCGCGAGAGCTTTGGAGAATTCTCTGGCTTCCAGATGCTCCCGGTATCGGTCGAGATCCTGATTCAGCTTTTCGTCATCGAGGTCGAGAGGAGGCAGGGGAGGAGTTTCATACTCTCTCTCTGCAAATTCCTCTTCTGCGGCCTCCCCGGAATCCTGAGCCAGGAGAAGAGGCTGCCAAAAGGTGGAGCACAAGAAGTTGAGGCACAGGGTCGCGAAGAGAGTGATCAGGAAAACTCTGGCTTGCAAACACATGTCGAGGTTCCTCCCATGAAGAACGGTCCAAAGAACACCTGAATCCTACCGCCGATTGTTTGGCAGGAGCCAGCCCGATCCACTGAAGGTCCGGAAAAACCGGAGAGAGTAGATCGGAGGATCCCATTTTTGCAGGGTTGGTGTCTCTAAGTTTATTAAAAACAACGGTTTATGTGATTTTCGCTGCTTTGCAGGCGATCACTGATCTGGAACCCCGGAAAGGGGATGGGGTTCTGTGAAATCCGTCGGATAGTTCACCCTGAGAGGCAGGTGTGCTCGATAGGGCATCGGTCCTGATTTAGACTGCACGGCCTGAGATTGAACCCCGGAACCGGTCATCCCAACCGGTACGAGAAAGAGGTAACACCATGGTGCGCGAAGTCGTGATCATCGGATCTGGTCCCGCTGGATACACTGCAGCAGTTTACACCGGAAGAGCACAGTTGAACCCGATGGTATTCGCCGGAGCCAACAGCGGCGGGCAGTTGATGCTGACGACCGATGTCGAAAACTACCCGGGCTTCCCGGAAGGGATCATGGGACCGGAGTTGATGGAAAATTTCCGTAAGCAGGCGGAGCGCTTTGGTGCAGAAGTTCACTACGAGAATGTTGTCGAGGTCGATTTTTCCAGCCGTCCGTACAAGATCAAATCTGCGACTCAGGAAGTCGAAGCCAAAACGGTGATCATTTCGACTGGGGCCAGTGCGAAGATGCTGGGCCTCGAATCTGAGAGCCGCCTGATGGGCCATGGTGTGAGTACCTGTGCGACCTGTGATGGATTCTTCTTCAAGGGGAAAGACATTGCTGTCGTTGGCGGGGGAGACTCAGCCATGGAGGAAGCGGTATTTCTGACCAAGTTTGCGGACAAGGTGACCGTCATTCACCGCAGAGGAGAACTGCGGGCTTCCAAAATCATGCAACAAAAAGCATTCGACAATCCCAAAGTGGAATTCATGTGGCACTCCGCCATCACCGAAGTTCTTGAAGAGGATGGCAAGGTCAGCGGTGTGGAGGTTGAAAACCTCGAGTCCGGGGACAAATCAACCCTGCCATTGAGCGGGGTCTTCGTGGCGATTGGCCATACTCCCAATACTTCCCTTTTTGAAGGGCAGTTGGATCTTCACGACAACGGATACATCAAGACTTCCGAGGTGACCCGCACGAGCGTGGACGGGGTTTTCGCCTGTGGTGACGTTCAGGACTTTACCTACCGCCAGGCTATTACAGCTGCAGGTAGCGGTTGTGCTGCAGCGATCGATGCTGAGCGCTGGTTGGAGCACCACGAGTCATAAGTCGAAAACCCGATACAGGTGGATAACCGGTTATTCAGGTCGTGAGTCGATACATACCGAAGTGAGAAGGTAACAACATGCGTATCTTTGACCCACACAGTCACATGATTTCAAGAATCACCGATGACTACGAGAAAATGGCGGTCGCAGGGATCGTCGCAATTACGGAACCTTCATTCTGGTTGGGAGAACCCCGAAAGTTTGCAGGTACTTTTTATGACTACTTCGATCACATCACCAACTTTGAGCGTCAAAGAGCGGCTGAATATGGCATTCAGCACTTTTGTACGATTGGTGTAAATCCCCGTGAGGCGAATAACACTGAGTTGGCCAATGAGGTTCTCGAGCGGATGCCCGATTGGTTCCAGCATCCCTCTGTAGTCGCTGTCGGTGAGCTTGGTTTTGACCTGATTACGGATGAAGAAGAAACCATCCTTCGAAAGCAGTTGGAGATGGCTTTTGATGCCAACCTCCCGGTCATGATCCACACGCCGCACCGTAATAAACTCGAGGGGACGAAGAGGACCATAAAGGTGATCCAGGAAATGAAATTGGATCCCGCAAAGATACTGATGGACCACAACACTGAAGAGACCATCCAAGTCAGCAAAGACAATGGATTCTGGTGCGGGCATACGGTTTACCCCGTGACCAAGCTCAGCCCCGAGAGGGCCACTGCCATCTTCGAAGAGCAGGGCGCAGAAAAAATGTTGGTCAACTCCTCCTGTGACTGGGGCCCCTCAGATCCACTCAGTGTGCCCAAGACGATCTGGGCGATGAGGCGCCAGGGATTCAAGGAGGAAACGATTCGAACCATCGTCTGGGATAATCCGATCGAATTTTACTCACTATCAGGCAAGGTGGACTTGAAGCCGGGTTGGGATTGAAAATGGACAATGACTTTGATGCAGAGAAGATCCGTGAAGGGGTCAAACTGATCCTCGAGGGAGTGGGTGAGGACCCGAAACGGGAAGGTTTGCTCAATACACCTGACCGGGTCTCGAGAATGTATGCGGAGATTTTTGCTGGGCTAAGAGAAGACAGCAGTCAGGTTCTCAATACCGTATTCAGTGAAGATTACGATGAGATTGTTCTCCTCAAAGACATTCCCTTTGTCTCAGTGTGCGAACACCACCTGATGCCTTTCACTGGAAAAGCACATGTCGCCTATCTTCCCGGAAATAAAATTGTCGGCCTTTCCAAGTTGGCAAGAGCTGTCGACCACTTTGCAAAAAGACCGCAGGTGCAGGAGCGGTTGACCAAGCAGATCGCCGATCTGATCTCCAGTCAGTTGGAACCCAAGGGTGTCACCGTTGTGATTGAAGCAACCCACACCTGCATGACGATGCGTGGAGTCAAAAAACCCGGAGGGGTGATGACCACCTCTGCCATGAGGGGGCTCATGCGAGAAAATCAGGCGACTCGCAATGAGGTGCTGAATCTGATCTACGGAAAATAGGGGGAAGCGATGTCGACTCGCCCTGACGGATTGTTTGAAGTCGAGTGTCCTCACTGTGATTGCAAATTGACCATCGACCCCCGGGCCAGACGTATCTTCCATGTGGTCACAAAGGGGGAGGATGGTCAGACCAAATCATTCGAGTCCGCGGTGAAAGATGCCATTTCCTCTCCTTCCAGAGCCCAAGAGAAGTTTGAAAAGGAATTGGCCAAAGAAGACGGGCGTGGTGAGAAACTGGATCAGCTGTTTGAAGAAGGCCTGAAAAAAGCGGAAGACGATCCCGATAAAAAACCCCCCTCCATCTTTGATTTCGATTGAGATCGGTTCCGGTCATGAAGTGGATTATCGACGGAAACAATCTGATCCATGCCGATCCGGAGTTGCGTCAAAGGATGGGGGAAAGCGGCTATCCCGCAGCGGTTCAATTGCTCTGTCATGAACTGAATCGGGCTGCCGCGAGGGGAGACCACTTTGTTCTCTGTCTCGACTCAGGGGCGGGAACCATTCCTCCGGGGGCTTCTGGACCCCAGCTTGAAGTTCATGTTGCCGAGCATGGCAGTACCGCAGACGACCTGATCCTCCTGCTGATCCAGCGTGAAGAGAGTCAAAAGCACATTGAAGTCGTGACCAATGATTTCAAGGATATCGGCAAGCGGTTGCCGGGGGGGCATGTCCAGCACTGCTCCTGTTCCAATTTTCGACAGAGAACACTCTCCACCAAAAGCACCAAAAAGTCCGGGAAAACCGGTGGGCAATCCGGTGGAAAGCCCGCACCGCCCAGAAGCAAGAAGCAGATCGATTACTGGCTTGATCAATTTTCGGATGAAGAGGGATCGTGAAGGAGTTTGAGGAAGTCGAACTCAAGTATCTTCTTGGCAGCGATGCAGATCTCGAAAAGTTGGCCAAGTCACTTCCAGGCTCCCTGAATCAGTTGAATCAACAGAACATTTATCTCGATGTCGAGGGGAAGTTGCGAGCCCGCGGCTGCCTTTGTCGAATCCGAATAGAGAATGGAAATAGTGAAGTCACTCTCAAGATCGCTGGCGGGATCAAGGCTGGCGTTTCTTCTGCCACTGAGTTCTCAGAGACATTGACTTCGCAAGCTCTCAAGCAGGTTGAGTCGAAAGAATTCAGCGGTGCTCTTCTTGGAATGCAGTGTCTCGAAAAGCTGGAATCCATCTGTGGTGAGCCGCTGACAACTCTCGAAGAGTGGGGGCGAATCCGAAACTTTCGCCGCTCTTTCCAATTGGATCAGGGTTGGGTCGTGGAACTTGATCGAGCCGTCTTCCCAGACGGAACGGTTCGACGTGAGTTGGAAGTGGAGACGGACGACCCACGGGGGGCCAGAGAAGTCATCGACGGGATCCTCAGGGATTTGCAGATCTCCTGGCACGAGGCCAAAGAATCCAAGTCATGCCAGCTATTCAGAATTCTGGAGGAATCTGAAGGGGAGTCCTGAGGTCCAAACGTGATCAATCAGATTGCTCGTCAGTCTGAGGAGGATTCATCGGCAATCCAGGGGACATCCGGGATCCCCTCGGCCTGATTGGCGGCTCTGGCATGCAGAAAGAGAAGATCAGAGAGCCGGTTGAGGAAAACCACTGCAGAGTGACCTTCTGCCGCTTCTTTCAAAAATTGGACAGTCTTGCGTTCTGCGCGCCTGCAAACGGTCCGTGCCCTGTGAAGCAAGGCGGCATTCAGGGATCCACCGGGAATGATGAAATTCTTGAGTGCGGGCAGGGACGATTCCCACTCATGGATCCAGTCGGTGAGTTGGTTCGAATGTTGATCACCGATTCGAGTGGAAGGGCCGTCCTCTTTTCCACAACCGGGTTGGGCCAGGTCTGATCCCAGATCAAAGAGGAGGGACTGGATCCTTTCCAACTGGGTGCGGATCGATTCGGGAAGGTTGTGCCCGCCGGAAGCGTGGGGGGGATTTCCCGCAGCGATGATGACACCGATCTCGGAATTCAACTCATCCACACTGCCATAGGCTTCGATACGTGAGTGATTCTTGGGAAGGCGACCGGAGCCGAAGACGCCAGTATCCCCTTTATCGCCGCCACCGGTTGCAATGGATCCCATCGTCTACTCCTTCAATCTCATCTAAGGCAATCTCATCAAATGGCCAGTGAGGCCGCACCCCAATGGGTACCTGCGGATTCCACTTCGCCATGTTCCAGAAGATGACCTTTGAGGCCGTGCCGTTCTTTTGCCTGGCCCAACGCTACCAGCATTGGAGCCATGTTACGCAGCTTTCCCTGAAGGGAAGATTCGAAAAACAGGTGTGGATCGGGGTCGAGTATATGGCGCAGGATCGTTGCGTCAGCGGTCACTTCCGTCTCCGGGGCAGAAGCATGTCTCTGTGGAAGAGAAAGTCCTGCCACGACGCAGGCTCCCTGTTCTTCAGTCAGGGCCTTGCCTAGTTGTGTCCCGAGATCAATCAGGGATTGGGGCTCGTCGATTTTTTCAGGAAGGATCCACGGGACAAATCGACAACCGGGGGCCAGGACCTGACACAGAAGTGGGGTCAGTCTTTGCAGTGAGGATCCGGAAGTATCCAAATCTGAAACGATATCCAGATTCGATTCCATGCGATTCGCTAATCTTGCGGAGAGACGTTCGTCGATGGAGCAGGATCCGAGAGCCGTCTCTACCTGTCCCATCGATTGCATGACCGGTTTTTCAACCGGACCGGAAGAGATCACGACCAGTGTCCGCGGTCTCGATCTGAGGACCAGGGTATGAAGGGCCCTTGCACCAAAACGTGCCCCGTTCGGGCATTCCGAATCGGGCACGACGATGGTGTTGATCCCCTGGGGGATTTCTTCAGGAATACTCCACCCTGTGACCAATCCTTCGATGACCTCTGTGGTCTCGTCGCGGCTCAGCTGGGGATTGAGGGCGTAATCGTTCAAATCAATCTCTTCCAGACCCTTGGGGAACCGGTCGATCCTCGAGGCGACGATAACCGGCATTTCGCAGCCCAGGTTTGAACCCTGCTTTTTCGATGGTCGTGCGCAACAGATCCTCGGTCGCCTGATGATTGGCGCCGGCCACGGAGATGACATTCTCCTCGATCATCACTGATCCCAGATCATTGGCTCCTCTTTGCAGGCCCAGCCTTCCCTCTTCCAATCCCACGGTCAGCCATGACACCTGAAGGTTTTTGATGTTGTCGAGGAAGATGCGTGAGACTGCCAGCCAGCGAGCGTATTCCTCCGCAGGAACCCTTTCGGTGATCTTCTTCCCGAGAGGGGTGTTATCTGGTTGGAATGTCCACGGGATGAAGGAGATGAATCCTCCAGTCTGATCCTGAACGTTCCGAACCCTCTGGAGATGCTCTGCCCGCATCCAGTCCGTCTCACCGAGACCGATCATCATCGTCGCGGTTGTCGGCAAGCCCGCTTCATGGGCCTGGGCAGAAATGTCGAGCCAATCATCCGCTCCACAGGAGGATCGGCGACGTTTGCGAATGGCGTCGACAAGGATTTCACCACCTCCACCCGGGATCGAGTCGAGTCCAGCAGATTTGAGTTCCCGGAGAATTTCATCTGCGGGCAATCCGGTAACGGAAGTGAGCGCATGAATCTCGGTGGGAGAAAAACAGTGCAGGTAAAAATCAGGATGACGCTCTTTGATACTGCGAAGCATGTTCGTGTACCAACTGAGAGGAAGATCCGGATGCAATCCTCCCTGCATCAGGGTTCCGCTACCGCCCAGTGAAATCGTCTCATCGACCTTCGCATGAATCTCGTCGAGACTGAGGAGGTATCCCTCGGGATCTCCGGGCTTGCGGTAAAACGCACAGAATGCACAGACGGATGTACAGATGTTGCTGTAGTTAATATTGCGATCGACCACGTAGGTGACGATGTCGTCGGGGTGAAACCTAGACCGGATCGCATCGGCACACGCAAACAATTCCTCAGCATCCGCGTGGAGAGCCAGGGCGAGAGCGTCCTCTACAGAGATTCTCTCGCCAGCCTGGGCCCGGCGAAGGATATCACTGCAGGAATCAGCATCGCTGCAGGAGGGCTCGAAGCCCTGATTCCAGCGTTGTTCAGCCTCTGGGGTGCTCACTTCAGACCTCCGAATCGTTCAGGTTTCACCTTCGATCGTAAGCCTCGGTTCAGGATGAGGCTACCCATCCGGACCTTTACAGGGGATTACATGCGCGGGGGATTGATACCCGTTTGTCCCTGATACTTACCACCCCGGTCGCCATAAGAGGTCTCACACTCTTCATCGCTCTCAAAGAAGAGAACCTGGGCCAATCCCTCATTGGCATAAACCAGTGCGGGGAGTGGGGTCGTATTGGAAATTTCCAGGGTGACGTGTCCCTCCCACTCAGGTTCGAAGGGGGTCACGTTGACGATAATTCCACAGCGGGCGTAGGTCGATTTGCCCAGGCACACGGTGAGGACCGATCGGGGAATCTTGAAGTATTCGATGCTGCGGGCGAGTGCAAATGAGTTGGGAGGAATGATGCAGCAATCGGTTTTGATGTCGACAAAGGAGCGGTCGTCGAAGTTTTTCGGGTCGACCACTGATCCATGGACATTGGTGAAGACCTTGAACTCGTCCGCTACCCGGAGGTCATAGCCGTAGCTTGAGACTCCGTACGAGATGGCTCGCTGGACCTCTCCGGTTTCATTAACACTTTCGCGAACCTGTTGGGGGGCGAAAGGGGAAATCATTTCATGCTCGGTCGCCATGCGGCGAATCCAGCGATCGGACTTGATACTCATCGTTTCTCCTCACCTTTCCACAGCGTTGAACTACTGTTGAAGATAACCGTGCTGGAGCCTGCGCCCCATCCAAAACTGTGAATAAAAAGAAGCGAGGGCGGTGTGATTCACCGCCCTCGCCTCCTGGTCAACAACTGTCGTCAAACCACGGTGACCGTGATCAGGAACAACCGGTGGTCGCTCCACAGGAGTCACAGCGGAGGCAGGTGCCATTGCGAACCATCGTCAATGATCCGCATTCGGGGCATGGATCACCGGTGTAACCCTTGGCCCTGGAAATGGATTCTGCCGAAAGTTCTTCCGTTGCCGTCGATGAGGCGGCCTTTTTCATGCCGCCTTCATTTTCTGCCAACCTTGAGGTGGAAGCTGCGGAAGGGATTCCGACAAAACTGCCGCCGGGTTGTTCGACTTCGTCGGTGAACTCGGGAGTCGTCGGGCTGCTGCCCAGACTGCTCGAGCGAAGGTCATCCTCCTGAACCTGAGCCAGATCATGACGGCCAAGGTAGTTGATGGCGAGATCACGGAAGATGTAATCGAGAACACTGGTCGCCATCTTGATGCTGCGGTTTCCGGAGACGATGCCATTCGGCTCGAAGCGGGTGAAGGTGAAGGCCTCCACGAACTCCTCGAGGGGCACACCGTGCTGAAGACCGAGGGAGACACAGATGGCGAAGTTGTTCATCAGGCTGCGGAATGCGGCCCCTTCCTTGTGCATGTCGAGGAAGATCTCACCCAGAGTACCGTCTTCGTATTCACCGGTGCGGATGTAGACCTTGTGTCCACCGACGATGGCTTTTTGTGTGTAGCCACTGCGACGGTGGGGCAGTCGACGGCGACGGGCGAGGTAGCGGTAGACGACCTTCTCCAGATTCTCTGGCATGTTGTTGGTCGCCTCTGGCAGTTCGACCTCATCGAAGTCTTCACCCCAGGAAGAGAGAGGCTGGGAAAGCTTGCTGCCGTCGCGGTAGAGGGCAACTGCTTTCAGCATCGATTTCCATCCGAGGTTGTAGGACTCGCGGACGTCGTCGATGGAGGCCTCATTGGGCATGTTGATCGTCTTCGAAATGGCGCCGGAGATGAACGGCTGCGCTGCAGCCATCATCAACACGTGGGCATCGGAGCGAATGAATCGCTCACCCTTGCGGCCACAGCGATTGGCACAATCAAAGACAGCCAGATGCTCGTCGCTCAGGTGGGGAGCACCCTCGATGGTCATGGTTCCGCAAACGTACTCGTTGGCGGCGAGGATCTGCTCCTTGGTGAAGCCGAGGGAGGCGAGGGGATTGCTCTTCCACATCTCCAGGCGATCGCCGGTCAGGCCCAGGTTCACCTCGGCGAAGTTTTCACCGAGAAGGTAGTCATTGAAGGCGTACTGCAGATCAAAAGCTCCCTCGAGTGCGGATTCCACCTTGGCGATGGAGGCTTCGTCGAAGCCCATGGTTCTCAGGGCCTCGTGATCGATGTGAGGGGCTCCACGCAGGGTGCCATGTCCGACAGCATATTTGCTAATCGCAGTGATTTGCTCTTCGGAGTAACCGAGTCGCTCGAGGGCGGGCGGAAGACTCTGGTTGATGATTTTGAAGTAACCACCGCCGGCGAGTTTCTTGAACTTGACGAGCGCGAAATCGGGCTCGATGCCGGTGGTGTCACAATCCATCACCAGACCGATGGTTCCGGTGGGAGCAATCACGGTCGACTGGGCATTGCGGTAGCCGTGCTTTTCACCCAGCGAGACCGCTTCATCCCAGCAATCCCTGGCTGCCTGAATCATCTCTGGAGCGCAGGAGTTCTCTTTGATCGGGGTCGGAAAAATCGACAGGCCGTCGTATTCCTCGGGTTTCACATCGTGAGCGGCTCCGCGGTGATTTCTCATCACACGCAGCATGCTGTCACGGTTGCGGTCGTAGGCAGGGAAGGGACCCAGTTCACCGGCCATTTCGGCACTGGTGGCATAGGACTGACCCGTCAGGATCGCGGTGATGGCACCACAGAAGGCGCGTCCCTCTTCACTGTCGTAGGGAAGACCGAGACGCATCAGGACTGTTCCGAGGTTGGCGTAGCCCAGACCGAGAGTGCGGTACTCGTAGGAGAGGCGGGCGATGTCGGCACTCGGGTAAGAGGCCATCAGTACGCTGATCTCGAGAACCATCGTCCAGATACGGGTCGCATGGCGGAAGGCCTCAATATTGAAGCTTCCGTCCTCCTTCATGAACTTGACGAGGTTGAGAGAGGCAAGGTTGCAAGCCGTGTCATCGAGGAACATGTACTCGGAGCAGGGATTGGAAGCGTTGATTCGTCCATCACGGGGGCAGGTGTGCCATTCGTTGATGGTGGTATCGAACTGAACTCCTGGATCAGCGCAGGACCATGCGGCACGGCTGACTTCTTCCCACAGCTCGCGGGCGGGGACACTCTTGATGATTTCCCCGTCGGTGCGACTGATCAGATCCCACTGACCATCATTTTCGAGAGCCTCGAAGAATGCATTGGGTACGCGGACGCTGTTGTTGGCGTTCTGTCCACTGACGGTCGCGTAGGCTTCGCTTTCCCAGCCGGTGTCGAACTCATCAAACTCGATACCGGTGACGCCCTGATCTGCCAGTTGGAGAACTCGCATGATGGCCGGCTCAGGAACCGCCACTTCTCTGGCCTTCTGAATTGCTCCGGCGAGAACAGTGTTGGTCTTGAAGTCGATGTTGGCGGTTTCTTCACCGTTGGGGCGACACGATTTCAGAACAGCAGTCAGATGCTTGGCACACATCCGGGATCCGGAAACGAGTGCCGCAACCTTTTGTTCTTCGCGGGTCTTCCAGGTGATGAAACTTTCGATGTCGGGGTGGTCGAGATCGAGGCAGACCATCTTTGCTGCCCGACGGGTGGTTCCACCACTCTTGATGGCTCCCGCTGCGGCATCGCCGATCTTGAGGAACGACATCAGGCCGGAGGACTTACCGCCTCCGGAGAGACGCTCCCCTTCTCCGCGAAGTGCCGAGAAGTTGGAACCGGTTCCCGATCCGAACTTGAAGAGGCGTGCTTCGCGGGTCCACAGGTCCATGATTCCGCCTTCGTTGACGAGATCATCCTGGACGCTCTGGATAAAGCAGGCGTGGGGCTGCGGACGGGAATAGGCACTATTGGCCTTTTTCAATTCACCGGAGGCAGGATCGACGTAGTGGTGCCCCTGTGGGGGACCATCGATGCCGTAGGCCCAGTGAAGTCCGGTGTTGAACCACTGCGGTGAGTTGGGTGCACACATCTGGTTGGCCAGCATGTAACACAACTCGTCATGGAAGGCGCGGGCGTCTTCCTTGCTGTCGAAGTAGTTGTTTTCAAATCCCCAGTGAGTCCAGCAGCCTGCAAGGCGGCCGAAGGTCTGACGACAATCGGTCTCACCCCCGAGAATCGAATTGCCATCGGCATCCACTTTCGGTTGGCCACTGTCATCCAGTTGGGGTACTCCGGCTTTGCGGAAATATTTTTGTGCCAGCACGTCGGTGGCGACCTGGCTCCAATTCTCCGGAACGACGATGTCGTCCTGATGGAAAATCGCTGTGCCATCCGGATTGCGAATCTCGGATGTTCGGGTCGTCATCGGAATGCCCTCGTATGGGCTCATGCCTTCTGTGGTAAAGCGACGTTGAATCTTCAAACTGTCTTCCTCTTTCTTCTTCCCTTACCCGTTCAGTGCGAGTCCGGTCTTCACCGCAGTGACCGAACCGTACCGGGTATTCCCTAAGACTCTGTTCCGTGTCGGCGCGCAACGATTCAGTGCAAGCAGGTTCAGCTTGCAGTTTTCAACTTGCCGCTATCAACGCTGCGCTTTCCCCCCGAATCACTTCAGTGGCAGAACGCAGGGAAAGGCAGCTTTGATCCTGCCTCTCCGTTTCCGAAACCGAGTCATGACGAAAGATTGCAGATCGTGAAGGTGATTCCACTTTCTCGACTCGCAATCCCACACTGTACACCAACCCGCCCTCTTGATGGGCGGGATCGGAGAGACTCAGGGGACCGACTGCGGCCCTCAAGGCTCACGCGGCCCTCAAGGCTCACGCGGCCCAAAGTCTCTCCTGGGCCAGTTCTTGCGAACCGGACCCCACTTGTCCGGGCTCAGTCTTCCGGGTTCAGGAGTGATTCTCCGAGGGCCAAACGGCCCCAAAGGAGGAATGGGGGCAGGATTCCTGGCATGTCACTCTCCACGTCAGTCTCGGCGCATGAAAGCAGGAGTATCTTTCCAAAAAGGGAAAGGACTCCAACACTCCCGGGGCGAGAGTCTTCAGGGGACCACGGGAAGGCTCCAAAAGACCCCGCACTGGGCAGGAATCGCCGAAATGTAACAGCCGGGCGGGTTTCCTGTGGCTCAGAGGATCGACCGTGCGCGCCTCTTAGCCAGCCTACCACCCGTTGACATGCTGCAGTCAGAAAGAACCCTGTTCCCTCTGACAACGGAACACTAAACCCGGGTCTCAAAGGCAGAATCCTGTTCAGGTCCTGCACTCTGCGACCCACACTCTCAAACCCGGAGGCCTTCCCAGGCTCTCCGTCATTGCGGGATCGGCGGTTCCAGTGTTCAGACCCTGGCGTAGAAGCACAGTGCTTCGACGCTCAGGTCCGACAGGAACACTTCCCGTCTCGCTCCCTTCATCGGCTTCATTTTCGCCGGGTGGTCATGGGCAGGCGCAGTTGAAACTGCCACCGTGATTCCAACCCAATGGCTCAATGAAGCCGAGCCCCCAGCAATCCAGCTCCAAAGTGGTCTGAGCTCTTCATGAGTCAGGCTTTCACAGGCGCCAAATCGCGACAACAAACCGGGTTTTTCACGCTTCGGCGAATCTGTGCTGTTCCCGTGGGTTTGCACTGCGGGTGCACGCCGACGATCGATTCACAGTTTCTACCGGGAGCGATTCAGGAGCCCGGTCGATACGAGAGACGTCTATCGAGGCCTGTTCCATTCTCTGGCCGCTGCCGGAAGGGGGAATCCCCCCTTGCAGGAGCCACAACGTGGTGAATCGCATATGAAAATCACATGGATCTCACATGGATTTCACCAGGTAGTTGCCCCCGGGCAATGGCATCGAAAAATGAAGTCAAACCCCCGGAATCCGGCTGGATTCACTCAGGATGGCCCCCGTATCGATTTCTCACCCCAACCGCACTCGGCGGTATTTTTCAGGCGAGGGCCGCACAATATCTAGCCCTGTGCCCCTCATCAATATGGTACCCGGAAGACGATTTGTCCCGACTCCCGGAAGTGAATCCTGTCGCCTCCATTGGGCAATTTGGACCACAAAAAAAATCTGACGAATCGGGGTTTGGAGCGCGGGTCGTATGAGGGGGTTGACCGAATCCTGAAATGAGGATCCGGGTGGCCATAATGAAGGGAAAAAAGGGGGGCCCGGCCAGATTCCCGGAGGGGAAGGGGGAGTGCTCCGCGCAGGGGGAGCGGGGAAACTGGCCGGGGGGGGAATGTTAGTGAGCCGCACCGTAGGACTGGCAATCCAGTCCATCCGCGGTCGGATCAGGACCGGGGAGGGGATACGGTGCGGGAGGTGGATTGGATCCTTGGTAAAGGAAGTCGAAGATGTAGACCGGGTCGGCATCGTCGACGATTCCATCGTCATTGACGTCCGCTGCGTCTGCGCACTCGATGGGAGTGCCATTTCCGAGCAGCAACTGTAACTGTGTTCCATCGGTGAGATCGATCACGCCATCTCCGTTGACGTCACCACGGAGGAAGTGAACCTGATCACTCTCCACCGGGTCGGTGGAGTCCTCACCACCGGTTTCCGGATCTTCATTATCAGAAGGCTGCTGGGCGGGACTGCTGCCGCCGATGGAGACGGTACCTCCGACCAATTCGGGGAATAAGGAGCTGCCGTTGACGACGAAGGAGTTGTCTGTCTCGGGAGACGTATTGGCAATGATTCCATTTGCTGGAGTGAAGTCGTAGTTACCTGCCGGCGCTCCTGCGCTGATGAAGGCTTCACCGGTTGCCACGACGTAACCCGATCCTGGAGCGAGTACCTGATTATCGAAGGGCGGTGCCAGATCAAGAATGTTGGCATAGATCACGGTACCGTTTGAGTTGTCGATGTTGGGCAGCTCAAACTCGACGAGCCCGGCGACATCGGTTCCGGCGATGGTGATGTTGTTCAGTCCCATAATGGAAGCGTTGTAGTCGAGTGCCAGAGTCCAACCCTGCAGGGAATCGATGCAATCGATGATCACCTGGTAGTTGACGGTATCACCCGGGTTGGCACTGAGATCTTCCACACGAATACGGTTTGCGGGGGAGAGAACCACAGGCTCCGAACGCAGGATTTCAAAGGTGCCGGCCGGAGTCAGGATGGCCAGATCCAGAGCGCCATCTCCATCGGTATCTCCGCTCGTCACGGCTTCCACCTCTGAGGCGTAGCCCAGAAGCTGGGGGCTCTGGAAGTTTCCATCACCCACTCCCTTGGCGAAGTAAAGACCGGCGGAACCGGCGATGGGGCTGATGCAATCGAGACGTCCATCCCCATCCCAGTCGATCAACTCTGTACCTGGAGCGACCACATCGTCAAAGAGGACTCGCAGCGAGAAGTTGAAATCGCCATCGGAGAGGAGGGCGGAAGGAGTTCCCGCTCCGGATGGAATCAGCAGCAGGTCACGCAGGGAATCTCCATCGAGATTGACGGCGCGAATCTGTTGCGTGAGGTTGTAACCGAGGATGGTTCCCTCTGCGGTGAAGGTGCGATCGCCATTTCCTGCGTGGAAAGCGATGCTTCCGTCGGCCAGAACCGCCGCGAGGTCGATGAGGTCATCGCCATTGAGATCGGTGGCAACGGCACGATGAACCACAGGAGTCGAATCGACGGGGTGAATCACGCTGAGGGGATTAATGCTTCCACCCCAGGCGACGGCGAGACCATCCGGTCCACTGAGAACCAGATCGACGATCCCATCGCGATCACCATGGGCCGCTTCCAGATGGGTCGACTGTACCGTGAGGGGAATCAGTTCCGGATCCTCGAGGACGACTGCGATGCTGAACGAGCCACGCAAAAGATAGGCGGAGGTTCCCGAGTTTCCGAGACAGATCAGATCGCTGCGTCCATCGCCATCGAAATCTCCGACAGCCGCATCGATGACGGCTTCCGGCAGATTCCAGGTGGTCGAACCTGCGGGGCCAGAGGGGGTCGAATCCTGATGGGTCAGGGTTCCATTCGCTTCGACCTCCACCCACTCGTCGAGTCCGTCGGCGTCGGAATCGAAGAAGACGATTTTTCCGCCATTGAGGGCAGACCCTGAACTCACGACATTGCCGGGCCAATCGAATCCGAGATTGGCGATATGGGTGGCCAACAACGTTTGCGGCAATTCGGTGGTGTCGAGACCAAAGACGTCGTCCACGAGGGAAAGCGTCACTCGTTCACCCGCCAGAAACGGGCGATCGGGGGAGAGAGTGATGGTGTTGATCCCTGTGAAGACGTTTTGCAGGCTGACCGTTCTCTGGCCACTGCGGGAGGCGTCGATCCGGATCGTGGCATTGCCGATGCTGAACGGGTCGTAAGGAGCAGTGAGCACCGGATTGATGGTGCTGTTAACGTTGCCGTTGTAAGCCTCGATCCCGGGAGTCATCGAAGAGACGATGAAAGAGGAGGGCGGGGGAGCAGTTCCCGCTTCGATGGCAAATTGCCATTGGAAGGGATCGACCGATTTTCCGGAGGTCGAAACCAGGCCCGAGGTCAACTCTACGGTGATGGTTTCCCCACCTGCGGGCAAGTTCAGAGAGGTGAAGGTGACTCTGCGGTTTTCATTCTCACCGGTGAAGGCTCCTTCGATGGGCCCACTCGTCGAACCTTGGACCTTGAAGCTGCTGCTATCGAAGGTTTCCAGATTCATGCGGTGATCGAAGCCCACTTCGATGATGAGGGCGTTCAGAGGCACCGTCTGCCCCGCTGCGGGGGTGACAAATTCGACCTCGGTCTTGATCGGTGAACAGCCGATGAGGCTGATCAGGCCGAGGCTCCACAACATTGTCCTGAGCATGAAATCTCCAATCCAATCCAACCGGAATGCGGCAAATGCCGGGCCGATCCCATCTCTGGGCTGGGTCAAGTTGCGTAAGATACACGATTGAAAGAGGTTACGGGTGATCTTTCAGGGGCACTCCGGGGTCGATATGATCCTTTCCTGTCCCGGTTCGGGGCTCAATTGAGGCAAATTGTCTTGGAAATGGACACCCTTGAAATCCACTGAATACTCTCCCCTGACGACATCTGAAGGAGATCTCGCCGACGAGTGGAGCGTTTTCGGGAAGGGCCCCCACGTCCTCCTTCTCGATCATCGGGATTCCTTCACCTACAACCTGGTGCAATCCCTCTCCCGAAGCGGAGCTAGAATCACGGTACGCCAGGCGGATCAACGAAACCTGGAAGACTTGCAGGCCCTGAATCCCGATCGCCTGCTGCTTTCACCCGGTCCAGGAAAACCAGAATCGGCACTGCTGGCCAAGCAGGCCTTTGGATTCTGGAGGGGGAAAATCCCGATTCTGGGGGTTTGCCTCGGGCATCAGGTCATCGCCCAGTGTTTGGGTGCTCAGGTGATTCCCAGTGGAGTTCCGGTTCACGGCAAGCCTGATCTGATTCGTCATTGTGAAGTCGGCATCTTTGGCAACTTGTCCCATCCGCTGAAGGTGGCCCGTTACCATTCCCTGCATGTTGTTCCCAAATCTCTGCCGGCTGAGCTGGCAATTGCTGCCTGGAGCGAAAGTGGGGGGATTATGGGGCTGGGAATTCCGGGAGAATCCACCTGGGGGGTCCAGTTCCATCCGGAGTCTTTCCTCACCCCTGAGGGGGATCATTTGCTGAAAGCGTTTGTGGATGGTCTTCCATGCCCTGAGGATCTGGGAGGATTCGAGATTCCGAATCCGCAGGTGGTGAATGCCACCGCCTTGCCAGTTGTTCCTCCGGAAGGGGAAACCCGATGATCACCGATACTGCAGAATCCCTGAAGTGGCGCGTCGTCGAGCGTTTCTACCTGGCATGGAACAACTTTCAGTCGGTTCACGATCGTTATGAACAGATCGTTCATGACTACGTCGACAAATTGGGTGTTCCCCGTGAAAAAATTCGCCTCGACCCCAAGGATCTCTTTGAACTGCTTTCCACCCAGGATCTGGAAGTGTTGCGGGACGATTTTCTCACCCCCCTGAAAACGGCGTGTCATCGACTCTTCAGGACTGAGGACAGCACCGATTTTCTGGACCGTCTGGTCAATGACATCTTTCACGAGTTGAGCATTCTCAAGGAAGAGCACTACAACGTGCTCACCTATGCCACGGATGAAGCGGCGATGTTGCCGGGGACCGACCGTGATTTGCATCAGGAACAACAGGTGATCCTCGACGAGGTTCATGACATGTTTCCGCAAAAGGTTCACCGCATCTCGCATTTGTTTGAGACCGGTTCGGTGGCTCTGGAAGCACTCCTGCATCGCTGGAGTTCCGATACGGTTCTGGTTCGATCCCTGTTTCTGCAGCGTGATGGCTTTGTGTCCCGGGCTTATGAATCGGGTCTCGATCATTTTTACCAACTGATGTACGGACCCGATTCTTCCGCGATGGGGTATCTGGTAGTGGGCACTTCTTTCCTCGATTCCGGTTTTCATGACTCTGCCATCAAGGCTTTGGAGTTGGGAGCAGAGAAAGCCCAATCATGGGGACAGGAACAGATTCTCAAGGAGCTGCAGCAGACACTTGCGAGTATTCCCTCCAATGAATCGAGCGACGACGGGAGTCATGAGTGATGGGTTTTGAAAATTGCTACGCAGATCGTTTGGCTGAGGCCATCGAAAAAAAGGACAGTCGACTGGTGGTGGGTATCGATCCGCGACTGGATCGGTTACCCGAAGAGCTGTCAGGCCTTGAGCCGGAAGATGCTCTTCTGCGATTGGGTTGCGGAGTCATCGAGGCGGTCGCCGCTGATGCTGCTGCGGTCAAACCACAAATCGCTTTCTTTGAGCGTTGGGGTTGGCGCGGTTGGCGCGCACTGGAGGGTGTATGTCAAAAAGCCCGTGAGCAGGGATTGATCGTCGTCCTCGATGCCAAGCGGGGGGACATCGGTTCCACCGCTTCCGCGTATGCGGAAGCGCTGCTGGGTACAGAACCCGGGACCCCCGGACCTCATGTGGATGCCCTGACCATCAATCCTTACCTGGGCAGTGATTCCCTTGAGCCATTCCTTGAGAGGGTGCGTGAGGGCGGACGGGGGCTGTATGTCCTCGCCAGAACTTCCAATCCAGGCGGGGCGGAATTCCAGAAGCGTGATGGAGATGCCGACCCGATCTTTTTGCAGGTTGCCCGCACCTCTGAACAGTGGGGGAAAGGTTCCCGGGGAGAGTGTGGCTATCACGGTGTCGGTCTCGTCGTGGGAGCAACTCACCCTGAGGAGATCTCAAAGGTGCGCGAGTGTGCCCCGGGAGCCAGTCTGCTGATTCCGGGAGTCGGTGCGCAGGGGGGCAGTGTCGAGGATCTTGGCCCGGCCTTTGACAGTCGTGGATTGGGAGCTCTGGTCAATTCCAGCCGTGGAGTGGTCCAGGCTTTCGAAAAACAGCCGGGCATTCCGTGGCAGGAAGCGGTTCAGCAGGCTGCGAGAGAGACGCGGCAGCAGCTCCAGGGGGCGATGACCTCCTGATTCAGGCGCGGATGGTATTCTTCTTGGGAGCAGTGGTGCTCCAGAACTTCGACTCTGGAAGTCGGAGAAGGAGGAGTGTCGTGAAAGTGCCCGCCCCGCACAACCCGGCTCAAGCCGGCCACCTTTCAAATTCAGGTTTTTCAATTCCACGTTTGTCTGATCTGGTGCCATTGCCCCTGGCCACACTGGAGGCAGACAGCAAGGTTCCCGTCGACATCTATCTCGATCACGATGGCGACTGGGTCCTCTGCAGAAGAGCCGGAGATCTCCTCTCCGCCGAAGTTCGCAGGGAGTTGTTGGAAGCGGGGCAGGATGCCCTGTGGATGCCCCTGCAGCAGAGGGATCACTATCTCAAATATTTACGCTCTTCGATTCAGGGGGGGTGGAATCCCCGCTCCGGGATCGTTTGGGTCAGCAACTTCCTTGAACAGAATTCGGCTGAGAGGCCGCAAGCCATCGAAGCGATCTATCGCCGGGTTCGATACGCCCTGCTCCTCGCACACGATGTTGGCATCGAGGGGGGAGATCTTCTCGACGATTTTTGTCGGGGCATGATGTTGCTGGGAGCAAAGCTTGAAGGGCTCGACCTTTCTTCCCTGGCAGAAGAGCATCGCTGTGGCGATAGCGTTCGCGCCATCCTTGAAGGCTATCAGGAGCGTTTCGATGGTACCGGTCCCCGTGGTTGGAGTCGGGAACAGCAACGACTGCCAGTTCGTATCGCCAGTCTCGTCATCGCCTTTGACGAAGCGACGACGGGGGGATCCGAACCGGGTTCCGATCGTCGTCGTTGTGCCTTTGATGTCCTGCGATCGTTCATCGTCGAAGATCACGGAGCCTACGACCCGCGTCTGGTGGCCGGTTTTATTCGCATCCTCGAACGCTGAAACGCAGGTTCTCAGTCCAAGACTTCGAGGACATCTCCGGGGCGAATCGTGCCGGCGGTGATGATCTCGCCGTGCAATCCTCCACGCCAGTCCGGCTGCAGGGATTGGAGCAGGCCCGGTTGCTGATCTTCCATCTGCTGACAGGGGACCAGCTCACCGTGAATCAGGATTTCGACCGCGCCAATCCGCAGTTTTCTGCCGTCATGTTCCGGCCCAAAGCTTCCACCACTCACCAGCAGGTTCGCGCGGCGGGTGGTCCAGGCGACCTCGCGACCGACCTGCTCGCAGGCTCTCTGCCACTGCTCCGTCGAGAGCAGGGTGATCTGACGCCGACGGGAAGAACCATGGTCGCCGATGACACCCGCTTCAGGATCGCAGGAGAGTTCGAGCACCCGTTCGGGGGTGGCCCCTTTCGATGGTCTCACGGCAAGATCGATGACCTGCATCAGATGAGACCGATCTTGTAGAGGATAACTGCGATCACACCGACCGGGACGACATATCGAAGCAGTTGCAGCCACAATCCGTACCAGCGTGCAAAGCGGGAACCGGTGGTAAAGGCCTCTTCGCGAGCCTTGTCTCCGACACGCCAAGCCACAAAGAGCGCAATCAGCAGTCCTCCGATGGGAAGAAACCAGTTGGATGCGAGGTGGTCAAAGGTGTCGAACCAATTCTTGCCGGTCTCACCTTCAAAGAGGAAGGCGGAGTGCTCCTTGAATTCGCTTCCGAAATACGATTCCGGTGATCCGGAAAGGGCAGAGGGCAAGCCGAACAGGGTGATGGTGCCCCCGCAAAGAATAGTGGCCTTCAAGCGGGACATTTTGAACTCATCAATAAAGGTGGAGACCACTACCTCGAGGAGGCTGATGGCACTGGTCAACGCCGCCAAAACCAGCAGGGCAAAGAAGAGCGTGCTCCAGAAAACCCCTCCCGCCAGTTGCGAAAAGGCGATGGGAAGGTTGATGAAGACCAGTCCGGGGCCTGCCTGGGGTTCAAGGCCAAAGGTGAAAGTGATGGGGAACAGCACGAGGCATGCAACGAGGGCGATGGCAGTATCGAGGATGGTGATCATTCCCGAAGCCGCGACCAGATCCTCCTTCTTCTCCAGGTAGGAACCATAGGTGATCATGGCTCCCATACCGAGCGACAGGGTAAAGAAGGAGTGCCCGAGCGCCTCGAGGACTCCCGCTTTAGTCACTTTGGAGAAGTCGGGTTTGAAGACGAATTCAAGGGCCTTTCCAAATCCATCCGAGGTGATGGCGAGCCCCAGCAGACCCAGCAGCATCACGAGCAGGATCGGCATCAGGATTCGTGCCGCGCGCTCGACACCCTTTTGAATTCCTCCGAGAATCACACCGATGGTCATCAGCATGAAAATCAGGTGCCAGCGGATGTTGGCGTCACCATCCTCAAAGAGGGTACCGAAGGCATTGCCAATTTCATCGGCATTCATGCCGGCAAAGCCCTGGGACATCGAGAACCAGGTGTAGTGCAGTGCCCAGCCGGCAACGACGGAGTAGTAACTCAGAATGATGAAGCCGGTCAAAACCCCGAGCCAGCCGGGAATCGCCCACAGGCTTCCCGGAGAAGAGAGGGATTTGAAGGCGCCCACCGGGCTCTTCTGGGTGCTGCGACCGACGAGGACCTCGGCGACCATGATGGGCATGCCGATCAGCAGAATGAAGAGAAGGTAGATGAGGACGAAGTAGCCGCCGCCATTTTCACCGGTGATGTAGGGGAACTTCCAGATATTGCCGAGGCCGACCGCACCGCCCGCCGCTGCCAGAATGAAACCCCAACGACTGCTCCACTGGCCGCGGTTTTCCGCGGCTCCTTCGGTGTCACTCATCGTGAACCACCCTTTCTTCAGTGCTCAGTATTTTTCAGCCCTGTTCAGTCACCCACTCTTTTGAGGAGCTCTTCCTCATCGATGACCTCGATGCCGAGATCGGTGGCCTTCTTCAGTTTGGAACCGGCTTTTTCACCGGCGAGGAGCAGGTCGGTCTTGCTCGAAACGGAACCGACCACCTTGCCCCCTGAAGCGATGATCTTCTGTTTCGCATCATCCCTGCTCAGTGTGGGCAAGGTTCCGGTGATGACAACCGTCAAACCGGAAAATGCCCCTTCAGTGCCGGAGGTCTCAGCCTTCTCCTGATGGAAAGTCAGACCTGCATCTCTCAACACTTTGATTTCATTCTGCACCGCTGGAATTTCGAAAAAGGCGACTATGGAACGGGCGATGATTTCGCCGAGCCCCTCAATCTGTGCCAGTCGCTCTTCATCGGCGGCCATGAGAGTGTCGATGTCCAGGGTGTCATCGACGATCAGCTCGGCGACCCGCTCTCCCACGTGTCGAACCCCGAGGGCATGCAGCACCCTTGAAAAGGGTCGACTTTTGGAAACTTCCAGAGCGGCGAGGAGATTTTCTGCCGATTTGACCGCCATGCGATCGAGTCCCGCGATCTGATCGACGCTGAGTGAATACAGATCGGAGGGGACGGTGACGAGTCCTTCCGTGACCAGCTGATCGATCAGCTTCTCACCGAGTCCGTCGATGTCGAGGGCACGGCGGGAGGCAAAATGCTCCAAACGCCCGCGAATCTGTGCCGGGCACTGGAAGTTGTCACAGTAAGGGATGATTTCTTCTTCGGGGTAATGAACCGCGCCGTTGCATTCCGGGCACGAGGTCGGGAACTCGTAGGGCTGCTGGCTGCCATCGCGGAGGGAATCCACCGGTTTGACCACCTGTGGAATCACATCCCCGGCACGCTGAATCACGACGTCGTCTCCGATGCGCAGATCCTTGCGGGCGATCTCCTTGGGATTGTGCAATCCGGCCCGGGAGACGGTGACGCCACCGACATTGACCGGTTCCAGATGGGCCACCGGAGTCAATGCACCGGTCCGCCCGACCTGCACCTGGATGTCGAGGAGTTTTGTCGTCTCCTGACGTGCGGGAAACTTCAGTGCCACCGCCCAACGGGGGCTGCGGGCACGCATCCCCAGCTGCTCACGCAGTTCGGCTCCCTGAACCTTGATGACCAGGCCATCGATGTCGAAGGGGAGATCATCGCGGACCTCCATCACCTCTTCGTAGATGGCGATCAATTCATCCGCACCACTGGCCTCCCGCAGGAAGGGGCACGGCTGGAATCCCCAGCGTTCGATGTGTTCGATCAGATCCTTTTGCACCGACAGGTCGATGCCTTCCTGATCGCCGATGCCGTAGATGAAAACATCGAGGGGACGTTTCGCAGCAATGCGGGGGTCCAGCTGTCTCAGGGTTCCCGCCGCCGCATTGCGGGGGTTGGCGAAGAGGCCCTCCTCCTGACTGCGACTGGCGTTGAGCGCTTCAAAGTCCGCATTCTGCAGAACCACCTCCCCGCGCAGTTCGATGCGGGGTGGGGGAGTTTTATCTATCAGTTGGGGCGGCACGCTGCGGATGGTGCGGGCGGTGCCGGTCACTTCTTCTCCTGTAACGCCATCCCCCCGGGTTGCAGCACGAACGAGGACTCCATCTTCGTAGAGGAGGGAGATGGCCACACCGTCAAATTTGTACTCCACTGTGAGCGGTGGATCAGGATCGCCTTCGGCCAGTTCGAGACCCTTGCGAACCCGTTCGACCCAATCACGCACTTCATCGGTGCCCATGGCATTTTCCAGCGACAGCATCGGTACACGATGCTCCACCGAGGGCAGTTTGTCGGCGACGAAATCTTCCGGGGTCCAGGTGACGCCGACCTTGCGGGTGGGAGAATCTTTGGACACCGCTTTTGGGTAACGGGATTCCAGTTCCTCCAGCTCCTTCAGCAGGCGGTCATATTCCGCATCGGAGATCTGCGGATCATCGAGGATGTAGTAGCGGAAATTGTGCTGATGAAGCGTGGCTGAGAGGGCCCGGATTCTCCTGAGATCGTCATTCTCGTTGCTCATCAAACTCCTGCGGGTGGGCGAATCGAAATCCGCGGTCACCTTTCATGCCAAGATCGCTGCTCTTCGGTTATCCTCGGGTGTCCCCAGGGTCCCGGGAAGGGAATCCCGGCCCAGCAGGAGGAGAACGCAACACGATGTCCGGATCAACCCCCAAGGGGATCCCTGACGAGCCATTGGTGATTCCGGATGCGGTCCGCAAGGTCCACGATCGCATCACCGGTGCAGGGCATCGGAGTGTTCTCGCCGGTGGGGCGGTGCGCGACTATCTCCTCGGCCTGGAGCCAAAGGATTTTGATCTGGCGACTTCTGCCCACCCGGACCAGATCGATGCTCTCTTCGAAAAAACGGTACTGGTCGGCGCCCAATTCGGTGTCGTAAGGGTCTTGGTCGACGATGCCGAAGTGGAAGTGGCGACCTTTCGTGCGGATATCGGGATTGCGGATGGACGTCACCCGGAGTCGGTGCGATTTACCGACGAAAAAGAGGACGCCCTCCGCCGCGATTTCACCATCAATGGTCTCTTCTGGGATCTGGACCGTGAAGAAGTGGTGGATCATGTGGGCGGAATCGATGATCTGAAGACCGGGGTGATTCGAGCCATCGGAGATCCCGGTGAGCGATTTGTGGAAGATCGATTGCGGATGTTGCGCGGAGTTCGCTTCGCGACTGTTCTGGATCTGCCCATCGAAGAGGCAACCTGGAAAGCCATCTGTCAGGAATCTGCGGATTTGGCATCCGTCAGTCAGGAACGAATCCGCGAAGAGTTGCTGCGTATCCTCGTCTCGCCCCATCGCCATCGGGGTTACCACCTGCTCTCCGATTCAGGATTGATGCAGGTGTTTCTGCCGGAGATTGAAAAGATGAAAGGGGTTCAACAGCCCCCGGAGCATCATCCGGAAGGGGATGTCTTCGTTCACACCGGCCTCGTCCTCGAGAATCTGGAAGATCCTTCCCCTGAATTGGCCATGGGTGCCTTGCTTCATGATGTCGGCAAGCCGGATACCTATGAAGAGGCCCCCGATCGCATCCGTTTTCATGGGCACGACGAGCTAGGTGCACGAATGACGGAAGAAATCTGCGAACGCTTGCGTTTTTCCCGAAAAGCGCAGGAGCGCATCGTCTATTTGGTACGCAGGCATCTCGTGTTCATGAATGTCCCGTACATGCGTCTGGCCAAACGGTATCGCCTCTTTGAGGAAGACGGCTTTGGCGAACTGCTCGATCTGTGCAAGGCGGACTGTCTGGGGAGTCATCGGGATATGGGCCTCTATGAAGAGTGCCGCGAGATGTACCTCGAATGGAAAAAGATTGGTCCTCCCAAGGAACCACTTTTACAGGGCAGGGATCTGATGGAATTGGGAATGACTCCGGGCCCGGAGATGGGGTCGATGCTCGAATCCCTCAACGACGCCCGTCGTGAGGGTGAAGTCTCTGATCGTGAGGCCGCTCTGGAATGGGTCCGACAGAGACTGGAGCAGAACGACTCCACCTCAGGGGAGGCCTGAGCATGTGGAAGCCCGGCTACGTCAGCCACGGATTGCTCGATCACTCCATCGACCAGGCGATGGAGCTGCTTTCTTCATCGGGGTATTCCGCTTTGGGTATCACCTTGGGACCGACTCACCTGGATCCATGGAAATCCACATCCGCTGATCTTGAAACTCTGCGAAAGAAACTCGAGGAGCATCTTCTTCTGCCCAGTATCGAAACGGGGGGAAGGTATCTTCTCGATTCCCGAAAAAAGCATTGGCCTACCCTTGCCAGCGCCACGGAAGAGGGGCGCGCACTCCGCCAGTCTTTCTACATCAGAGCGATCGATATTGCGGCTGCATTGGGGGCTTCTGTCGTCAGCGTATGGAGTGGCAGCAACGACGACTCCACGCGATCGACCGACGAAGTGACGGAAAACCTGATCAAAGCTCTGTTACCGGTTCTCGACCACGCTGAATCGAATGGAGTCCGCATCGGCTTTGAACCGGAACCGGGGATGTGGATCGAAAGTCTTGAGGACTGGAACAAGTTTCGTCAGCAGATAGACCATCCTGCACTGGGATTGACGGTGGATCTCGGGCATCTGGGGGTGACCGAGTCCCATGATCCACTCGGTGGTCTGAAGTCAGTTCTCGATGAAGTGATCCATGTTCATGTGGATGATTGCAAAGATCGGAAGCATGAACACCTTCCCCTCGGTGAGGGGGAGTTGGATCTGCCCGCTCTCATCGGTGCATTGACCGAATCCGGGTTTCAGGGCCAACTTCTGGTCGAATTGTCACGGGATTCACATCGGGCACCGGAACTGGTGAAGCAATCGATGCGTTACCTTGAAGGCCTTCAAGGAGGGTGAGCCGATATGAACAAATCCAATAATTCCAATGAACCGGAACAGACGGCGAATCAAGGGTCCACAAAGGATTCCCATTGGCTCGACATGATCTCCATGGCGATCAGGACTCCGGTTTTCGATCACCAGCGTTCCGTCTTCACCAACCGGACGATGCGTTTTGGACAGATCGAAGCAGTCGGCTTCGACTTTGACCACACTCTGGCGGTTTACAATTGTGAGGCGTTGGATGCACTGGCGGGAAAACTGGTGGCGGATCGCCTGGTTGAGCACGAGGGAATTCCCCGGGAGTGGCTCGAAGAGCTTCCCGATCTGTCCTTTGCCAAGAAGGCTCTGATCCTCGACATCGATGAAGGGGTCATTCTCAAAACCGATCGCTATGGTCACGTTCTCCGCGCTTACCGTGGAAAAGAGAAACTGACCGTCAGTGAAAAGCGCAATCTCTACGGAGACCGGGACATCATTCCCCATGTCACGGATGGAGATCGCTTTATCCAGGTGGACCATGCCTTCAGCCGTCCGGAAATCCTGCTCTGGACCGCGCTGGTCGATCACACCGAAGCAGGGGAAAGGCGCAGTGTCTGGGAAAAAATCCGCAAGCACACGGACACCATTCACAGGGACAACTCCCTGAAAAGTGTGATTACTGCCAATCCCGAAGAATACATTCAACAGGACCCCCGTACTGAAGCTCTGCTGCTTCATCTCCGGGAGTGTGGAAAGAAAGTGTTCCTGCTGACCAACAGTGAGTGGGAATACACCCACGCGATGATGAATACCGTTTTGGGGCGCGACCCTGAACGGGGGACCGAATGGCTCGACCTCTTCGATCTGGTGGTCGCAGAGGGCGGTAAGCCGACCTACTTTGATGCCTCTTCCGGGAGAACTTTCAAACCTGGCATCGAGGACAAAATCCTCCTTGGAGGAAATTTGACGGAGATCGAGGAGAGGATCGGCTGTGCCGGACCGGAAATCCTCTACGTCGGTGATCACATCTATGCCGATCTGATCTCATCCAAACGCAATGTCTACTGGCGAACGATGCTCGTTGTTCCCGAATTGGAAGAGGAGATGGTGGTCCAGTCGGCGATGCCGGGACTGGTTCGCCAACTGCGGGAAGTGGATGAGAGGCGCATCTCCACAGAGCGGGAAGTGATGCACTGGAAGGCCGTGGAAGCGTGTCTCCAAAGTATTGAAGGTGTTGTCGAAGAAGAGAAGAAGGGCATCAAGAACCTGCGGCTGGAATGTCACAGTGCCCGAAAGAACGCGACCGATACTCTCAAGGCATTTATCCGTCAGCGTGAAGAGTTGCGGGCGAAGTTGAGTACTGCGACCAATGAACATTGGGGCAGTCTCTTCCGTGCAGGGAATGAGTTGACCCATTTTGGAAGACAGTTGGAAGACTATGCCTGTGCTTATACCAGTCGTGCCACCAACCTGCTCTTCTATCCAGCGGGGCACTACTTCCGATCATCGATGGATTATTTGCCCCATGAGTTGGAGTCGATGTAAATCGGTCAGATCCGTTTTTGACCGGTGATGCATTCGTGGACGGTTCCACCGATCCAGATGGAATCGTCCTCCTCGAAGACTTCGATCAATCCACTGAATCGAATCGCGGTACCCTGGTGAAGGGTGTATTGGGAGGGCGCCTTGCCGCGCTTTTTGAACCAGACTGCGATCCCTGCAGCAAGGCTTCCGGTGACCGGGTCCTCGGGGATACTCAGGGATTCCACGAAAGCGCGTACTTCAAAGTCGGCGTCGGGATGGGGAGAGCCGGGGCCGATGATGCCGAAGTTGATCTCTTTCAACTGACTGAAGTCAGGATCGATGGAGAGAACCCGTTCCGAGTCTTTCAGGAGGACCGCTGCCCATCCCGGTCCATTGTCGACCCAGTAGTGATCGACAATTTCCTCTCTGTCGATGGAGAGCCCGCTGCAAATCGTCTGCAGAGTGGAATCATCCACAGGCCCTTCCCTGAGCAATCCCGGGGCCGCAAAAGCGAGCCCTTGATCCCGTTTTCGGATCCGGACCTTGCCGATGCCACATTCCTGAATAATCTGCTGGTCTTGTCGCGGCTCACCGCCCCGATTCAGCCATGCCCAGGCGCTGCCCAGAGTCGGGTGACCGGCGAAGGGCAACTCTCCCTCAGGAGTGAAGATTCGAACCCGGTAGTCCGCTTCAGGATCGGTGGGGGGCAAGAGAAAAGTGGTTTCCGAGAGATTGGTCCAGCGGGCGAATTGGGCCATCTCTTCAGTGGAGAAACCTGTGGCATCGTGAACGAC
>CAJXMG010000029.1 GCA_913056395.1 uncultured bacterium | reverse complement strand
GAACAGGAATAGAAACCCCTCCCCCAGGAAGAGGAAACGGAACGTTTTGCGCCGAAGCGACCGGAGCAAAGAGGAAAACCAGAGCCACCATGAGGAAGCCGAAGCTCACAGAAGTTTGAGAAGAACGCATGAAGCCTTCTTTCGAAAAAGGATTCGGGTCACAGGCAAAGGTACTCAAAATAGCCCTTTGAATCCAGAATAGAAAATGACCCTATTTCGGGCACTGGCCTCATTTGGGGCAAGGCGACCGCTTTGCTGCCAGTGTGGGCTTAATGACTGTCAAAAAAGTCATCGTCATCGTCGTCATCAAAGATCCCGTCAACCAGACCATCGATGATGGTCATGAACCACAAGGGGTCATCGATCCCCACGGTGAACAACGGTTCTTCTTTGACTCCGTCATATTGGAGACCCAATGAAAATCTGCTGTCTGTGAGATACTGCACACCCAAGACATATCCCTCATCTGAATCAAGGGAATTGGAACCTTCTCTGAATCCTACACCCAAGTGAGCTCCGAATTGGTCATTCAACTTTCTCGTCACCCCCAGGTGCATACCTCCCGCGCCTTCTCTTTCGCCGGTTATTGGGTCGT
Organism: uncultured bacterium; assembly: GCA_913056395.1. Classification (GTDB taxonomy): domain Bacteria; phylum Planctomycetota; class UBA8108; order UBA1146; family UBA1146; genus UBA12191. The sequence goes on along the minus strand of CAJXMG010000029.1, from coordinate 33,694 downwards.
CAAAACGATAAGACCGAAATTCAGCGATCATGCCATATCCCTCTTTGGGGTAACCGGCCCAACCCAGAGAGAAAACGTCTTCGCCCAGTCCAATGTTCTGAATCACGCGGGTGGAATTGGCACAGCCGGAAAGGAGTAGTGCAATGGTCAACCCAGCAAGACAAATGAACTTCCCATATAACCCCATGTAAATCCCCTCTCTGAAAGAGCAAGCGGGCTCTCTCCCTATTTCCTCCACTGAAGAATCAAGGTTGAATATCAAGTTAATCGACAGTCAGGAGATCTGAAAGGGGCGGTTGAATGATGCCAACACTGATTTTTCTGGCCTCCTATTACTATGACCTCAACATTCCCATCACCGTTGGAGGCGTCTGTGCGAGTCTCCTTCTGGTCTTTTTTCTAAGACACCTTCACTGGGGTTTAAGTCTTCTTCTGGGTGTGATTTCAGGGGGACTTCTCGGAGTAGGGGTAGGTTGGGCCGGAGAAGGTGATATGGAGGATCTGGTTCAAATCACCTTTGGCTTGATCGGAGCCGTTTCAACCGGCACCCTTTCCCTGATCGCAGCCTTGTTGACCAATTCGTCCCGGCGGAATCAAGCAGACTGAGTTCCTGGAGATCTCATTGGAAAAAGATTACAGAATTCATGCTTGTTGTAGCTTTGATATAAATCCGATCGAACTGAGGTGACCATGTTTAGACGTTTTCTTTCCCTCTTTAATGGAGAAAGAAAATATAAGTTTCTCCAAGAGTACTTTTTCGCTACAGCTCTAGAGGAAGTTCAACTCCCGAACGATACCATTGAAATAGACCACTACCATGGAAGATGCTGGTCACCAGAAACAGATTGGATCCCGCTTGTTTTTCCCGAAAAAATATTGACTTTCGTTGAGTCTCTCCCGAAAGAGAAATCACGAGACTACTTTTTTCGTGGATTCATATCAACAAATCGGGATTGGCTTCGAAATTACTCTGGCTGTGAATCTTCTGATTACGGTAGAAATTCGAAAACCAAGTTTAAAATGGATAAAGATTATTATTGCTCAATGAGCTCTGCCCGATTTGGCTTAGCCCCTGTCGGGGACTGCCCATGGTCCTACCGGTTTTTTGAAGCTGTAATGTGTCATTCAATACCGATCCTCGGTAAAGAGGATGAAGATGTCTTTTCAGAGGATTACCATTTTCATAGAGACGGCAATAATCATGAGTTCAATCCAGAATTTTGCCTTAAAAACTATCAGACCTTCCTGAAGAATCACACTCTGAGAAATTTTCACAGATAATTCGATCTAATATTAAGTCTGTGAAGACATCTCTTCCCATTCCTCAAGGGTGACACGAACCTCCCGCGCCTTGGAACCGTTGTAGGCGCTGAGGATGCCGTATTCACTCATCAGGTCCATCATGCGGGAAGCACGGGTGTAGCCGACGCCCAGCCTGCGTTGAAGCAGAGTAGTCGATCCGCGACCGGTCTCGATGACGATGCGCACCGCTTCGTCGAAGCGATCATCGTCTGCTCCGGGAACGCCATCACCGCCACCTTCCTGCTGTCCCTCCAGGAAGTTGTTGATCTCCTGGGAGAACTGGGGCTTCGCTTCCTTGCGCAGGTGTTTGACGATCTTGTTGATCTCCTTGTCGGAGACGTAGGTGCACTGGGCCCGCTCGAGAGTGTCGGAGTTGGGCGGCTGATAGAGCATGTCACCCATACCCAGCAGTTTCTCGCCGCCGATCTTGTCGAGCACTGTACGGGAATCGATCTTCGATGCGACCTTGAAGCAGATCCGTGAAGGCAGGTTCGATTTGATCAAACCGGTAACCACATCGACGGATGGACGCTGGGTCGCCAAGATCAGGTGAATGCCGACGGCGCGGGACTTCTGTGCCAGACGAATGATGGAGTTCTCCACTTCCTTGGAACTGGTCATCATCAGATCCGCGAGTTCGTCGATCACGATGACCATGTAGGGAAGTTTCTTCGGTACTTCGTCCGCTTCCTCGTGGCTGACACCCTTTTCGATGAGGCGGTTGTAACGGTCTTCATGTTCGAGGTCATTGAAACTCTTGAGATCCCTGACGCCGACTTTGGAGAGCAGGTCGTAGCGCTGGTCCATCTTGCGCACAAGCCACTCCAGTGCCGCCGGCGCTTTCTTGGGATCGGTGATCACCGGGTTCAGCAGGTGGGGAATATCCTCGAATGTGGAAAGTTCGACCATCTTCGGGTCCACCAGAATCAGCTTCAGTTCTTCCGGTGAACGGGTCATCAGCATCGAAGTGATGATGGTGTTGATACACACCGACTTTCCGGATCCGGTGGAACCGGCGATGAGCAGGTGTGGCATCTTGGTCAAATCGGCGACGATGGGCACTCCCGCCGCATCCTTGCCGAGAAGCAGGGGCAGGTTCAGTTCCGAATCGGCAAAGGCGCGCGACTGAAGAAGTTCCTTCAGAACCACCGATTCCCGCTGTTTGTTGGGAACCTCGATACCGACCGTCGACTTGCCAGGGATCGGTGCCACCACACGAACACTCAGCGCAGCCAAAGCCATCGCCAGGTCGTCGGAATGGCCGACGATCTTGCTGACCTTGACCCCCGGTTCGAGGGTCAGCTCGTACTGGGTGATCACCGGGCCCCGCTGAACGTCGCAAACCATCGATTCGATCTTGAAGGAGCGCAGTTTCTCCTCGATCTGGGTCGCCACCTGGTTCAGCTCTTCTTTGCCCTCCTCGTGATCGACCGCTTTGGGATCCTCCAGATAGGTCAGAGGCGGCGGAGAATAGGCCCCATCGAAGGTCAGCTGCTCTTCGTAGGTGGTGACCGCCGGTTCAGACTGCTCGGGACCGAGGCGGATCGTCCGCGTGATGGGGACTTCCTCGACCTCTTCCTCTTCCTCCTCGTATTCTTCTTCGTCCTCCTCCTCCTCGTACTCTTCTTCTTCGTACTCGGCGTGAGGATCCTCGTCTTCGTCTTCCTCTTCGTACTCTTCTTCTTCGTCTTCCTGCTCGTCTTCTTCTTCGTATTCTTCTTCTTCGTACTCGGCGTGAGGATCTTCTTCCTCATACTCCTCGTACTCTTCTTCTACCTCTTCTTCCTCAACGGGGTCGCCGAGCAACTGACCCCGCTCTTCAGCAGTGACTTCGGTGGAAGGTTTCGGTTTGGAAATTTTCTGCAGTGCTCCGCGGGTGGCTTCGCCTGCGGTGCCCAATCCTCCCGCAACCTTGCGCGCGAGATCAGGTGTTTTGCCGCCGAGCTTCGCCATCACTCCCGCGAGCATCATCAAACCGGTTCGCAGAAAGTGAGCGACCGGCATTCCGGTCATGAACATCAATCCGAGACTGAGTGAGAGGAATGCAAAGATGGTGGTTCCGGTGATGCCAAACGCATCGAAAGCCCAACGCCCCAGATACGCGCCGAGGATTCCGCCCCGGTACTCGATATCGGGAAGAAGGGGAATCTCCGTGAAACGATATTCGAGAGAACAGACAGCCAGAAAGAAAATGGTCACACCCGCTGCACGGGCCCAGGCCTGATCGATGGGCTTGTTGAAGAGTCGGAAGCCGGCCCACACACCGATCCCCAAAGCGGCCAAAAATCCGGAGATCAAACCAAAGAGCGTGAAATGGGTGGTGGCAAAGAACTCGCCGATGAAACCACAGGCGTTCTCGGTACTCTTGCCGGTGGAAACCAGATACTGACTGTAAAGTGCGATCAGGAAGAAGGCGGTGAAGCAAACCACCAACATGGCGGTCGCCTCCTGAAAGAGAGTTCCCTCTCCCCCGGCCTTGTTACGACTTCGCTTGCTGCGACTCCGACTCATCATTCCCCATACTGGCACGGTGACCGCGGCGAAGCGCCACCTGAGTGCCGATAAACTCGACCATTCTGGCCGCCAACATCTCCTTGGAGATGCCCGGCAAATGGACGGAAGGCTGCCCGGGCTCGATCCAGGTGTAGTCCCCCGTGGCTACACCCAAGTTCCCTGGCGAGTTGCAAAGTACCAGATCCAGATTTTTCTTCACGGCCTTTCGCCGAGCTTCTTCCTCATCGGAATCCGCCTCAAGGGCAAAACCGACCAGAATCCGCGGTCCCATGGGGCCATCCCGCTCCTGAGAGCGATTCAGCAAAATGTCGGGATTTCGGACCAGGGTCAGATTCCAATCCCCCGGCTCCTTCTTTTTCTTGCCGGAGATCCGCTCCTCGGGACGGTAGTCACAGACCGCAGCGGTGGCCACCAGGGCATCCACCTGTGGCCACAGCCGGGAGGTCACCTCCTCCAGATCGCAGGCACTGACGAATGGATGGTGATGAACTCCTTCGGGAATCTCCGCTTCCACCGGGCCCAGAGCCAGATGAACTTCCCACCCGGCTTCGACCCCCTTGCGGGCCACTTCGATGCCCATGCGCCCACTGGAGCCGTTGCTCAAAAAACGCACATCATCGATGGCTTCACGGGAAGGACCTGCGGTGACCAGGAGGACCGGAGGGTTCAAGAGAGTTCTTTCTGGCCAAGGATTCCGATGACACAGGCATCGATGTCATCCAGATCTGCCAGACGACCGGGACCGGTGGACCCGCAGGCCAGATGACCCACTCCCGGATCGACCACCGTCGCACCCCGATCACGCAGTAACTGCACATTGGCCTGCACGGCGGGGTTGCGCCACATGCGGTCATTCATTGCCGGGCAAATGACCAGAGGGCCTTCCCAGGCAAGAGCAGTCAGGCACACGGTATCGTCGCCAAAACCCTGGGCAAGCCTGGCGAGATGATCCGCACTGGCAGGAGCGATGACAAAGAGATCTGCATCGTCACCGGAGCCGATGTGCTCCGGACGCTCACCGGTGCCGAGGGGCTGCCAAATTTCGGTGGTCACCGGTTGGCGCGTCACCGCTTCAAAGGTCAGGGGCTGAACAAAACGGCAGGCTGACGGTGTCATTCGAACACGAACTTTTGCACCGCGCTGGGTCCAGCGGGAAGCGAGATCTGCGGCCTTGTAGGCGGCGACTCCTCCGGTCACACCGAGGAGCAGAATCTTGTCATTCCAGTGGTCATCGTTCGACATGGTTGAATAAAGGCGGGTGAGGCGCATCCCCGACGCACCTCACCCGTTTTCCTACTCGCTGGTGGGATTGAGGAACTCGGAAAGCTCCTTGATCCGCTCTTCCTTGACCTTCTTGAGGTCGGATCCAAACACTTCGCGCTCTTCGTTGGAATCGCCTTCGCCGGAGAGTTTGCGGGCTTCGGAAAGGAAGTCCTTCTCCTTCTCTTCGAGCTCCGCCAGGACGACCTTGTCCTGAAGAATCTCCTGAATGACGATTTCCTGAAGATCGGTGGAGGTGGTCTCGATGAGCGGTCTGGCACCGCGCTTGAGTTCCACCATGCGCTTTTGCATGAGAGCGGTCAGCTGCAGCTTTCCACCCGTCTTCTCCACCAGCTGGTCCTCGATATCGACGTCCAGCATCATGTCCTCCATCCTTGGAGTGCTCCCTCAGGAGTGACTCCGCATATTTTTTGTTACTGACCGACTCTGCGTTGCCACTCTTCCTCAAGGATACGAACCAATCGATCCGCAGCCTGCTCGAGGTCGTCGTTGACCACGCAGTGGTCATAATTGTTTTTCTGTTCCAACTCCGCCCGGGCATTTTCCAGACGCAGTTCCATCTCTTCACTTGTTTCATCTCCACGACCGGCAAGGCGACGCTGCAACTCTTCCAGCCCCGGGGGCTCGAGGAAGACATGCAAGGCGTCGACATCCTGCTCTCGCAGAGTCTTCGCACCCTGGACATCGATCAGCAACAAAACCGCATGCGCCTGTTGCTGCTGTTTCTCAATATCCGCCCGCGGGCTGCCGTAGAGGTTGCCATGCACCTCTGCGTATTCGAGAAACCCTCCCTGACCGATGCGCTCTTCAAACGCTTCCCGACTGAGGAAGTGGTAATCGACTCCGTCCTGCTCCCCATCCCTGGGTGAGCGGGTCGTTGCGGTGATCGCACGGACATAGTTGCCCCGCTCGATCACCTTCTCACTGATCGCTGTCTTTCCGACCCCGGAAGGTCCGGAGAGAACGACCAGAACACCTGAAGCCGGCAATGATCCCATCGACACGGCTCCCTCTCTCACTTCGCGCCCGAGTCTCGACTCGAGTCCTATTCGTGTCACTATTCGATGTTTTGCGTCTGCTCTCGCAAACGGTCCACGTTCACTTTGATGCCGACCACTGTGTGGGCGAGATCATGTCGGGGAAGTTTGGAAGTCATCGTGTTGGCCTCGCGAAACATCTCCTGTGTCAGGAAGTCGAGTCTTCTGCCGACCCGGCCACCTTCGTTTACCACCTTGCGGTACTCGTCGACATGGCCCCGGAGTCGCGACAACTCCTCGGTGATGTCGGACCGCTCGGTCAGTACACCGACCTCGCGAACGAGATCCTTGGGGTCGATATCGCCGCCGGCGGAATCGACCAGTTGCTGGATCCGATCACTGTAGCGATCCCGGAGCCATTCCATCGCCTCGGGAAGGGCGTTCTCCACCTCATCCAGAGCTGTTTCTGTATCCTTCAGCAAACGGGAGAACTCCTGCCGAAGCCGCTCTCCTTCGCTCTCCTGCATCTGGCGCAGATTTGCGATGGCCGCTTCGACCGCTTCCAACAACTGTTGGTCCGTCTCGTCGTTCGCTTCCGATCCGGAGGAAGAGGACGCCTCATGCAAGGCCACCACATCCATCAAACGGATCTCTTGTTCCGGTGCAACCTCGTCACGCAAACGACAAAGCTGCTCGTATCTTGCCGCAATCGCCTCGCCGTCAATCGGCGCCACTGCGGTGTTCATTTCTTCAACAAAAACCGAAAGGTGAATGGCACCCCTTTCGATTCTTTCGCGCAGACAGGCATCCACTTTGCCCTGCAAAGACGAGAAACGATCCGGCAGGTGAAAGGAGGCTTTGAGATAGCGGTGATTGACCGACCTCAACTCCACCTTGACCCGCAGGTCATTCCCCTTCACGTCTCCGGATCCAAATCCGGTCATGCTGCGCAATGGAGAAGCCAAGGTCTTATCTCTGTCCCGCTCCACCGGCAGGGGTTGATCCCTCTGCAGGAGTGGTCTCTGTTTCAGTAGCGGTGCCAGCCGCATCTTCTGCAGCAGCATCTGCTTCACCATCGGCCTCAGCGGGTGTGGTCTCAGCGGGAGTAGCCTCAGCCGCTTCTCCTTCTGTGGAAGTCGCTGCAGCATCGGTGTTCCCCGTAGCCACAGGATCGACCACCTCGATGACGGCTCCGCCTTCACCGGCCACGTCACCTCCGAGTGCGTCACCGACATCGACACCGGCGGTCTCATCGGTGGTCAGCGCCGGGTTGGAAGGATCATCCTCGAGCATCGATGAGGAACTTTCTTCCTTGGCGAGAATGCCAACTCCAAGACACAACGCAAAGAAGACCACAGCCAACAGGCGGGTCAACTTGGCGATGCCACTGGCCGGACTGGTTCCCAGCATCTGATTGTCGCCGCCGAGTCCAAAGGCCCCGGAAAGGCCGGCCTGCTTGGGCTCCTGCAAGAGGATCGCCAGGCCCATCAACACCGAAACAAACCCGAGAAGAACGTAAAGAACCGAAATCAACACGGCTTCACCTCATTCAAAAAGTTTCCGGCTTGCGGCCACTTCGACACGCAAATCCGGCATCTACAATCCCCAGGAAGCTTTCCGCTTCCAGACTTGCTCCCCCGACAAGGGCACCATCGACATCGTCGAGACCCAAAAGGTCCGCGGCATTCTCTGCCTTGACGCTGCCGCCATACAGGATCGGAGTCGCTTGCGCGCCCTCTCCCTGAAGTTCGCAGAGCCGGTTTCTGAGAAACCCGTGTACCTCTGCTACCTGTTCGACTGTCGCCGTCACCCCCGTACCGATCGCCCAGACCGGCTCGTAAGCGACGACAGGAAACTCTCCCTCTTTACAAAGGGAAAGCCCCTTCTCCAACTGCTCGCTGACGATCTGGCGGGTCTCCCCACTTTCACGCTGCTCGAGCGTTTCACCGATGCACAGCACCGGTTTCAGTTCATGATCCAGCGCCTGCCGAACACGGCGGGCGACGCTGTTGTCGTCGACCCCGAAAAGGGTCCTGCGTTCCGAGTGGCCAACCAGACACCACTGCGCACCAAAGTCACGCACCAGCTCTGCACCGACTTCACCGGTAAACGCACCGGTGGTGCACTCTGAAACACACTGTGCACCCCAACCGACTGCTGCGGCCTCTTCGGCACATCCTGCAATCCAGCCCAGCCAGGGCATCGGCGGAAAGATCAGCACTTCCAATTGCTGACGATCGACGTCGGAATGGTTGCGACGATCCTCCACCCCTCCGATGACTCCTCGCCAAAGCGACTCGCCAGCGGAACGTTTTGGATTGTGCTTCCAGTTCCCCGCAATGATGGTCGGTCTGATCAAATCTCTCCCGTGGGTCTATCACCCGTCCCGGACAAACACTCCCACCGCCGGAAACACGACTCTTCAAGCCGCATTCCGGGGTCGATTTCCCGAACTCACATCCTAGCCGGATCGAAGGGAAAGTGGAGCCAAACTGGAACCGGGCACAAGCAGATCAGAGTACCGCTCCTGCGAAAATGAGTCAACCTGTTGCCATTATTGGGTTTCCGTCATTTGGCAGGGGGCAGGAGGGGACGGATTTCGACCTCGCTGAGGACCGTCCCGGGAGGGGCCTCGAGCAGCTGGATCAGCACCGAAGCCACTTCCCCGGGATCGAGCGGATCTGTCACAGAGGCCTTCTCAGAGCCGATTTGAGCACTTTCAGCCGCAATTGACCCTGGATGAATCAGGCTCACCCGGATCCCTTCACGGCGAAGTTCCGAAAAGATGGACCTGCACCAGCCCACGAGGGCATGTTTGGCGGCGGCGTAGGCGGATCCCCCCGGGAGGGGCTGAATTCCTGAAATCGACGAGATCTGGACGATGGAGCCTGATTCCTGCTTCCGCAGCCAGGGCAGGGCTGCCTTCGTCGAATGGATCGCCGTCATCAGGTTTTGCCCGATCACTTGTGAGAATCGTTGCGCACTCATTTCTGCGAAAGGTTCAAAGTGGACCTTGCCTGCGTTGTTGACGATGGCATCGAGCCTGCCCATGGAAGTGGCCAAAGCTTCGATGGCCTCTTTGGCTTCCTGATCAGAGGTGAGATCCGCAGTGGCCATCTGAATTTCGGGATGCTCGCTGGCGAGTGTCTCGAGAGCCTCTCCGTCACGTGCGACGACCCCCACTCTCCATCCCGCTTGAGCCAATTCGATCGCCAGCACCCGACCGAGACCGCGGCTGGCACCGGTGACGATCACACAGCGATCCTGATGTGAATTCGAACTCATCGAATAACTGCCTCTCCTGAGCGGGGCGAGTGTCTTCCCTGAAAAGCCAAGCACAACGATGCCCCCCACCGCTGTCAAGGGTAAGATACTTTTCCTCGAGAGGAGTCCCGATGAGTTTTCCTTTTCCTTGCGGCTCACGCGCGGTGATCGGCGTCGTCCATCTTCCCGCCTTGCCTGGAAGTCCCGGGCACACCCTCTCCAGAAATGAGATCCTCGACCACGCCCTCGCCGATGCCCGCGCCCTCTTCGATGGTGGCGTATCAGGAGTCATCGTTGAAAACTTTGGCGATGCTCCTTTCTTCTCCGATCAGGTCCCGCCCCACACGGTGGCGGACATGACCGCCATCGTGCAGGCGATCACCGATCTGAACCGAAGTGTTCCTGTGGGTGTCAACGTCCTGCGCAACGATGCTTCTGCGGCGCTTGCCATCGCTGCCGCAAGCAACGGCTGCTTTATCCGCGTCAACGTTCACACTTCAGCGATGCTCACAGATCAAGGCTGGATCGAAGGCAAGGCTCACCAAACCCTGCGTGAACGCAAGGCTCTCGGTGCAGAGGCCATCGCCATCGCCGCGGATGTCGGAGTCAAGCATGCCCTTCGCCCGGATGGTTTTGACCTCAGCCAGGCGGCAAAAGATGTGGCACTGCGCGGTCAGGCAGGAGCAGTCATCGTCACCGGCGCTGCGACCGGTGCTGCAGCAGACCTGCAGGAACTTCAGGTGGTCAGGGAGGCGGTTCCCTCAACTCCCGTCCTGGTCGGATCCGGTGTCGATGAAAACAACATCGGCGCCATCCTCGATATTGCCGATGGAGTCATCGTTGGAACTTCCCTGAAAAAGGCGGGTGGCGTGAGTTCACCGGTGGATGTGGAACGGGTCAAAACACTCGTGGATATAGCGAGATCCTGAAGGTCCTACTTGTTGGGAGCGGGAGCGTAATCGCCATCCGGAAGCTTGCTGGCCCAGCGGTAACGGGGATCCGTCAACAGGGCTGTCAGCCACGGATCCCTCTCACGCATCAGGCTGGGAGTATTCAGTTGCCACTCATCCGCGATCTGACGGCCCCTCCGCGGATCGGACTGGGCACCGAGAAGTGACGTCAATCCCCAGTAGAGGTACTCCACTCCCATACAGCCGTATTCACAGCTGCGGTCGTCATAGTGAAACCACGCTTCTTCCGGGTACTTGCGTGGAACCTGCGAGAAGTGGCCGCCGCGAGCCCGGTCGAGACACTCGCTGAGTGCAGTGCCCGGCAATGTGCCAAAGATCCGCGGGTAGGTTTCTGCATAACCCATGGTGACCAAATGCAGTACCTCTTCGAGGGTGGCATCGAACTCACCTTTGGGCAGGGTCTCTGACTGAAACTGCCCCTGCAGATAACGAAAGTCGTAGGCTTCCATTCCGGAACGATCGATGCGATCCATATCCCGTTCCGATTTGAAGAGCACCATCGCCATACTTCTGGAAGCCATCGCTTCGACGACCTGTGGATTGTCTGCCTTGCCATCTTCATCGTTGTCGAGATATTCGGCGAGAACCGCCGCCACATGCCGGTGCCGGGCAGCATCAAAACCCTTGACCGCCAGAACATGGACACCAAAGACCGGAATGGAGGTCTCAAATGCGGTGGTCACCCTGCGAAACTTCTCGGGGACCGGTCCAGGTTTCAGATCAGGAGTCACGAGCTCCTTTGCAGAAGGGTCTGCCACATCTTCATCCGCCCACAGGGGAAGATGGATGAAGAGCAGACTCCCAAACAAACCCACCAGCCAACGACGACTCATTCAGCCTCCTCCTGGGAATCGATCCCTTGCAGGTCGGCAAGGTTGGTTTTTTCCAGTCGCAATCCCCGGTCGATCAGATCAGAACTGATATGAGCAATCATCTGCTGAATAATGGGGCCCTTCTCAAGATTGGGATCATCCACGCATTTGACCGTGAAGGATTTGCCCTTGTCCTCGACCACAGCAAAGAAGGTCTGGGTGACTCCCAGATCGCGGGCGATACACCGGAACAGCAATTGCTTGGCATCATTGCGCATGAAGCAGGCGGACCAATTCTGAACCCGGGCACCCTCGACCTTTTTGTGCGGAGAGAAGGCTTTCCAGACCTCCTCCAGATCCAGTTGCCCCACCAAAATCGCATGTGGCATCCGAACTCCTCCCTTCGCAGGCGTTGCCGCATCCCCCGGTGTTGATTATCGTGAGTGATAGTGGCCTTGGGCAAGGGCCCCGTTTAATGCCGGGGAGATCCGGAGTTAATGCCGGGGAGACCCGGGGGCCAGGTTCACCATATTCCACAACGGGAAAGCACAGCGATGACGGAGATCAATCAGGGGAATCTCTCCGACAACCCTCCCCGGGATTTGCGCCTGGGTGAGCGGTTTCACTGCCAGGACGACTGGTACCATGCCAGCAGCGCCACCATCGTTGGCGATGTGCACCTTGGGGCAGGCTGCAGTATTTGGTACGGCGCAGTGCTTCGGGGAGATGACGCCCGCATCACTCTTGGAGAACGGGTCAATGTGCAGGATCTGACGATGATCCATGCCGACCCGGACAAGCCGTTGACCATCGGCAATGACGTCACCATTGGCCATGGAGCCATCATCCATTGCGTCAGCATCGGCTCCAACACCCTGATCGGCATGGGCTCTGTCCTGCTGGAAGATGTGGTCGTCGGCGATCACTGCCTGATCGCTGCCGGTGCGGTGGTTCCGCCGGGAAGTCAAATCCCGGATGGGTCACTCGTGCTCGGTGTACCCGGAAAAGTGGTTCGCGAAGTCACCGATGAAGAGCGTGAGAGTTTCGCATGGTCCGCTCGCAAGTATGCCGACAATGCCCGTGACTTTTATCAGCGATACGGAGACCGCCACTGATGTCAGAGAATTCTGCACAAAAGATCCCCGCTGATGACCGCTGGATCCTGATGATTGAAACGAGCCAGAGACAAGGCTCCATCGCACTGGGAACCGTCGCCGGTGAGTTCATCGACGAACAACTTTTCAGTCCTGGACTGGTCCACAGCAAGGAACTGATGCCCCGTATCGATGACCTCATCGGTCAGCATGGTTCACGATCCCAATTGGGAATCGTCGCGGTCAGCCGAGGCCCCGGCTCCTTCACCGGAATACGAATTGGAGTTGCCGCAGCCAAGGCGATCGGCTGGGCACTCGGAATCCCCACTCTCGGTCTTTCATCGCTCGAGTGCATGATCCACGGTTTGGGAACAGAAACCTGCGGACGCTGGGCCGCCATTCTGGATGCCAGCGGTGGAGATCGGGATCTGGGCATCTTCGATGTCAAAGAGGGGAACATCGAAGTTATCGAAGATGAACGGGCGGTAAGAGTGGAGGAACTTCCTTCGCTGATCACCGAGGGGATGGGAGTCGTCGGCAGTGGCTGCAGGGATGTGGATTGGCCTGAAAGCAATCCCGTTGCCAGTATCGAACGGGATCAGCCCCCTGCCAAATCCGGTCTGATCCTCGCCTCAAGATGGGTGCAGGCAATCGCTTCAGGAACTCCGGCTCCCCCCGGTTGGGACAACCCCCACCAACTGCAACCGCGATACCTTCGAGTCAGTCGTGCAGAAGAGGTGCGTCGCCAGAAACTGGCGGAACAGGGCCGCTCATGAGAAGCGAACGTGCGTGGGCACGGATTGACCTGAATCGAATCTCTGCCAACCTTGCGGAAGCCCGGTCATTGCTTCCAGGGCAAAAGATTCTCGCTGTAGTCAAAGCGGATGCCTACGGACACGGTGCCATTGCGGTCTGCAAAAGACTGCAGGCAGAAAAAATCGACTACCTCGGAGTCGGATCTTCCCGTGAAGCCATCGATCTCCGCAATGAGGGGATCGAAGCTCCGATTCTGGTACTCGGAGCATTGCTCCCCACGGAACTTCCAGAAGTGATCGATCGCGAGATCACCGTCACCATCCATTCACCTGGACGGATCACGGAGCTGGAAGAGTTGGCCATCACTCTGGGTCGAAAGGTCAAGGTTCATCTCCTGGTCGATACCGGGATGGGTCGGCTGGGAGTCAGCCATGGAAATGCCGGCCAACATGCCAGTCAGATTGCCAAGAGTCCGTGGCTTCATCTGGAGGGCGTCGGCACCCACCTCGCCAGCCCTGCAGATCACGATCAAACCGACCTCCAGCGATCCCTGTTTCAAGATTTCCTCACGGACCTGAAAGCCAGAGACATCACTCCGGAACTGATTCATGTCGATGCCACCCATTCGGCCCTGGATCATTTTTCCGGGAGCACCAGCATGGTCCGTCTGGGGGGCTGGATTTATGGAATTACCCGCCATTTGCCCACTTCCGTCAGCTTGAACCCTGCCCTCTCCCTCCATAGTCAAATCGTCTACCTCAGGGATCATCCCGAGGGCCGGCCCATCGGTTATGGTGGAACCTTCGTCACCAACCGTGACTCACGATTGGCGACGATCAGCATCGGATACCACGATGGCTTGCCGACGACACTCTCCAACAAGGGAGAACTGCTGGTCAGGGGGCATCGGGTCCCCGTCGTCGGCCGGGTGACGATGGACTACACCATCGTCGACGTCACTGATGTCCCCGGAGTATCGGTCGGTGATCTGGTCACCTTGCTGGGATCGGATGGGGACGATGAAATCACCGCCCGGGAGATGGCGGACTGGTGCGGGCTGGTTCCCTATGAAGTCACATGCCTTCTGGGAAGAAGGATTCAGAGGATCGCTGTCAGTGAGGAACTGGACAGTGGCAATCAGAACGAACCGAAAGTTGAATCAGAGTTGGAGAAGGGAATGGAGCGGTGAGTACACCTCCCGAGACAAACCCCACTGAACCGCCCCCTTTACCCAGAGGGGTTTCCAAACCGACACGGACGCGCCAACTGGCTCGCCGACGTCACCGCATCATCCTGTTTCTGATTCTCCCCTTGTGTCTTGCGGGTGTCGTTTTCTGGGTTGCAGAACGGGTCTTGAGCCCTGAGCAGCTCTACCTGAGGACACAGACCCTTCTTGAAGATCGAATCACCACCGGTTTCGGAATCGGAAATGTAGAGTGGCAATGGCCCGCCACCATCCTCGTCAAGGATCTGGTCGTTTACTCCCCCGCAGGCAGTCGTTTCCCCGAACTGATCCGCATCGGTCAACTCGACCTGGATCTCTCGATATTGGCAATGATCACAGGTGACTTTGAAATCGACCGGGTGGAACTGGATGGATCGACCATCGTTCTGGAGCGCGATGACTTTGGTGATTTGACCCTGCTCTCCTTCTTCAGGAGTTCAACGGCACCGATGCAGGGACCACTGACCTTTGAGCAGTCTCAAATCACTCCGACAGAAACGGCCCTGAACCCACCCGAGTTTGCCATCACCAATCTGGAACTGCAGACTTGCCCTGAAACGGTGGTTCACAGCCCAGGTGGACTCGATATCAGTCAGCTGCGCTTTGAGGTTTCAGCCGAAGATCCTGAGCTCTGGGTGATGGACGGTGTGGCCTTTGATTCTTCAGTAAAGAGTATCCGTCTCGATGGTGGAGGACGCCTTGCCCTGGGTGACTTTGAACTGGTTTTTGAAGTCGACGAACTCACCCTGAACGAAGAACTTCGACGGCGCATGCCACCCGCACTGCGACAGATCTGGGATCGATACAACCCCAGTGGAGTCGCCTCCCTTAGACATGAGTTGTTCTTCCGGAACGCTCAAGAGATCCGCAACTCTATGACGGTCAACATCTCCGAGGGCAACCTTCAACTGGCAGAACCTGCTGTCACCCTCGAATCTCTCTCCGGAGAATTGACCCTGACTCCCGAAGCCATCTCTTTCAGAAACCCTTTGACCGGCAAAGTGTTCGGAGCGGATGCACGCCTTGAGGGTGAAATCAAACTGGACACTCTCAAGCCTGGAGCCAGTGATCTCAAAGCCTCGCTGAAGGGGCTTTCCTTTGAGCCGCAGATTTATGAGATTCTCCCTCAGGTAGGGAAAGATGCCTGGGAAACCTATAACCCTTCGGGGAAGTTTGATTTTTCCATATCAGCGACTGGTGAAGAGTATCCACCAAAAATCAGCCAGATCTCCCTTTCTCTTCACAAGGTTGATGGAAACTATGCACCCTACCCCTATCCCCTGCGCGACATCAGTGGAGAGATCCGCTATACCCCGAATCTTCTGGAGATCGATCTGGCAGGCGGCTTGCCCGAAACACCAGTCAGGGCACGTGGATCTTTTGAAATGGTTCGCCAGGGAGCACGTTATCTACTGATCGAGGGAACGGGAATTCCGGTGGATGATCGGGTTCGTACCGCATTGGGTGATCGGTTTTCTCCCTTCTACGACGACTACAACCCTTCAGGGGTTTCAGACCTCGCCATCACCATGGAACGGTTGAAAGAAGGCGATCCTCTCGAACTGAAAGTGATCGTCAAACCCAATCGGGCGAGCCTGTCGCACAAGGCTTTTCCCTATCGAATCAACGATGTCCGCGGAGAAATCATCTTCGACATAGGCGCGAAAAAGATGCTGCTCCGTGGCCTTAACGGAATGCACGGGGTCAGCCCTGTGGATTTGAAAGCCGGATATGTGGATCTGGCAAACGGGGATATGGAACTCCCCTTCGAGAGTTCCAGACTCGTTCCCGACGAGGAGCTTTTGGCGGCACTGCCAGACGATGTCGAAGCAAGATTGCGTGCCCTCGATATTCTCAACGGCGGAGGGGCTCTCGATACCGTGGTCGAACTGTATCGCAAGGACGCTGCGGATCTGAGTGTCTACGTTCGCTCCAGAGTTGCCGAACCCCTTCAACTACGATACGACGCTCTTCCATACCCGTTGGTCTTTCATGGTGGGCAGGTCGTCTTCTCCAGCACTGAGAAAAGGGTTCGGCTGGACGAGCTCTATACGGATCCCACCACTTCTCCTGTGATCCGTGTGTCAGGAGAAATCGGGCCTGACGATTCTGAGGTTCCTCTGGGCGAAGAGGCTTCCTTGCTGGCCATCAAACTATTGATCGAAGAGGGACCGGACAAAAAAGGTTTACCCCTCGACGAAGAGAAGTTTGTTTCCAACCTTCCTCCAGATCCGAAGGCATTCTTTCAGCGAATGAATATCGCCGGGGAAGCCACCGGCACCCTCGACATTCTGCACCGATTCGGCGTGAACGCTTCAGGGGAGAACATCCAGATCGTGCAGTACGACGCCCAGGGAAAACTCAAAAATGGCGGTCTCGATTTCGGCATCAATGCGGATCAATTATCCGCCGATTTTGAACTGCACGGCGGTATCGAACCGGGTAGCGGACACACCTTTTATGGTCAACTGCGAAACCTCGAACTGGATTTCAATAAATTTCTCGCCACGATTCCCGAGTCGAGAACACTCGACTTCAGTTATGGAAAAACTCACCCCAGACTGACTGACGGTGGTGCAGACACATTTGAACTCCCGACCGGTTGGGTGTTAGAGAAACTGCCCGAGGACCGATCACGTCTTTTCCAGGCCGAGATCGGCCCCGCCAGTATTTATGGGGGAACACTCGACGGCTTTTTCTTTGTCGACCTCAATGATCAGGCAGGAACCTATGCCGGTGAGATCCGTGTGGATGGTCTCAAACTTGAAGAGGGTTCCAGCAATCTGTTTGGCAGACCGGACATTGCGGGAACAACCGGGATTGACACCCGATTCGCAGGTAATGTCGGTGAAGGGGGCTCAACCTTCGGTGACGGATCATTCCAGATTCGCAACGGCAACCTCGCGCGCATCCCATTGATTGCCGGCGCTTTGATCAACCCTTTTGAAGGGCTCAATCGCAGGAACAATAAAATCAAAGAGGCGGACGGTATCTTCACCATCGCCAATTCCGCTTTTGAGTTCAAAGGAATGGGATCGCTGAAACTGGACAGTCCTACCGGTGAGATCTTTGGCAAGGGCAAGTTCAACTTCGATCGCACCATCGATCTCGTCTTTGAGCCACAAACCCTCGGCGGAACCCCGCTCATCTCAGATATTGCCAATCGATTGCTGAGATTCCGGGTGATGGGAACTGTCGACGATCCTGAAATCACCGTTCGAAAGGTGAAACAACAGGAACTCTAGGAGAACTCGAATCAATTTTAGGAGAACTCCAGCGGTCCGTTTTCTCCATGAAGCTCGAACAGTTTTGCCAATCCCCCAACCAGCAATGAGTACTCCAGTGGCTTACGAATACCCAGAGTCACTGAATCTGATTGCTCCCACTTCATCGCATCCGCAGGGAAATGGGCTGAGACCAATAAAACAGGGATCGTGCAGCCCTTCTCACGCATCATTCGAGTGA
The DNA here is from genome assembly GCA_913056395.1 of uncultured bacterium. Taxonomy (GTDB): domain Bacteria; phylum Planctomycetota; class UBA8108; order UBA1146; family UBA1146; genus UBA12191. The sequence continues at coordinate 16,033 of CAJXMG010000029.1, read as the reverse complement.
AATCGATTCCATTGAGATTGTCAGGGCCCAGAGAGACATCACTGACGATGAGATCATAGGATTCGAGTCGCTCCACGCTCAAATCGTTATTGCTTTCGACTCCGACGCAATGAAGTTCAAAATCTTCCAGCATCTCCTGCAAGAATTGACGGCCTTCTGCATCGTCTTCAATGATCAGACAATTCCATCCCGCCATGGATCGGAGAATCTTGATCGCATCCCCGTCTGGAAGCGTTTCCAATTTCATTCCCTCGAAGTCAGAAAAGTCCGGTCTTTGTGATTTCCGAACCACTCCGGAAATCGCCAATTCTGTGGGCTCTTGCCTCTCGACAGAGACAGGTCGTACCAGACTGAAGATGATGACGAGATAGGTCAGGGGAGCCAGGAGAAAGAGCCCAAGCAAGTATCCTGTATTCCTGAGGTCCAGAGATTTCATATGGCTCTCAGACAGTCTCTCCATCTCATCAATGAATCCGTTCAAGTGCTTGAAGTAATGAGAACTTTTTTGAGCGAGATCCTCCAGCTTTTGATCCACTCTGTCTCTGAACTCTGTATTGAAGACACGCTCCTGTGACAGGATCCGATGATCGAGATCCCGCCAGATCAATGCCAACTCGTTGATTTTGCAGCAAAAATCATCGCCAGCCTTGACCCAACGATTGCGGCTTTCCTTGTAGTCTCCCCAGTTCAAGTTTCTTGACCGGACCTCTTCTTGAAAATGAACCAGATATTGGGACAAGGGAGAGGGCCAGCAGAGTTTGAATTTCATGCAACATTGATTGGAACTGCACTCGCGCTGTTTCTGCATGATCGAAGTCTTGTTCTCCATGCACATGCCAACTTGGCTACACATCCGAAACAGGGTTCTGCGGATGACCGACCCCAGATTTTCGACGAGTTCGTTGGAGACTGTTTTGGACTGGTCAAGTGCCGTCCAGGTTTCAGTGAGGATCCTGAAATCTTCCTCGATCAGTCTTTGGCTCAACCCCTGCCATATTTGGACAGAGTGCTCCCCGTTGTCCGCGGAGGCTTGTTGATTCACCAGCTCTTCAGGCTGGCTGAATCCCATTTGGACCGTTTGCTTCCACTGCTCTGCCTTGAGGAAGGAATCGATGGTGAACCAGATCGCCATTCCCCATGCAAGAAAGAGCACCAGAAAGATCAAATTGGATTTCAGCCCCAAAACAACACGTCCTACCCCACTTCGCTAACTTTTGGGCCAGAGAAAGGCCTGTGACAATTCATGCAATGGAGGAACGTGCCTTCAGGAGTGAAGTATCCCCTTTTGAAAGAAATATCTGAGATTTGCCGAAAATCCGCGATTTCGCAGGTTCAGGGCGCCGATTCGTCTTTGCGGATAACTCGATGACCCTGCGGATCTGGAGCATGATGTGGACTTCAGGAGGTTTCGATGAGCGAAAACAGAGGCCAAGAGGGCCTGATCGAATGTGTTCCCAACATTTCCGAGGGCAGGGATCAGGTCAAAATCGACCAGATCGTAGCTGCCGCCACCGCAGTTCCGGGAGTTCGTTGCCTAGATGTGGATCCTGGCTCTGACACCCATCGGACTGTGATCACACTGGTGGGAGCACCGGACCCGATCGCAGAGGCCGCCTTTCGACTGGTGCAAAAGGCATCCGAATTGATCGACATGAGTCAACATCACGGCGCTCATGCCCGTCATGGCGCAACGGACGTTTGCCCCTTCATCCCCGTCAGCGGTGTCACCATGGAAGACTGTATCGAGGTGGCCCGGGCTGTCGGCAAACGAATCGGTGAAGAGTTGGAGATTCCGGTCTACATGTATGACCGAGCCGCACTGACGGAAGATCGCAGGTCTTTGGCAGATGTTCGTCGGGGTGAGTATGAAGCGCTTCCTGAAAAAATGACGGACCCCGAATGGAAGCCGGACTTTGGACCCGCTGAGTTCAAGCCAGGACCCGGGGTGGTGACTGTCGGTGCCCGGGAATTCCTGATCGCCTACAACGTCAACCTGAATACCCGTGACAAACCCAAAGCAGATGATCTGGCGATGGAGATTCGCGAAAAAGGTCGTGCTGTTCGCATCGAACAGAAAACCCCCTACTACTCCAGCGGCAAACTTCTGCGCTACTCCGAATCAGAGGGACAATGGCCCTCCAATCTGACGGGGGAAATCTTCGATTCCCGCGATGCTCTGGACCAACACCTGAAAGAAAACGGCACCAGCCTCGCAGATGAAGTCGCTTTCTTTGGTCAGGACCCTGAGAAGCTGGACGGCGAGATGGTCATGAAGCGGGGCACCTTTGAACACTGCCGGGCGGTGGGCTGGGTGATTCCGGAATATGGACGGGCACAAATCTCCATCAATCTGACCGATTTCAACGTGACCAACATGCACCACGTCGTCGATGCCTGTCGTGATCTGGCAGAATCGAGAGGGTTGGTCATCACCGGATCTGAGCTCGTCGGGGTGGTTCCCTATCGTGCGATTCACGAGAGTGGCCAACACTACCTTCGCAGTCAGGGATCGAGCGGCGGTGTTCCCGTGAAGGACATCATCGCCACAGCAGTGCAATCACTCGGTCTTTCTGACATCACTCCATTCGATACCGACGCTTCCGTTCTTGGCATGCCCACTACCCGTGGTGAGTTGACAGGGATGGAGATTCATGAGTTTACGGATGAAGTGTCCCGGGACTCACCGGCGCCAGGTGGTGGATCGATTGCCGCCCTTGCAGGAGCATTGGGTGCGGCTCTGGGATCGATGGTTGCCAATCTGACCTACGGCAAACGCAAGTACCGCAAGAGGCAACCGGAGATGGAAGAGTTGGCCATCCATGCCCAAAAACTGAAGGACGATCTGTTACGTGCGGTGGATGAAGATACCGCTGCCTTTGAACAGGTGATTCAGGCGATGCGGTTGCCCCAGGGTAGTCCCGATCAGGATGAAGTACGACTGAAAGCCATCGAGGCCGGCTATCGCCATGCCACCGAGGTACCGATGAACACGGCACGGCTCTGCCTGGAGGTTCTGCAGTTGGCCATGGAAGCCACCCGACGGGGGATGCCCGCCAGCATTACCGATGCCGGGACCGCCTGCTGGATGGCCCGTGCCGGGGTTGAAAGTGCGCTTTACAACGTGCGGGTCAATCTGGGTGAATTGCAGGATTCCGAGTGGAAATCAGCCCTGATTGAAGAAACTGCCACGATTTCTGCCCAAGCAGACCAATTCCTGAGGGAATCACGGGATCAAGTTGATAAAATCCTGTGATCTGGAGCAACTTCGCCACAATTAGCGGGGTTGGGACATCGGAGAGTTTCCTCCGGGATTCCCTCCATGTTCATTGAGAGGAACAAGATGAAATACGTAATGATCGCCATCGGGATTTTGGGAGCTGTCAGCTTCGGTACCTTTATTCAACAAAAAGGACAGATTGAACAGGCCAGACAAGAGATCCAAAAGTCCAACAACACCCTTCAGGTGCTGAAAGAGCGTATTGAAACTCTGGAGAATCAGGCTGAGGAAAAGAGTGAAGCCCAGGTCTTCACCTACACCGGGCCTGAATCCGCTTCGGAGGAAAATATCCCTGAGGAGTTGGTCACCGCCCTCGCCAACCGACTTGTCCAGGATCGTGCCAGCATGCAGGCGATTGCCAGAGAGGTACCCCGCAACCGTGACAGCGGAACGGGCGGCGCCCTCGCAGGAATCTCCGCCAAAGAGTTTGATTCCCAAATCCGTGACACCATTGAAGCCATCGAGGAAGAAGAACGCGCAGAGCGCATGCAAAGAATGCAGGAACGTGCCCTCGAAAGGTCGGCAGATCGAGCCAATCGAATTGCGGAACAGTTGCAACTGGACGATCGTACTGCCCAACAATTTTCCAGCCTGATGGTGGACCACTCCTCCGAGCGGATGCAGATCATGATGGAAGCCCGAGAGATGGACCTCGGAAGAAGTGAAACCCGCAATCTTCTCAATACGGTTCGCGAAGAACAGAATGAAGAAATTTCCGGAATCCTGACCGCCAACCAGTACGAGCAATATCTGGAAATCCCCCAGGATGACTGGGGACGTGGCCGAGGAGGCTGGGGTGGTCCTCCCTCCAACAACAACGGCAACAATAACAACTCCGGTAACAGCAATAATGGCAATACCGGTGGAGGAGGCGCACCGGGTCGCAACAGCGGCCCGTGATCGCTACCCTGTTCAGAAATATTGGCGAGGAGAGAAGGGGTTCTACTGATGCTAAAGACTGAAAAGGATTACACAGATCCCTACGTCAGACAGTTGAGCCTGTTCCTCGATAATCGTGTGGGCAAGTTGCGTGAGATTCTGCGCCATCTCACCGCTGAAGACATCCTTGTTCATGCCCTCTCCGTTGTCGACAGTGCGGACCATGCCATCGTTCGCATGGTCGTCGATCGCGTCGGAACCGCCTGCAAAGCTCTGGAGGAGAATGGTGTCCCCACTTCTGTCAGTCAGATTCTGGCTGTAGAGGTTCCCAATGAGCGTGCAGGAATCCGCATGATCTGTCGCAGCCTGATCCAGGCTGAAATCAACATTCACTACGCCTACCCCATGTTGACCCGCCCCCATGGTTTTGGTGTTCTCATCATTCATGTCGACGAAAATGAAACCGCCAGAAATCTGCTTCTGGAAGATGGGTTCAACCTTCTCGATGAGAGCGATATGGGTCTCGCCGGCGTTTAACGCCTCATTTTCCAGATAAATCAGGGCATAAAAAAACCCTCCGACCCGAGGAGTGGGTCAGAGGGTAGGTGACGATTCAGAATCGTCACAGGTGTCCCCCGCTTCTCCCGCGAAGTGTCTGCGGTGAGGAACCGCAGTGGGTGTTTCGATCTGCTGTTGCCAGCTCACGGGTGACGTCCCCCGAAGTCATTCCGAAGAGTGCGAAACACGGCGTAGAGAAACTTGATATGCCTAGATTATCCACCCCCCCATTTTCGCCTAGCCCCGCTGGCCGGAGGCTGCACCGTCAGCAAAGAGGTATACGGTTGGTGGGTTTTGGAAGTGAATCGGGTTGGGCAGACCTCACCCATCTGCCAGTGATGACAGTTAAGTCCGCAGAGAGTTGCGACAGGTCTGTCAGTCTTCGAGGGGGGTTTCACCCTTTTGATAGCCCTCGACAGCCAACTGAATGACATAACAGGCAAGTTGTTCGATTTCTGCAGGAATGAGCACCTGCAAGGGCATTTTTGCCTGAGAGTTGTCGAAGGTGGGCTGCTTGAGGTAACCCTTCAACCACAGACGCATGCTTTTCAGAACATCCTGCTCCGCGACGATGGCGTCGAAGGTCTTTTGGCCGGCAGTAAATCTGTCCGGGTCGCTACCCTGAAGCTCCTCAAGGTACTCATCATAGTCGAGCATGCGCTTCAAACGACGCATGGAGACCTGTACCAGGGGTGGCTGGAGGATCGCTCCACGCCCCTCGATCTTATGACACAGGATGCAACGACGCTTTGCGACCAGGCGCCCCATCTTCGCATTGCGTTGAAAGGCCGCATCGGACAGCAATGTCAGGTCTGGCATGGGGAAATCGACCACAGATCGGGGAGTTTTTTCAGCGGTGTCATCGCCTTCGGCCGAACCTCCTGCGGGGCTTTTATCGTTAGCGGAGCTGGCGGGTTTATTTACAGCGGGGGTCTTTTCAGATTGATCACCCCCACTCGTTTCCGTCACGCCTGCCGGGGCCTGATTCACTTTCTGACCGGACCCCTCAGGTGTGCCGGAACCACAGCCGGCAATAATAAGTACTGACAGGAACAGCATGCTCACCGCTGTCAGATACCGTTTGAATCCTGCAGAGTGCATTCACTTGGCCATTCTGTTTCAGAAGTGGTTCGGGTCAGGGTACTGCCCTGAATATATCGTCAAGATTCCGGGTGTTCCACCACAGCCGGAGATCGGTCAGTCTCTCCCCTGCCACGGATCTTTGAGAGACATGACGGTCCAGATCATTCGAATACCATCCTGAAACAACCGGACACTGCTTTGGTCTGAGTCGCTCCACTCGATGGGGACCTCTTCGATCTTGAGTCCCCTTCCCCTCGCCAATACCAGCAGTTCCACATCGAAGGCAAAGCCTTCCGTTTTCAACTCCTGGAAAATCCCTTTTACGGCACTGGCACGAAACAACTTGCAGCCACATTGGGTATCACGAATCTCAAGTCCGGTCATCGCCATGACCCAGGCTCGAAACAGGTTCCCTGACAAACTTCTCAAGGGGCCCTGGGGTTTCGGCAACTTCGATTCACTCAAGGCCCTCGAGCCACAAACGATGGCTACTGCGGGAGACATCACCGCACGCAGATCATCCAGAGAATCAGGCTTTGCCGACAGATCCACATCCAGCATGGCGATCAGATCTCCGCGGGCTTCGAGAACACCCTTGCGAACCGCTGCACCCTTTCCCCTGTGACGGTCGAGGGTTGCCCACCGAAGTCTCGGATCCCTCTCGGTCCAAGGTCCGAGAATCTCTTCCGGTCGATCGTCACACCCATCGGAAACGACCAATAATTCGGCTTCCTCCTCGAGGGTATCCAGATACTCCAAAGTTTCAGAGATCGCCCTGTCGAGCATACTTCTGCCATTCCAGACAGGAATCACTACCGTCAGCACCCTTGCTCCCATCCGCAAAAACAGGGTCCGGAAATCTTCAGAACCACCTGAAGGATGAGGCCACGTCCATCGATCAGGAGCAAGCATGGAGGTCTCAGATATGCCCAAATCGCCAAAAGATGGAATCTTTAGATAAGGAACTGCGTCCATCAATGGGCCTGCGGGAGTGCATGCATCATGTCGGCAAAATCGAAAATCGCATTGGTCTTGGGGGGCGGTGGCGCCCGATCGGCCTATCAGGCCGGTTACCTGCGCTACATCGGTAAACGCATCCCGGATCTGCGCTTCTCAATCCTTTGTGGAACCTCCGCCGGTGCCATCAATGCGGTTCACCTTGCCCGCTATCGGGGAACCCTCGCAGATGCTTCCAGAGATCTCAAAAAACTGTGGTCCGAGTTGACTGTGGATCAGGTCTTCGAGGCCAGCACGTGGTCTCTGGCCAAGATGGTCTCGCGCTGGGGCATGAAACTCCTTAGTGGCGGAAGTACGCTCGCCCCCACTGCTCGCGGGCTCGTGGACACTCAACCCCTTCGTCGATATCTGACGCGCCAAACTGGCTGCCTGAAGAACGGCAAGATTCCTGGTGTGGAAGAGAACATCCTCCGGGGGCACCTGGATTCTCTCGCCATCACCACCACCGATTATGACAGTGGAAGATCGGTGACCTGGATTCACGGCAACAATACCCACGAGTGGCAACGCACTTATCGATCCGGGATTGAAACCAAAATCCGTCTGGATCACATCATGGCGTCTTGTGCGATTCCGCTGGTTTTTCCCGCGATCAAAGTCGAGGGATGTTGGCACGGAGATGGTGGAGTTCGACTGACGACACCACTCTCACCGGCGATGCATTTGGGCGCAGACAAGATTCTGGCGATCTCTACCCGCTACCTTCCCAACGGAGTACTGCCTCCATTGAGCAACGAGGGAACTTATCCTCCCCCGGCCCAGGTTGCCGGAGTCCTCATGAATGCCATCTTCCTCGATGCCATGGATTTCGATGCCAGTAACGTCGAGCGCTTCAACCAACTGTTACTGAAGTTGCCAGAGGAAGATCGAATGGGTCTTCGTCCCGTCGACATGTTTACGGCTCGACCCTCTGAAGATCCCGGAGAACTGGCGGGGCACTTTGAGCCGCAGCTTCCCGGTCCGTTTCGATTCATGGAGCGGGGATTGGGAACGCAGGAATCGAGCAGCAGTGACTTGCTCTCACTGCTGATGTTCCAGCCCGAATATGTTCAGGCCCTTATCGAAATGGGAGAAAGAGACGCTCGGGAAAGGGCGGACGAACTGATCCCGTTCCTTCAGGATCAGGACACCCCGGCGAGTCTTGAAAAGCGAAACCATTCCTGAAGCAGGAATCAGTCGCGCAAGATGTCCGCTTCACGCTTGAAGGTCAACTTCGGATCAATTCGCAAGGGCTCCATCACATCAGCCTCAATGATCACATTGCGGATCACACCCATATCATCCTGATACCAGAGGATCGCCTGCTGTCCACTTCCTGTGACCCCCACCAGGCTTCCGTAATGAGCGGGCAATGAGAGCAACTGCCTTTGTTCGGAGACCTTTTTTCGCGCCTTGTCCTTGCCCTTGAGGTCGTAGCCGATCGGCATTTCATGGGATTCTTCGACGACTCCCGCAGGCCAGACTCCAAAGAGACGACTGAAGCCTGATCCGGAGACCTGACTGAACAGAACCGATCCTCCGAAGACGCTTCCCAGCAACAGGCAACCGCAAATCCCCAGAATGAGGCTCGGCATTGAAAATGTGACATTTTGCGGGGTGGGGTGATTCTCCATGGAACTCCTGACTGCTTTCTGCGGGAACCGGAGCATTGAAGCAGATCCGGGGTTGCCGCAGTAGCGCTTTCGGTCGACGATATGCCACGGTCCACAAAATTGGAAGAGTGAGAAAATGCTACATCCGATCTCTGTCCTCCTGTCACTGCTTCTCCTCGGCGGATCTCCCGCAGATGAAGCCCCCACATCCGTTCCGGTTTCGAATACCGGGACAGAAGAGGCCCAGGAATACACCATCGCATTCTGGAACCTGGAAAATCTCTTCGACTACGAGGATGACCCGGACAATCCGGGAGACGACGAGTACCTTCCTGAGAAGGAGTGGGATCAGGCTCGCTACGAGCGCAAACTCGAGCACCTCGCCAAGGCGATCGTGTCGATGGAAACAGATCTCCTCGCAGTTTGTGAAGTCGAAAACCGCAGGGTTCTGGAGGATTTGACCCGTCACCCGGATCTGGTCGAAGAGCAGTGGTCCATCGTTCACCAGGATTCTCCCGATCACCGGGGAATTGATCTGGCACTACTTTACCGCAAACCTTTTGCTGAAGATGGCCCATCCACTCTTCACAAGATCGACATCGGTGAAGGGAACACTGCCACACGGGGGGTACTTGAGGTTCCGATGACCCTCTCCGGGACAAAAGTCACCTTTCTGGTCAATCACTGGCCTTCCCGTTGGGGTGGAGCTGAGGAAAGCGCTCCCAAGCGAAAAGCCGCTGCCCAGGTCGCCCGCGGGATCATCGACGGTCACCTGTCGAAGGACCCTGCTGCGGAGATCATCCTTCTCGGGGACCTGAATGATGATCCGTGGGATCCTTCTGTCCGCGAGGTTCTCAAGGCGGTAAGGGAGCTTCGGGCCGTCACTCACCCGAGTAACACCGCCCCCCGGAAAGAGGGCCGTAACGACTACTCCCCCAGACTTTGGAACCCTTCCTGGGGTTTCGCCAATTCCACCGATAATGGCACCTACTACTACTGGAATGGCTGGTGCTGGAACTGCTTTGACCAGATTATCGTCTCGTCTGGGTTGCTCGATGGTCGTGGCCTGCAAATCCGCAAGGACAGTGTCGCAGTCCATGCTCCCGACTTCATGAAAGACACCGAGCGCAATGCTTTCAGACCCGCTCGCTTCCGCAAGTTCAGAGGACGCTGGGAAGAAGGCTACAGCGATCACTTTGCCGTCAAGTGCAGGGTCACCCTGCTGACACCCAAAAAAGAGGAACCGGCTTCTGAGTGAAGCCCTGAATCAAAACTCAAGGAAAGGAATATTCCATGATCCATTTCATTACCGTCATGGCTTTGGCATTACTCCCGAACATTGCGTTCGACGAAGACGAGGCCAAACTCAAGAAGGTCACCCCCGCTTCTGAAACCTACCCCATCAGTTCCTGCGCTGTCGCCGGTAAAACCCTGGGCTCCATGGGTGCACCATTTGTCCATATCCACGAAGGTCGTCAGGTGAAGTTTTGCTGCAAGGCCTGCCTCCCCGCCTTCAAGAAAAACCCCGCCAAGTACCTCGCCAAGGTCGACGAGAAAATTGTTGCCCAACAGAAAGCGAGCTACCCCACTGACAAGTGCCTCTTCAGTGATGAGCCTCTGGGAGACAAGAGCAAAGACGTGGTTGTCAACAACCGCCTCGTTCGCGTTTGCTGTGGCGGTTGTGCCCGCAAGCTGATGAAAAATCCTGCTCCGACCCTGAAGAAACTCGATGAGTTGATCATCGCCAATCAGGGCAAGAAGTACCCCACCACCAAGTGCGTCATCAGCGGTGAAGATCTTGGAAGCATGGGCAAGCCGAAGGACGTCATCGTTGCCAACACCCTTGTTCGTGTCTGCTGCAAAGGCTGTGTGAAGAAGGTCACTGACAACCCCGCAGACGCCGTCAAAATGTTGCAGAAGGCGAAAATGAAGAAGTAAGTCTGGGAGATTCTCCAGATATTGCCCTGGTTCAGCTCTGTACCAGGCACGCCCCGGAAGATCGAATTCCCGATCTTCCGGGGCTTTTTTGTGGACCTGCCAGAGATTGCGGAGCAAATTGTCCAGACCACAGCCGGTCGCGGCTTTCAGGAGTGAAGGGTGAGTAACATGTCGGTCAATGACAATCTGCAAAATTGCCTCGTGCAACTGGTCGAAGCATTTGAACAGCTTCAAGGTCAGCTCGAAGAGAAACACTTCGGCAAGGTGATGGAAGACCCTAACGAGTTCGACAATGCTCCCGACGAGGTCAAGGAACAGTTGGATTCCGACTTCAAGGATACGATGGTCAATGTCTTCGAAGGACTCGAAGAGCAGAACCACATCACTTTGGACGACCTCGAGGCAATCAGCCACATACTTCTTGATACACTCGAAATCGTCGCCCCGTCTGTGGAAGCAGAAGAATCGGACGCAGAGTAAGCAAGAGCTGCCAAAATAAATCAGGGCCGAAGCGAGAAACTCGCTTCGGCCCTTTTTACATCCCTGATTTCAATCCAGAGAATTAGGGACAACCGTTGTAGCTGTCACAACTCATACCATCATTTGGCGTGGCATCCACTCCACAGGCATCTGAGCCCGGTGAAGGAGGAGCATCACCTCCAGCGAATTGGTAACTGAGGATGAACACCGCATCGGCAATGTCATGGGATCCACTGTCATTGGAATCGGTCGCATCTGCGCAACCGGACTCGGGACCATTCAACATCAAGGTGTAAAGCATGAAAATGGCGTCTGCGATATCGACCGCTCCATCTTCATTGGCATCACCACGGCGGAAGCTCGGCTCACACTCATCCGGAGTCGCGTTGCCATTGGAGTCAACACTCGTACCAGAGGTCAAATCACAAGTATCCGGAATATCATTTCCATTGCAGTCTTCGGCTGTTCCACTGGCAATGTCGCAAGTATCAGGAATACCGTTGCCATCGCAATCAGTATCACACTCGTCGGGAACTCCATTGCCGTCACAATCAAGCACCGAACCCGCAACAATTTCACACACATCTGGTGAACCGTTTGAGTTGCAGTCTGTCATATCGACCGACACAGAAACCGTCTGATCAAATGTGGTGGTATTACCTGCACCGTCAGTTGCGGTCCATGTGATCAGCGTTGACCCATATTCGAAAGTACCACTGGCATCCGAACCTCCATTGAGATTATTGGTCAATGCCACAACCTGGCAGTTGTCGCTCGCGGTAGCCGGGGGGAGGCTCACAAACGCACTACAAGTACCAACCGGGGCAGCGATGCTCAAATCACCAGAGGTTGCAATGATTGGTGCTTCATCATCTGTAATGGTGACCGTGAATGAACTGGTAACCAGATTACCACTGCCATCGGCGACGGAGTAAGAGACTGTTGTCGTACCGACTGAGAAGAAATCACCAGGCTCATATTCACTGACCAGATCACTTACCTCACAGTTGTCAGTTGCTACGGGCAGCTCCCAATCAACGACGGCACCACACATTGCAAGATCAGCAGTCAATACCATGTCGGTGGGTACACCACTCAACTGTGGATCTTCATTGTCTATCACCGTAACGGTAAAGGTGTGCTGCACAGAGTTATTTGAACCATCTGTCAAGAACATGGTCACGTCAGTAGATCCCACAGAGAACATTGTTCCTGAAGGGTGACTGGTATTCATATTCAAACCGGTGCAGTTATCCGAAGTTTGTGGAGCAGCCCATGAATGTTCTGCAAAACACTGACCAGGTTCAGAGCTCAAGGTGACGCTCTCTGGGGCCGAATCAAATACGGGGTTTTGACTATCTACAACCGTGACAGTGAACGAATTCTCGACACTGTTACCAGCAGCATCAACCGTGATGTAGGTCACTAAAGTAGATCCCAGATCAAAGATCGACCCGTTGGCAATATCACTACTGTAGGTAGCGCCAGCACAGTTATCGACAGCCTCAGGCTCTGCCCACGTGACGAGGGCGTTGCATTGATCAGGGTCGGTGGAAACTGTCATATCCCCAAGATCACCTGCAAGAGTCGGACTTTCGTCATCTGTCACTGTGATATCGAAGGATTGAGCCAACTGATTACCGTAAATATCGATAGCGGTATAAGTCACAGTCGTCGTACCGATCTCGAAGAAGGATCCACTCTGATGAGAGCTAGTGAAGGACTGAACAGAGCAATTATCGTCTGCTCTGGGATCTGCCCAAACCAAGATTGCACCGCAACTACCTTGATCATTTGAAGAGAACAAGTCTCCACTCAGGCTGGAAATTGTCGGAGCTTCATTGTCATTGATAACAATATCGAAAGAACTGGTTGAGCTATTTCCGTGAATATCCACAGCAGTGTATGTCACTGTTGTTGTACCCACAGCAAAACTACCGCCATTCATGTGACTGCTGGAAAGCTCAGCAACTCCACAGTTATCCGTAGAAGTCGGATCAATCCAACTCACAGACGCACCACAGAGACCGGTTTCGTTATCTTGAATAATCGTTGCAGGCATATCTAAAATGGCTGGCTGTTCATTATCTTGAACAATAACGTCAAATGAGTATGTCGCACTATTACCGTGAATGTCTTCAAGGTCCATAGAAACGGTAGTCGATCCAACCTGGAATGTATCTCCCGATAGATGACTTGAAGTCAACTGAAGGACACCACAGTTGTCAGATGTCTCTACCGCAGCCCACTCAGCAGTGGTTTGGCATTGCCCAGCGTCTGCCTGAAGCGTCATCGTCATCGGAGCAAGATCGAACAGGGGAATCTGCTGATCTTGGACCTCGATGGTGAAACTCGCAGTAGTGGAAAGACCACTGGTGTCTGTCACAGTATAAGTCACAGTGTGACTTCCAACAGCGAAGGAACTACCCGGCATATGACTTCCATCGAGAGTCTCACCAGAGCAATTATCAGAGGTCAATGGAGCTAACCAGTCTACGCTGGCCTCACACAGCCCCTCTTCCGCCAATACCACCATATCTGCTGGCATATCGGAAAGAGCAGGCGCCTGAACATCATTCACAGTAATCGTGAAAGAGTGGACAGCGGTCAGTCCCGCAGTATCAGTGGTCGTAGTCGTAACGGTTGAAGTACCGGTCGGGAAGAAATCACCCGGGTTATGGGTACTGGTGGTCGACAGGATTGCACAGTTATCACCGGGGACAGCCGGAGCCCAGTTGGCCACCGCACCACACTGATCGAGATCAGTGTCGAGAATCATGTTCTCAGGGGTACTGGTGAAAGCCGGGGCCTGCGCGTCCGTCACAATAATGTCAAAGCTGGCAGTGGCCATTCTTCCAGCAGAATCGGTCGCCGTGTAGGTCACCGTATGGCTTCCAACCTCAAAGAAAGAACCATTGGCTAAATCGGGGCCACTGCTGCTGACCAAGCAATTGTCGGTAATCGTTGGTTCCATCCAGGTTACTGCTGCACCGCACTGATCAAGATCATTGTTGATCTCAATAGTGGCAGGCATTGCTGTAATCTGCGGATCTTCAACATCTGTCACCGTCACTGTAAAGGTACTCGTCGAACTGTTTCCGTGATCGTCCATCGCTGTCAGAGTGACTTCTGTCATTCCAACAGGGAATTGGCCGCCATTCGGATGGCTGGAACTTAATTCAACAAGGTCATCGCAATTATCCGTCAACTCTGGATCGGTCCAGGAGGCCGTTGCTCCGCAAACCCCGAGCTCAGAATCAAGGGCAATATTCGCCACAGAAGTCACGAAAGTCGGAGGAGTCGACTCGAGGAACGGATTTTCGCACTCATCGGGGATCGCATTGGTATTGCAATCAATGGAGAAACCGGAAGAGATCTGACACTCGTCGGGATTACCGTTAAGGTCACAGTCCGCACTCGTACCTTCTGCGATATCGCAGCTGTCGATACGATTGTTGGAGTTGCAATCCAGTCCGGCATTTGCCAGCAATTCGCAGGAATCAATGGCACCGTTGATATCGCAATCCAGAGCAGGATCTGCCGCAATCTGGCAGTGATCTGGAACCAGATCGGTATCGCAATCAGAAGCACCATTGGCAAGGTCGCAACTGTCGGGAACCGTGTTCAGATCACAATCGACGGAAGTACCACTGGCAATATCACAGCTGTCCAAAGTCCCATTCGCATTACAATCCGGCGCGCCAGAGGCCAGGTCACAATCATCCGGAGTGCCATTTTCATCGCAGTCTGCTTCACACTCGTCGGGGATTCCGTTGGCGTTGCAATCACTGCTCTGCAGAGAAGCAATATCACAGGAATCGGGAACACCATTGGCGTTACAGTCCGGTCCCCCATTTGCCAGGAAACAGGCGTCCGGAACGCCATCGAGATCACAATCTAATTCTGTACCATTGGCGATATCACAAGAATCAGGAATGATGTTTCCATTACAATCAGGAATCAGACCAGAACGAATCTCACAACGGTCATCTGCTCCATTTGCATTGCAATCAGGAACGATTTCCCTGTGCTCAATATTAGTGAAGAGACCATCAGCGCTATAGGCAATCCAGTCTCCATTAGTTGCAACCGAAATTCCCAGATTATCGCCGTTGACGATAGAGATGGGTCGGATCATTTCCACCAAACTCCAGGTGGCATCTTCCATACGGTTATATAAGTGGACCATTCCTGAAGAAGAATCGACTCCTGGTTCTCCAACAATCAGCATCTTACCGCTGATTTGATGACTGAATCCGTACTCCTGAGAGTTAGCTTGAAGACTGAACAGCTTGTCAGTTTGACTCCAAGCATTTCCATCTTCTGTATTTTCGAATGTGTAAACTGCACCGATTCGCGGATCCTCAACGACTGGTGCCAGAGTTCTTTCTGCAGAAACAGTTAGAGTCCCTGCACTCCAGGATAAAGTTGTACCAAACGCAGCTCCTTGGGGACTGTCTGTCGTAGAGATTTCCTGTATCAGCGTCCAATCGGTTCCGTTAAACCGATAACCAAAAACTCTTCCTGCGCCACCCGGAGGACCATCATTGGGTGAGCCAATCATCAGCCAACCATTATCGGTTAGGGCGAGGGATCTTCCGAACTCTTCTCCACCTCCATTGAATGGATCGAAATTATCTAGAGAAGCGGTTCTTTCGAACTCAGTTCCGTTATGAGTCCAGACTTCCACAAATCCTGGGTCGTCAGCAACATTTGCATCTACAGGGTTATCTGGATCCTCTGCCGCTGACTGAGGTGCACCCACCGCAATGGTGGACCCCAGCACTGAAACAGAGAAACCATAAACGTCACCTTCCAAGGGGTTGGCAGCCTGAAGAATCTGAACCTGAACCCAGCTATTTCCTTGCTTTTCAAAAACGTATGCTGCGCCTCGGTCACCGCTTTTATTGGGAGCACCAACTACCAATAGCGAATCCGAAATTGCCATGGAAAGTCCGAAACCGTCGTTATCGTCTGCATCCGACGGAACGATGGCATCTTTCTGATTCCATGCCGTGCCCAATCGCTCGTACAACTCGATTGATCGGCTTCCAGGATCAGTCATCAGCAGATGAGGGCCATCCATGGTTCCTACTGCGGTCGCTGCTCCACTGGTCTCTGATAGTTGAACAGGCTCACAGGCATCCAAAAGACCATTCATATTGCAATCTGCTAAAACAGAGTCTGCCATCTGACACTCGTCAGGAAC